>JBKOZS010000097.1:0-21686 GCA_046726015.1 Acidobacteriota bacterium
CATAGAACCCCGCGAGCATCAGGATGACCAGGCCGCCGCTGTAGAGCGTGTACGACGAGGTCCAGATGCGCTTGACGATCGGAACGATGTGCAGCCATTGAAAGATGAGACCGGCCAGCACGAGCGTCACACCGGCGACGATCAGGCCTTTGAATTTCTCAGCGGCGGGGCGCGACGACTTGAGCCACTGCCCGCACCACAGGCCCAGCATCATTGTCGCCAGCGTCGGAATGAAACTGAGCGTCGACCATCCGCCGCTATTAAAGAGGAAGGGCTTCTCGCGCGGGAAGAGATTCAGGAACCAGGCGTCGAACGCCCAGGACAGGTTCGAGTTCTTGTTGAAGTGCGACAGGAATCCCGTGTAGAGGTGCGGCCAGTTCGCCGGGACGCCGACACGTGCGTAGTCGAAGTCCGGGCCGGGCGCGGGATATAGCGCGAACGCCAGCCAGAAGCCTGCGAGCAGCGCCGTGAACACTACGACCTGTGTGCGCAGGCGCGCAAACGCCAGCAGGAACAAGAAGGTGTACCCCAGGCCGATCTGCGTCAGCGTGTCCTCGAACGTCCAGTAGGTAGTCGGCCGTTCCATCGAGCGCAGGAAGATGCCCAGCGCCATCAGGGCCACGCTTCGCCATATCGCGTGCAGCAGCATGCGGCCGAAACTCTGTCCCCGCGTGGCACGGGACGCGATCGAAAACGGCATCGCCGCGCCGACGAGGAACGAGAACGCCGGCTGAATCAGGTCGTGCAGGGAGCAGCCCTGCCACGGGACGTGCGTGGTGTTGTAGGCAACGATCGCCCAGAACCGGCTCGTGGGGAACGCGTCGTGGAGCGTCCACAGGCGCATCGCCTCCGCGAGCATGAGGAACATGACGAACCCGCGGAACGCATCAATAGAGGTGATGCGCGACGCGGCGGCCACGGGTGCCGTGACGGCCGCATCGCGGGTCTGTACTCGAGTTACGACGGGAGGTGTGGCGACCGCGTCCACGATCGCCGCATTCTACTTCGCCTGCAGGAATTTCGCTGCAGTCTCAGCCCAGGTGCCTTCGGCTGGCCGCGCCTGCACTCGGTCGAGCCACTTCAGCGCCTTGCGCGCAAGCATGCGCCACAGGGGTTCAGCATCACCGGCGTGCTGTTCGAGCCATGCGAGCGCGAGTGCCGTCGCCCACGCCTTTCGGACCTCGTCCCGAGGACCCGTGGCGCCGGCGAACGCCGACTCCAGGTCGCCGAGGTCCTGGTCGATCGCGCGTGCGAAGGCGTTCGTGAGGTCCCAAGAGCCGTCAGCGCGCTGCAATCCAACGAGCGCATGCATCGGGTCTGGCAGCGGTGCCGCGCGCGCGAATTCAACATCTTCGGAATAACTGCGCTCGACCTTCGGTGGGGCTGCGAAAAAGCGCCTCAAGCGGCTCATAGGCGCCGCGGCCCCCGGTCGTGGCCCCCCTAGCGACAGCGCTGCAGCCACAGGGATCGACGAAGGAGTAACAAGACCCCCAAACATCAGATACTGTTCCTCCAGGCCTCCCCATCCGCTGGTCAGTGCGACCGGCACCCGACGAAGCTGAATGTCCCCCTGCACCGGCGTGTCGCGCCGCTCGATCGCGACGAATGACGTCTCGCGAGAGATCAAGCCGTAGCGCGTGCTGAGCGCAATGATCTCCTTCGTGGCGCCACTAACCTGACGGTGGGCCTGCCGTGAGCCGCGCGCGGCCGTCCACTCCGGGCTTTCCTCCAACTCGCGAATGCGGGCGCGCGCCGCGAGCGTCGCGACCGTACGCCCGGTGGACATGTTCGCGCGATCGATTGCCACGTCGAACGTCACCGGACCCGAGGGAGCCTCCGCGTACAGGCGTGCGCATGCCGGTACTGCGCTCTGAATTCCTTGTTTCACGAAACCATAGAGCAACACACGACCACCGGAGAACACTGGCGGAATAACGGCAGGGGCCTGCGTCACCTCGATGCCGTTCCATTCCACTCGAACGTTCGTCAATGCGGGAGACAGCAACCGGCCGAACTGTCGGATCACCTTCGGCTCGATTCGCTCTCCCGGATAAATGAACTCCGCAACACCTCCCCCCGCCCGCGCCAGACCATTGACCAGGTGTTGACTCGCACCGGCGCCGATACCGAAGGTGAAGATCCGCGCGTGCGCCGCGTGCGTCTTCGCCAGCGCGAGGACGGCGTCAGTGTTGGTGACCTGGCCGTCAGTCAGGATCACGACCTGGCGCACGAGTGCCCGGTGTTTCGGCTGCTCGAGCACGGCTTTCAGTGCAGGCACAATCTCCGTCCCACCCAGGTCGGCGTCCAGTTGCGAGACGTGTTCGCTGGCTTTCGCGAGGCTCTGCTCGTCGTAGGCACGGCTCTCGGGGAAGAGGCGATCGAACCTCGATCCGAATCCAACGATATTGAAAGAGCACCCCGGAATCATCGAGCGCAGGCAGAGCTGAAGCGCGTTGCGGACTTCAGCGATCGACTTGCCGCCCATCGATCCGGAGCGATCCACCAGAAAAACGATCTCGCCCGGTGTTGCCGCGTCGCCCAGCCTGGGCACGAATGCAACAGCTATCGATTCGTTGCCATCGTCGTCGCGCTCCACTCGTGCGTGCGGAAGGTCCATGCCGGCGGCGTCGATCGACAAAACAAAGTCGCGATCGAGTGCCGCGTCGCGCTGGGACAGCGTCACGGTTGCGTCCTGGCCATTCATCGAGACCGAGACAGGATGCGACGCGGACTCGACGCGCGTGATCGCGCCGGCCATGCTGAGCCTGACCGATAGGTCGAGACCGTAGGGCACGCGCCATGCGACGGGTGGATTGAGCGTCTCTGAATCGGGCCGCCCGAGACCGACCTGGTCCGCGGCCGGCGCGTAGCGTGGCGACACGGTGGTCGGGATCGAGAACCTCAGCCCGCTGCCCGCGACAGTCAATTCCGTTACATACGCGAGCTTTAGCAGGACCTCTTTCCCTGGCGGCAGATTGCCCACGCTTGCCTGGAAAACATCGGGCCGTTCCTCGTCCAGAAGGTAGGCGCCGTGCCCCTTTTCCATGGCCTCGTCATACATGTTGAACGCTTCGTCGCGTTCCTTCACTTCGCCGACGACGAGCGTGCCGTCGATGATGGCTTCAAATCCGCACACCGCGGCGCCTTCGTCCAGCGGGAAGACGTAGACGGCCTCGATTGGCGTGGCCTCGCGATTGACGAACCGCTGCGTGATCACAACGCGCACGCAGAAGGTTGAGATCTCGGCCTCGATCGAAACGCCGTCGAGCGGAACCGGAACGTGCTGCTTCGTGAACAGACCGGCGCGTGGAGCGGTGAGTTGTTCAGGCATCGTTGTCCTCTTCTCCGGGATGCGCGCGGAAATGCGCGCGGCACCACGCAGCAAGTTCGGTTAATTTTCCAGGGCTCGGCAGGCGCACGTCGCCGGCCACGTTCAGTTCGACACCCGGCGCGAGTGTGATTCGCCGAAAGACCGTCCGTTCGGGCGACGATGGAGGGGCCTTCTGCTTGTCGGGACGGCCTTTGTGATTCAGCGCGCGCCGGATGTCATCGAGCGTTCGGCCCATCTCCTGCAACGACTTGACCTTCAGCAGGTGATCGAGGTGCTCGGGACCGTAATGATTGCCGCGCCCCACGCCGTAAGGCTCCGGGAGCAGGCCTTCCTGGACGTAGTAGCGCACCGTGCGGCGCGACACGCCGCCCAAATCCGCAAGGTCGCCGATGGCGTAGCGCGGGTCATCCGCCACGCTGCACGTTATATGACAGTTACTGTCTCATTGTCAACTGTCGCATTATTGCTGAGGGTGACCTTCTCGGCATTGTCGCGCCTGCGCCCGCTCGACGCAGAACCATCAATGCACGCGCCCGTTCAACGCAACAGGCGCGTGCGCTCAGGAAGGCCAATCGGCGATCGGGTCGAAGACCCCGGCTACTTGCGCATCGTGAACGGCTGGCCCGTAAAGCCGGAACCTTGCAGGCTTCCACTAACCACGCGACCGGTCGAATCCATTGTGCCGTTCATGTTGAAGTCGGTGAATCGGCCGATCTTCACGCGCATGGCCAGCTGCGCTGCCGCATTCATTCGACCCGGCTCCGCGGGATCTGTGTTGCCATTGCCGATGCCGGGTAGTGCGAACGAACCGCTGACAAGACCCGTGGCTCCCTGGGTCAGATTGAAGGAGGCGCCCACCAGTGGTCCGCTCGTGATGAGCCAACTGCCCGTCATGCTACCGACCACGAATGAACGCGTGTCGCTAGCCGTGGCTCCCTTGCTGTCGGTGACAGTAACGCGAGCAACGCCATCGAACGGATTGATGAATGTTACAGACCCGTTCGTGCCGGTGAACGCGTTGCCGGCAACATCCCAGGCATAGCTGACCGCATCGCCGTCAGGATCCGACGCCGACGCGTTGAACTCGAATCGGGTCAGGCCAGCGATACCGAAGGACGGCGCGAAGTTCAGCGAATTGATCACCGGTGCCCGGTTGGTCGGTGCGGGCGGCGTCGGAGTCGTCGGCGTGGTTGGCGTCGACGAGGATGAAGACCCGCCGCCGCCGCATGCGGCTGACATGATGAAGAGAATAGATACCAAGACGGCTGCTTTTCGGCTCACTGGATCCTCCTTCCGCATCCGCGGAAGTCACTTGAGTGGTTGACGGACGAGCGTTGCGTCACACCGCAAACGCGCTGAGATGAACGACGTGCTGATCGACGACGAGCGCGGCGCCGGCGAGGTGCGGGCCCTTCAGGCGCACATCGTCGCCGAGCCCAAGCGCTTTCACCGTGTGTTGGGGCGCGGCACTGGTGACGGCGAGGAACTGCTGCGCGAGCGCAGGGACGACGTTCGCAGCGTGATCGGACGCATCGGAGCGGCGTCCATCGATCGCATCGACCGCGACTCCACGAACGAGCTTCGGGAGCATGCGGTGAAGCGTTGACGGCCGGTCAAAGAGATCGAGCGCGACGATGGAGTCGTTGACCGCGAAGAGTGCGCCAATCTGGCCGTCGACCGGCTGGCAGCCGGTGACGAACGCATCGATCGAAGCAGAGTGATCGATGAAGAGCGCTTCCATCGCCGAGGTCGGCGAGATGGCTTTCAGCCGCGCTGACTTCGCCGCGATGTCGGCCCACACGTCCGCCTGATCCGACAGACGGGCGCCGCGCAGCTCCATCGACAGCGACACCTGCGCCACACGCTTCGCGCGGCCGCTCGCGTACTGCGTGCGCGGCGTCGACGTGAACGCGCGTGACCGGGCACGCCAGCGGCCCGCCTCGACACAGGAGACGGGGATCGTGAGCGCGGAGTTGCCGGCAACAAGGATGGTCAGATTGACGACGCGGTTCTGCTTGGCGCCAATGAGCTCCTCGCCATCGAGGATCAGCACCGGATTGGACCCGCGGTTCTCCAGGCGCAGCTCGGGCACACTTCCCTGGTCGGAAATCTCGGTGATCTCCGTGACGTTGGAACCGAGGGCGTCGTCAAGGACGACATAGTCGAGGACCGGGGCCCGAGATCCGAGGTTCGACGGGTTCTTCGGAATCAGAGGCAACATCGTCAAGTTGTCGACGACGACGGGGGACGCGAAGGTGACGGAGTCCAGGGCGGCGGCGATGGCGTTGGTCTTCATGCAGTCGAGAATACGAACCGGCCCGGACAGGTGTGGTCCCAGATTGGTTGGCACGGAATCGTCGCGCACGCGAGATCTGATCTCGCGCGCGTGACAGTCAGTCCTCCTCCTCTACCCCTTCTGATCTGTGAAGGGGATAGAGGAGGGAAACATGCCGAAAACGAAATGCACGACCTGTGGACGGATTTGCTGGACGTGCCGCAAGTGTCACAACCGGACGTATTGCGAGTTTTGTAATTCGTGCAACCTGCATGGGCAGGACGAGCCGACGCCGGAAATGATCACTGACCCTGCGGCGAGGATCCCGAAGCGGCAGTACGTCGTACAGGTTGCGTTCTTCACGCGGCGGGGATGGACCGACACGTTTGAAATTCGCGTTCGAGCCAGGGGAATGGCCGGTGCGATCTGGCACGGCGTGCGGCAGGCGCGGCGGGACTATCTAAAGCCGCGGACACGTGTGAAGCAGACGCGGATCATGGCAATCGCCGCGTGACGGCGGCGGTCGAACCGTGCAGTAGAATCGTGACGAGAGCGGAATGACCTGGGGGCGCGCGTCAATCGCGGCAGTTTTATTGTTCTTCTCGCGCCCGACGGTAATTTCCGCACAGCAGGCGTCCACACAGGAACCCGTGGCTCCACCCGCCGCAGAGGCGCCACCACACGAGGACACGCGGACCCAATATCCCGCGTTCCTCGTCAACTCCTACGTCAGCGTCAATCTCGGATACGTCGACTACGCGTTCTCCGATCGCCAACTCGAACCAGGGTTTCACGCCGCCTCCGTTGTCATTCCTCACGTCGCGGCGCGGGTGGGTGTGTTCGGACACGACTTTGGCCGCTACCTTTCAGCGCAGCTCACCTACATGCGGCCGGTTCGATACGTTACTTACAGGAACGTCAACGGCGACCAGGCTGCGCACCACGTGTGGACCCACTTCGGCGGCGCCACGCTGAAATTGCGCGTGCCGGTCACCGCACGCACATCCATCTACGGTGAAGGCGGCCTTGGCATCACCAGCAGACATGGCTTTCTGGTCAACACAACGCAGCGCGTTGTCCGCGACGCGCAGTACGCATCGTTTCTCTTCGGAGCAGGGCTGGAACATCACGTCAGCGCGACATGGGACCTGACAGCGGGCGCGATCTACTCGCCCTCCGACGACAGAGATACCGAACCCCGCGCTCTCCTGTTGTCTGCCGGGTTCCGCTACACGATGCGTGCGCTGCCGGCGGAACGGGTCGAGGCGAATCGCCAGGCGGGCTTCAGCTTTCCCGCGAACGTCGTGCAGGTCGAGTACGCCACAGGATATGGTTACGGGATTAACACGTTTCTGTCGAGAAACGTGCCAATCTTCTGGGGCGGCAACGTGAAGGTCGCTCGTGGCGTTGCCATGCACTACGACCGCAACGTGTTTCACACGAGAAAAATCTTTGCGCTCGATCTCGGGACGAGCGTGTCGTCCTGGCGAAGCAGAAGCAACCGCGACGGGTTCTTCACAGTGTCCGCTTACCCACTGCTGCGGTTCACGATTGTTCGCACGAAGCCGGCGGACGTTTACCTCTGTTACTCCTTCGCGGGACCCACCTATATCTCGAGGCAGACGCTGGACGAGCTCGATACCGGGAACCACTTCACCTTCCAGGATTTCATGGGTGCGGGTGTTTTTCTCGGCAGGCACAAGACCGTGTCGGCCGGTGTGAAGATCAACCACTACTCGAACGGCAACATCTTCACGCAGAATGCCGGCGTCAAGATTCCCGTGACCTTCACACTCGGATATGCCTTCTGAACGCGGCAGCGGAGAGAGACGGCGCCGCGAGCGATCGGTGAGGGCGCCGTGTCAATTACGAATGACGAATGCCAAATGCCAATACCATGAAAGTTGGGCATTCGGCATTGGCCATTTGGCATTGACGCGCAGGCTGTCCCTTGTCGCCGGGTCTAAAGACCCGGCCCACAAAGAGAATGGTGTAGAATCCGCCGCACTCTCACATGACGATCTACCGCGGTCCCTACGCGGCGCTCGATATTCCGTCGACTCCGGTGGCGGACTACGTGCTCGCGCGGGCGGCTCAACGCGGAGATCGGGCCGCGCTGATTGACGCCACGAGCGGACGCACGATCACCTACGCGCAGCTGCCCGGGATGGTCGATCGCGCGGCCGCATCGCTGGCGCGGCTCGGACTGCAAAAGGCCGACGTCTGCGCCATCTTCAGCCCCAACACGCCCGAGTACGCGATCGCCGTCCTGGCCATCGCCCGACTCGGCGCGATCGTCACGACGGCGGGCTCGATGTGCACGCGCGACAACCTGGTGCAACAGTGCCGGGACGCGCGCGCGCGGTTCCTGATTACCTCTCCCACGGTCAGCGAAAGGGCGCTGGGCGCGGCGGACGTTCTCCAGCCTGAGCAGATCTTATCGTTCGGCGCGATGGCAGGAGCGACGCCGTTCGGCGATCTGGTCGCACAACCGGGCACGCCACCGGCTGTGTCAATCGATCCGAACGACCTGGTGGCGCTCCCATACTCCAGCGGGACCACGGGATTGCCGAAGGGCGTGATGCTGACGCATCGCAACCTGGTCGCGAACATGATGCAGGTCGATGCGATGCGCCACCTGCGCGATGGCGAAGACACGCTGATCGCTTTCCTGCCCTTCTTCCACATCTACGGCCTCACCGTCATCATGCTGTTCGGCCTGTGGGCAGGCGCGACAATCGTCGTCATGCCAAAGTTCGAACTCGAGCCGTACCTCGATCTCGTCGAGCGCTATCGCGCGACCGTGCTGCACGTGGTTCCGCCAATCGTGCTGGCAATGGCAAAGAGCCCGGCGACCAAAGGACGCGATTTGTCGACGGTTCGCAAGCTGTTCTCAGGCGCGGCGCCGCTTGGCGCCGACGTGATTGCCCAGTGCTGTGCGCGCATGCGTTGCTTCGTGCAGCAGGGATACGGCCTGACGGAAACGAGCCCGGCGACGCATGCCACGCCGGAAGATGGCGCGATGAAGAAACCGGGGTCGGTAGGAGTTCCGCTCCCGGATACCGAATGTCGCGTCGTGAACCCGGTGACGGGAGCTGACGCGGGGCCGGGCGAGGACGGCGAACTCTGGGTTCGCGGTCCGCAGGTGATGCGTGGCTATCTCAACTGCCCGGATGCGACGCGTGCCACGATTGATGATGCTGGCTGGCTGCATACCGGCGACATCGGCCACGCCGACGCGGACGGCGACTTCTTCATCGTCGATCGATTGAAAGAGTTGATTAAGTACAAGGGCATGCAGATCCCTCCAGCGGAGCTCGAGGGAGTGCTGCTCTCTCACCCTGCCGTCGCGGACGCCGCGGTCGTTGCGCAGAAAGATGAGGACGCAGGCGAAGTCCCGCACGCGTTCGTCGTCCTGAAGGCGCCGGCCACGGCAGAGGATCTGATGACGTTTGTGGCCGCGCGCGTCGCGCACTACAAGCGAATCCGGCGGCTGGATTTCATCGACGCCATCCCGAAATCACCATCCGGAAAGATCCTGCGCCGCGTCCTGCGCGACAAGCTCGTCACCCAGGCCTAACGTCGTGACGGGCTGAGTAACGCATGGCCCGGTGCCGAGGGCCGAGGTTCGAGGTCCGGGCGGGTGCGAAACGCGCGGGGCGCGGTCGGCTGCGTCCCTCAGTGCATCCCGTTCTGGCGAAGATAGGGCGAATGACCTGGCCTGTCACGGCACCTCATTAATATCCGGCGTCGAGGAGGTCAGATGTCCCAGCCCGCAGCCCGCCGCCTGTCCCGGTCCCAACGTCATGTCTGCCACGGTTGCCGTCAGCATCCCGCGCGGTTTCAGTATCGCGGCGAGGTCCGCGCGGATCGCGATCACACCCTGTGTTTCCGGTGCTTCCGCGCCGAGCTCAATCGGCAACGCGCGAGGCTGATGGGAGCGTTCTGATGGCGCGCAACGCGGAACTGATTCGGCAGTGGGAGATCTTGCGGGCGATCGACGGCGCACGAACGGGGATCGCGATCGCCAAGCTCGCGTCGAGCGCAGGTGTGCATCCGCGGACGATTCGTCGCGACCTGGAAGCGCTCTGCAAAGCGGGCTTTCCGCTTTACGACGAGAAGGTCAATGGGACCGCGATGTGGAAGCTTCGCAACAAGCCGTTCCGCGGACTCGAGGAGACCGGCCTCAGCGTGACGGAATTGTGCGCGTTGTATTTCAGCAAGACGATGATCGCGACGCTGACCGGGGCGCCATTCGTGGATGATGCGGACAGGGCGCTGACGAAGCTCGAACGCGCGCTGCCCGCAGCGAGCCGCAACTATCTCGACGACCTGCCCGTGCTGATGAAGGCCAAGGTCACGGGGCGCAAGAAACAGGACCAGCGAAAGACACGCGACGTGGTTGCGCGCGCGGTCGATGCCTCGCTGACGCATCGTTGTGTGGAGATGGGCTACGACTCGGCATCATCGAAGCGGCTGAAAACCTACGTGGTCGAACCGCTGCGCGTCTCCTATGCGCTCGGCGGCATCTACCTGACGGCGTGGGTTCCGGAATACAACGAAATCCGCACCTTCTCGATGGAACGGATCAAGACGCTCGCGGTGATCGATGAGCATTTCGAACCAAGGCCGCTGCCCGCCGACCCGTTCGCGAACTCGCTCGGGGTGCACAGTGGCAGCCCCGAACTGATCGAGATCGAGTTCGATGCGTCAGAAGCCGAATACGTGATGGAGCGCGAGTGGCACCGTTCGCAGGAATTCGAGGAGCGGGAGGACGGCGCCATCCGAATGCGATTGTGCGTGTGCAACGACCGCGCGCTTCGCGGCTGGATCCTGAGCTTCGGCCGGCTCGCCCGGGTCATTGCGCCAGCCAGCCTGGCCCGAGACCTTCGCGACGAGCTTCAGGCGGCGCACGCTCGATATACAACACGGCGGCGGTCCAGGATGTTAAAGGTGCTTCCGACTGCCGCCGACACAGGAAACAAGGGCCTTCGACGGGCGCAGGCCAGGGCCGCCGGCGGGGCCCAGGGCGGGTAGAGAAGGCGCCAGAAAGAGGACGAAAGGCTTCCGACTCATGCACGATTAAGGGGCACTTTTTAAGGAGCGCCCGCATAAGTCGGCTTGGACAAATGCCCAAACAGTGGCTCGACACTTGCAGTCCGCCCTCGCGCCGGAGGGTCGGACTGACCCCGGGAGGAGCCATGGCGAGCCGGGAACCGAGAGAATACCGGGAACGTGCAGCGAGTGCGTTCGAACCCGTGTCCGAAATGTTGGATTCAGGCCGGTGCGAGCCGCTGAAGGCGGCGGTGCATGGCGTTTTATTCGTAACGGTATCCGTCTGCGCGGCATACAACGCCGCGGCCTGGATCAAGCGTCGCCAGCCTCATCTCGCGATCAATGCCGTCATCTATTCAGCCGCCGTACTGTGGGAGCGCTGTCACATCGCGCACCATCTCGCAGCATGTCCGGTGGCTGAGCCGAAGCCGGCGGTAGCTCCGCCCCAGGACGACCTGATCGACGCCGCGTAACAGCACGGCGGCGCTATAATCCCGCGGCACCTCGGTCCTCTCACATGGAGGCTTTGATGACGCGAGTCTGTACCACGCTCGTTTTCCTGGTCATGGCCGTACTCGCGGCCGGCGCAACACCGCCACAGGCAGAAAAGCAGGGAGCGAAACCCTCAGCTAAGCACGCCCCTGTGACGTCGAGCGACCTGAAGTGGGGACCCGCCCCGCCATCGCTTCCGCCCGGGGCGGAGGCGGCTGTCGTTGATGGCGATCCCACCAAGCCGGGGCCGTTCGTGATGCGCGCGAAATTCCCGGCTGGCTACCGGGTGCCGCCGCACTTCCACCCGACCGACGAGAACATCACGGTCATTTCCGGCAAGTTCGGCATCGGCATGGGCGACAAGGCCGACGACGCGTCGGTCAAAGAGCTCGGCCCCGGCGACTTCGTCCGCGTTCCAAAACAGATGCACCACTTCGCGGTGGCCAAGGAAGCCGCAACGATCCAGGTTCACGGAATGGGCCCATTCGCACTCACGTATGTGAATCCGCAGGACGATCCGCGCAAGAAGAAGACAACGACCGAGAGCAGGTAACCGCTTCGGGTCAGATTTTGAATTCGACAGCGAGATCTGACCCGCGCCCTCAGCCAGCGTTCACGGCAGAAAACAACATCCTTGACCGATGGCCAGTACGCAGACGCCGCGTACATTCAGCGCGCATCGTGCGATTGGCGGAGGTTTGCGCGCTGGCACGCTCCGCGCAATGGACGATGCTAGGATGGTGGACCGATGACGATCGAGGGACTGCGGACGGACATGCAGGCGGGCTTCAAGAAAGTTGGCGAGGAGTTCGTCGCTGTTCGCGCGGAAATGGCGGCCGGCTTCAAGAGGGTGGACGCGGAGTTCGTCGCTGTTCGCGCGGAAATGGCCGTCGGCTTCAAGAGGGTGGACGAGGAGTTCGTCGCTGTTCGCGCGGAAATGGCCGTCGGCTTCAAGAGGGTGGACGAAGAGTTCGTCGCCGTTCGCGCCGAAATGGCGGCGGGCTTCAAGGCCGTGCGCACGGAGCTCAAGGCAGCGATGAAGACTGAAACGGAAACGATACGGCGTCACATGGACGTCCTGCTGGAGGACATGAAAGACGTGGTCAAGGTCGTGGCCGAAGCCACGGCGCACAACACACTCCGGGTCAACGACCACGACAAGCGCCTGACGAAGCTCGAGAAGCGACGTACGTAGCGCTTGCGATGAGTCCCGAGCGGCCTACCCTCCTCTTCATCCTCGCGCATCCAGACGACGAGAGTTTTTCGGGAGCGGGAACTGTGATGGCGTGTGCCGCCGCCGGCGCGCGCAGCGTGCTCGTGACAGCCACGCTCGGCGAACGCGGCAAGGTTGGAGATCCGCCGGTGTGCGAGCCGCGCGACCTTGCCGATTGCCGTGCGCGCGAGTTGAGAGACGCGGCCGCGATCATCGGCTTCGACGAGTTGTACCTGCTCAACTATCCCGATCGCGATCTTGCGGGCGTGCCGCCCGGCGAAATACGAGCTGCGCTCGTGGCGCACCTCCGCCGCACGAAACCGGCCATCGTCGTCACATTCGATCCGAACGGGTTCAACACGCATCCCGATCACGTCGCGATCAGCCGCTTCACCAGCGACGCGATTGCCGCCGCCGCGGATCCGCGCTGGTTTCCCGGCACCGACCCACCTCATACGGTGACACGTCTGCTGTGGACGCCGCCGATCGCACCGTGGGATCTCGCACCCGATCAATTCGACGACCAACCTGGAGCGGACTTCGTCATCGATGTCTCGCGCTGGCGCGACCGCCGCATTGCCGCCTTGCGGGCGCACCGCACGCAGCATCTCTCGATCGATCGACACTTCTTCAACAAGCCCGATCTCGATCGCATCCTCGGCATCGAGATCTGGCGTCAGGCGTGGGGCCCCTCGCTGCGCGAGCGGCCTGCGCGAGACGTACTGATCGATCTGTGAACGTTCAGTCTGAGGCAGCTGTTCGTTTCAAGAGCTGGTTCTCGGCTTCGCACGGCACAATCCGGCCTGCAAGTTGCACTTCTTGCCAGCAATCCGCGTTGTTTCCTTCGAGGAACCGGAGGTCATGAAGGACTTCTTTCCTTCGGCGAAGAAACAGCCGTGTAGAACCCGCCGGACGTGTCACAGGAGGTGACTCATGAGTTCGAAATTAATGTCGAGCTCCTTTGCCGCAGGCGTTGCAATGACGTTCTTGTTTGCGGCTCAGGCGCCGGCCCAGCAGACGGCGCCACCGCCGTCGCAGGCGCCGACAGCGACCCAGCAGCCGACATCGCATCCACAGGGCGCTGAGAAGAGTGCCACCAGCGATCAGTCATTCACCGTGGTCGGCTGCGTGCTGAAAGAGTCGAATGTTCTCAAGAAAGGCGCCATCGGCGCAGCCGCCGAAAGCGCGGGGATGGGCGACGAATTCGTGATCGCGCAGGCCAAGGTCAGCGACAGCAGCAAGGGCGCGACGGAAAAGCCGGAAACCGACACCGCGGTCGGCACCACCGGATCGTCGGGCTTCGGCCGGGTGTATCGGCTGACCGGCGACAAGGAAAACGACCTCAAGAATTACGTTGGACAGAAGGTCGAGATTGCCGGGACGTTCAAGAACTCCAGTGACGCCACCGCCAGTGTCCCCACCGGAGAGCTGACGGAAGCGAATACGCCGGAACTCACCGTCACGTCAGTCACACCGGCGTCAGGTTCGTGCTCGGTGTCAGTGATCAAGTAACGATCGCCCGCGCCGAGACATGCGAATCGCACAAGTTGCACCGCTGTTCGAAAGCGTGCCGCCCGCACTATATGGCGGTACCGAGCGTGTCGTCGCGTACCTGACCGACGAACTCGTCGCGAAGGGACATGACGTCACGCTCTTCGCGAGCGGTGACTCGCAGACGAGCGCCACGCTGGTGCCCGTCTGCCCTCGCGCCTTGCGCCTCGACCCCACCTGCCGCGATCATCTCGCCTGGCACGTGCTGATGACGGAGTTCGTGGCGGCGCAA
Organism: Acidobacteriota bacterium; assembly: GCA_046726015.1. Classification (GTDB taxonomy): domain Bacteria; phylum Acidobacteriota; class Vicinamibacteria; order Vicinamibacterales; family 2-12-FULL-66-21; genus QHWT01. The sequence goes on from JBKOZS010000097.1 coordinate 14,150, forward strand.
GTGGATCGGTTCGATATCATCCATTTTCATATCGCACACATCCACTTTCCCCTCGCGCGGCGACTCGGCGTCCCGCAGGTGACGACCTTGCACGGCCGGCTCGACTTGCCCGAGCTCGTGCCGCTCTATAGCGAATTCGCGGACATGCCGGTGATCTCGATCTCGGACGCGCAGCGTGCGCCGCTGGCGAACGCGCACTGGGTCGCAACGATCCGCCATGGGCTGCCGGAGTCGTTGCTTCGGTTTCACACCGGGCCCGGTTCCTATCTGGCGTTCCTCGGGCGCATCTCTCCCGAAAAGCGTGTCGATCGTGCCATCGCGATCGCGACCGCACTTGGATGGCCGCTGAAGATCGCCGCCAAGGTGGATCGCGCCGATGCCGATTACTTCGAAAGCCAGATCAAGCCGCTGCTCAACAACCCGCTCATCGACTTCATCGGCGAGATCGGGGAGGCGGAGAAGAGCTGTTTCCTCGGCGGAGCACGGGCACTGCTCTTCCCCATCGACTGGCCGGAACCGTTCGGCCTCGTGATGATTGAAGCCCTGGCCTGCGGCACGCCGGTGGTCGCGTTCCGCGGCGGTTCAGTGCCCGAGATCGTCGACCACGGTGTTACCGGATTCGTCGTCGAAACCCTCGAGGAGGCGATCGAGGCGACGCGCCGGATTGATTCGATCGATCGGCGCGCGTGCCGGAGCGCATTCGAGCGGCGGTTCTCGGCAAGCCGCATGGCGCAGGATCACGTCGCCACCTACACCAAGGTGATCGCGGAAAAAGCCGAGGAAAGGACGGCTCACGCCGTCTCGTTATGAGCGGAGACATGACGGAGATCCTGCAGCTCGAAGACGAGTTCTCGATTGCCGCCGAGACGCAACGGGCGGCGATTCCGTCGCGCGTGCTGAAGCACGGCGATACGTTCGCCGTGTTCGATCAGCACGGCGACGTCGTTCCCGCCGAGAGCGGGGAGCAGGGGCTTTACCATCATGGCACGCGCTATCTGTCGCGATTCGAACTGTTGCTGGCGCGCCGCCGCCCCCTGTTCCTCAGTTCCACGGTCAGTGACGACAACGTCGTCTTCGTCGCCGATCTGACGAACGTCGACATCCGCCGCGAGAACCGGCTGGTGCTGCCGCATGGGGAAGTCCACCTGTTTCGATCGCGCATCCTCGGCGCCGGGTTCAGCGTTGATTCGATCCGCCTGTGCAATCACAGCCCGGGGTTGATCGAAGTGCCGCTGTCGATCCGGTTCGATGCCGACTTCGCGGACGTGTTCGAGGTGCGCGGGACGCGCCGCGTGCGACGCGGTACGCGCCTTCCTGATCAACCGGGGGACGAGTACGTGCTCACGTACGTCGGCCTTGACAATGTCGAGCGGCGGACGCGCATCCGCTGGAGCCGTACGCCCGATTCGATCGAGACGGGCCTCGCCACGTTTCGATTGACGCTGGCGCCGCGCGTCACGCTCGGGATCGAAGTGACCGTCACGTGCGAAGAGAACGACGAGCGGACCGCAACGCCCGACCACGGCTCGACGCTGGAGATCGCACGGAAGCGGTTCCGCGAGGGGATCGAGCGCACCTGCACGGTGCGATCATCCAGCGAATCACTGAATCGCTGGCTGAAGCGATCCAGCGCCGATCTCCAGATGATGATCACGGACACGCCGCACGGACCCTATCCGTACGCAGGCATTCCGTGGTTCAGCACGCCGTTCGGGCGTGACGGGCTCATCACCGCGTTCGAACTGTTGTGGGTGAACCCTTCGATTGCCAGGGGCGTCTTGTCCTTCCTGGCAGCCACGCAAGCAACTGTTCGCTCCGACGCACAGGACGCCGAGCCTGGGAAAATCCTGCACGAGATGCGGCAGGGGGAGATGCCGGCGCTCGGTGAGGTGCCGTTCGGGCGCTACTACGGCAGCATCGACTCCACGCCGCTGTTCATCATGCTGGCTGCCGCCTACTACCGGCGAACGGCGGACCTGGCCACCATCGATCGGCTCTGGCCGAACCTGCTGGCCGCGCTCGCCTGGATGGAACGCGACGGCGATGCCGATCGCGATGGATTTCTCGAATACGCGCGGCACAGTGCGAACGGACTGGTCCAGCAGGGCTGGAAGGATTCGTGGGATTCCGTGTTCCACGCGGATGGACAGCTCGCCGTTGCGCCCATCGCACTCTGCGAGGTGCAGGGCTATGCCTATGCCGCGTGGCGCGGCGCCGCGGAGCTCGCCGTCGCGCGGAGGGATCCGATTGCGCGCGAGTGGCACGCGCGGGCGGATCTCGTGCGCGACAAGTTCGAGGATGCATTCTGGTGCGAGGACCTCAACACGTATGCGCTCGCCCTCGACGGCAGCAAGCGCCCCTGCCGGGTGCGCACGTCGAATCCTGCGCATTGCCTCTTCACGGGGATTGTCGCGTCACAGGATCGCGCCCGCCGCATGACCGCAACGCTGATGGACGACACGTCCTTCGCAGGCTGGGGCGTGAGGACGGTGGCGGCCGGTGAAGCACGCTACAACCCGATGTCGTACCACAACGGATCGATCTGGCCGCACGACAACGCCATCGCCGCCGCCGGGCTCGGACGCTACGGGTTCACCGCGGCCGCGACGCGGATTCTTGACGCGATGCTCGATCTCAGCGAGGCGATGGATTTGCACCGCCTGCCGGAGTTGCTGTGCGGGTTCCACCGGCGATCCGAGGAGCGCCCGACGCAATATCCTGTGGCGTGCGCGCCCCAGGCGTGGGCCGCGGGCGCCGTCTACCTGCTGCTGCAGGCCTCGCTCGGCATAGACATCGATGCCGTCGAGCGCCGGGTCATGTTCTCGCGGGCATCGCTGCCGCTCAGCATCGACCGGCTCGTTCTCACGAACCTTGTCGTCGGCGATGCCCGGGTCGATCTCGCGCTCGAGCGGCATGCGCACGACGTGGCGCTCAGCGTCGTGCGGCGCGAAGGGGACGTCGAAATCGTTGCGATTAAGTAGAGGACGGTTGACGGTTGACGGAGGACGGCTGGTTCTCGGTCAGCCGTTTACGGCCGGCGGTTCACCATTCGCAGTGCATTCCGTCGTCCAACCTCCGTCCTCCGTCCTCCTACTGTTCTCCCCTTGACATTTAGCGCGCCGGGATCGACAGTCACCGCAATATCGCCCTCGGTTTTGGCCATACCCACAAAGGGGGCAGCCATGCGGTCCCGCCCAGCGTTGAACACTCGTGTTCTCACGGTTTTTCTCCTCGTTGCCCTGCCCGTGCTGTTCATTGGGGCGGCGCTCGTCATCAGCATCGGCCAGACGCGGCTACGCGACTCGGAGACGACCCGGCTCGCGCAGATGGCGGAATACACCGCCGGGACGGTCGATGCGTACGTCTTCCGGCGCATCCTCGACGCGGCGCTGCTCGGGCGCGTCCCCGACATCCGCCGGGTTGCCGCGGCAGGTACCGCACAGCCGTTTGACGATGCGCGCGCGAAGGAAATGGATAAGCTGTGGCAGAAGGATGCCGGCGCGGCGGCACTGCGCGCCGGGATCGTGGGCTCACCCGCCTCACAATTCCTGAAGGACCTGGTGTCGAATGACTCGGTCTACCGCGAAGTCCTCGTGACGGACCTGAACGGACGACTCGTCGCGGCTTCGAACGTCACGTCTGACTACCTCCAGGCGGATGAAGACTGGTGGACGAAGGCGTTCGACAACGGCCGCGGACGCATCAGCGTCACCGACGTGCAGCGCGACGAGAGCGCGCACGTCTATGCGTTCGAGATCGCGGTGCCGGTGCTCGCGCCCGAAGGGGGCCAGCTGACGGGCATCATGAAGATCGTGGCTGATAGCCGCGAGATGCTGGTTGGCCTTGCCGGACTGGAACTCGGCGCGTCCGGCGAGGCGAGCCTTGTCCGCCCCGACGGGTCGATCGTCTTCAGCCGCCGGCCGCATTCTGAAAGCGACCGGTTCTTCGCCACCGGCCTCCTGACGCAGCGCCTGGACGAGCGTGCCGCACGGCATGAGAGCGCCGGCACCCTGACGCTCGAGGCACAAGCGCCCGATGGCACCGATCGAATCGTGGCGGTCGCCTCAAGCCAGCTTGGCCAGAGCTATCCCGAGTTATCGTGGATGGTCGCGCTCTCGATGAACCGTGACGAGCTACGCGCGCCGTTCCGCGGCCTCGTCGCGTACCTGATGCTCCTCGTCGCGCTGACCGGCATCGCGGTGCTGGCGATCGCCCTGTGGGTCTCGATGCGACTCGCCGCACCTCCGACCGACCCCGACTACGACATGCACCTCGTCGAACATCCGCAAATCGCGCGGATGGAGGACCGCGAGCAGACGCCATAACTTCTTGATGGCTGCGCGCGCGAGCGCTTTCGATTTCTCGATGCGCTCGCGCTCGTTCGGAATGCCGCCGACACTGATGCGTACGAACGTGTCGCCAAGGAGCACGTAGAGCGCGCCCGCAATGCGGTTCCCCGCCCAGTAGGCTTCCTCGCCAATGCCATCAATGGCGCGCGGCTTGTTCTCGCCCTCGGCCTCGCGCTCTTCCCGCTCCTCGCGCGCGGAGGGATGAAACTGGCGTCGCCAATACTCCCGTGGTGTCAGCGCACCGCGGCCGCGCGCCGGCGTGGCTGCCACCGCAACGCTGACCGAATGCGTGGATGCGGTGCCGAAGACACACTGCGACATCAGCAACCCGCCGGCCGATTGCGTGTTCGCTTTCCGATCAGTAACGGTGTTCCCGAGCACCGCCTTGAGCTCGATTTCCGTGAGCAGTGAACAGGCGTCCACCGTGTGCGGGGATGCCCGCATCACGGCGACGATGAGCGCGATCGACAATAGCATGCGCGCTCGTCAGCGATCGCGTGTGTAACACGGCGGGTCGCCGCGCCGGCCGGTGGCGGGATCGCCGTAGCACAGTTTCCCGCCCCCCTTGTTGTCGCCCGTCTTCGTGCCGAACTGAGTCCCGTCGAGTGCCCTGAAGAGGCCCCGGCCACCAACTTGCCGCGCGATCGTTGCCAGCGCGTCCTGGGCGCTCGCCGGCCCAGTCGACGCGTTCTGCGTCGTGTCGGTGACGCACGTGCCGGTGCAGCCGTCGGCGAAGCCAACAAGGACTCGCCCGTTCTTATCGACCGTGATGTCGTTGAAGTCGAGCAGATTCCGACATGGGTTGCTGCCGCCCTGGTTCCAGATGCAGCCGCGCTGCACCGGATCGTCCGGTGTCGCATCGGCTGTCGTCCACGTGTGCCCTCCGTCGTACGTGATCGCGACATAGAGATGCCACACGCCGAGAAAATCCGACGACTGGGTGTCGCCGGCCGTCGTCGTGCCCAGGAACGCGAACGCCGCGCGATTGTCGTCGCCGGCAATCACTTCTGCGAACTCCGTGTTCTGAATGCCGAACGGCGTGCCCGCGTTCGCGGACTTGCTCCAGGTCTGCCCGCGGTCCCTGGAGACCGCAACCTTCGCGTGGCCATCGACGTTCGCGTAGCCGAAATAGATCGTGTTGTTGGCGCCCGCCGCGACAGACGGATCGCTGCCCGGGCTTGCGCTCTGCCCATCCGGCACCGTGCGAACCACCCACGAGAGTCCGTTGTCCGTAGAGACCGCCACGCCCGGACGGCTGTCGCCCTCCGTATCGAAACAATCGTTGTTGGGCACATACACGGTTCCATCCGGCGCGACCCGCACGTGACCGTGCAATCCGCCGCACGTGCCCGGCGCAATTGGCACGTCGACGCCATTGACTCTCGCGAACGTATAGATGGGAATCCCGGGGCCGAAGGTCACGCCGCCGTCGTCGCTTCGCGAGCAGAATGCCGTGACAAGATCCTGCGAGCAGTAGTAGATCGCGTGCGGATATGACGTGCGTGTCGCCGGCGCCGGCGACGCATACGGACCTCCACCAACCGTCTGATGATCGACACCCGCGGGTTGTCCCGATCCTTGCGTCGGAAACCACATCTCTCCATCGTCGTCCGTGTAAGACAATTCGCTCGTGACGCCATTGAGCTGTGACGTGAACGTCCGGTTCGGCCCCCCCAGGCGTCCGTCGTCGGTGAACAGGATTGGATCGAGGCTGACGCGCGCGAAGGGCGAACGCTTGTCGGCCCACGCGGCCGTGGCTGGCGTCATCGCGTCGTTGAACGTCACGCGCAACGTGTGATTGCCGGCCTGAATGAATGTTTGTCCTGTCTTCCAGTTGACGCCGATGGACGGCTCTCCCGCGTCGTGTGTGGCGGCGGTCGTGGAATCCGGCGAAGGCGTGATGCAGTTCGGCGGCGGCGGCGTTGAAGAAGGAGGAATGGCTGGCGGACAGTCTTCCGGCGCGGCGTAATTCACGAAGGTCGGAGCGCCGTCTGGTGCCGGAGCGGGAACAGGGGCCGTGGGTTTCGGCGCAACGGTGAGCGTGGCCACCGCATGCGCCGCGGTTGGCAGGGGCGACAGCGCCGCCATCGACCTGATGTGCCATGTGCCGTCGACGGGATCGGTCACCGTCAGCGTCTCTTCACCTGGTCCAGTGAAGAAGCCATCCGGTGCCCCTGGACCGTGATCGGCGCCGCTCGGACTGATGGCGAAGATGTCGATGTCGGTGGGCGCGCTACTGGTCCATGTAAATCTGATTGTGAGCGTCGCGGTCATCGTCTGGTAGAACGTCGCCGCGGGGGACGGCAAAACGACGGTGACATCGTGGTTGTCGCACATTCCCGGAGGACAGATGTCCTGGACGCCCGCGTTCGTCACCTGGCCCGCGACGACGGCCGCGTAGTCCCATTGCACGGGTCCCGAAGTACTACTGATCGAATCGGCGGGAGGCGACTGAGCGGACAAGGAGGAAGTCCGATCAGAGAACACCATCAACAGAGCGGCAACGAATGCACCGGCAAAGCACGCTGAACGCCTCAACCGCTCGATTCGCATGACCACCTCCACCTCAACGCGGATCGGCGCTCATACATGAGATGCGCCGACACTCAAGGCGGGATCGCTCACGCAACGGTTATTCCATGCAACCCCGGCTACTTTTTGCGCGAGGATTGTGCGTAAATCGATCGGCACAGGTACCAGGCGTGACGCGTTGTTCACGTCGACAGTCATGGAGGAAGACGATGCAGAAGCGCCTTGGAAGGATCGCGATTGTCGCCGGATTCATTGCCGCGCTGGCCGCGCCTTCATCAGCCCCGGTCGGTGCGCAGGCGCCGGCAGCGCAAGCCTCATCACGCACCGAACGCACGGTCTGGTATTTCTATCGCGTGAAGTGGGGATTCCAGGACGAGTTCGTCTCGCTGTTCGCGAGAAATCACCTGCCGATACTAAAGGAACAGGTCAAGAGTGGGCGCCTGATGGACGTTCGCACGTACGTGCCGACGTATCACGGCGATGGCCGCGCGGATTGGACGTTCGCGGTCGTAATTACGTATCGCGATGTCGCGGCGATGACGGGTCCTTCAGGCGAGGCGGACATCGTCCGGCGACTGTACCCGGACCAGGCGAAGTTTCAGAAAGAGGAACAGCGCCGGTTCGAAATACTCGATGCGCACTGGGACGTGCCGCTG
>JBKOZS010000098.1:0-9258 GCA_046726015.1 Acidobacteriota bacterium
GATGAGAATTCGCTGCACGTGCGTTTCGCTGACGAGGACGTCTGCGTCGGTCCGCCGCGCAGTGCCGACAGCTACCTCAACGTCCCCGCGATCATCAGCGCCGCGGAGATCACCGGTGCCGATGCGATTCATCCTGGCTACGGCTTTCTCTCCGAGAGCGCTTATCTCGCCGAGGTCTGCGAAGCGTGTCACATCCGCTTCATCGGGCCCGACCCGAACGTGATCAAGCTGCTTGGCGACAAGGCGCGCGCCCGCAAGGCGATGAAGAAGGCAGGGCTGCCGATGCTGCCCGGAAGTGAGGGCCCGGTCGAAGACGACGAGAAGGCCGCCAAGATCGCCAAGGAGATCGGCTATCCGGTCATCATCAAGGCGGTCGCCGGCGGCGGCGGCCGCGGCATGCGCGTCGTCCGTGCGCCCGCTGATCTGTCGAACCTCCTCCGCATGGCGCAGCGCGAGGCGGAAGCGGCGTTCGGCGTCGGGGACGTCTACATCGAGAAGTACGTCGAGAACCCCCGCCACATCGAGTTCCAGGTGCTCGGTGATCACCACGGCGCAGTCGTTCATCTCGGCGAGCGCGAGTGTTCGATCCAGCGGCGGCATCAGAAGCTGCTCGAGGAAGGACCGTCGGTCGCGGTCACCGAGAAGATGCGCCGCAAACTGGGCGGCACGGTCGTCGATGCGGCGCGCGCCGTGCAATACACGAATGCGGGAACGTTCGAGTTCCTGCTCGACGACAAGGGGAACTTCTATTTCCTCGAGGTCAATACCCGCGTCCAGGTCGAGCACCCCGTGACGGAATTCATCACGGGTGTCGACATCGTGAAGGAGCAGATCCGAATCGCCTGCGGTGAACGGCTCTCGTTCAAGCAGGGGGACGTCACGTTCAACGGGCACTCGATCGAGTGCCGCATCAACGCCGAGGACCCCGAGACGTTTGCCCCTTCGCCAGGCGTGATCCACGCGTTCAGCGTGCCCGGTGGTCCCGGTGTCCGCGTCGATACGTTCGCGCATTCCGAGTGCACGGTGTCGCCATACTACGATTCGATGATCGCGAAGATCATCGTGCACGGCCGCGACCGCCAGGAAGCCATCTCGCGCATGCGGCGGACGCTCGAGATGACCGTCATCGAGGGCATCAAGACGTCGATTCCGCTGCACCTGAAGATCCTCGCTGATCCCGACTTCGTGGCCGGACGCCTGAGCACCTCATTCATGGAGCGCTACATCGCCGAGAAGAAGAGCACCCGCAGCGGCCTCGCTGAGGCGGTCTAGCGCGAACTCGTTGTTTCCACTCTACGCCATCGTCGACACCAGCCTTTGCGCATCGCGCGGCATCGATCCGCGTGCGCTGGCCGATGCCTTTCTGCGCGGCGGTGCGCGTTTCATCCAGCTGCGTGACAAATCCCCCTCGTCGGCCGACCGGCTGTCATTGGCTGACGACCTCGTGAACCGCGCTCATCGCGTCGGCGCCCGGCTCGTGATCAACGACCGCGCGGACATCGCGCGCCTGAGCGGCGCGGACGGCGTGCATGTCGGCCAGCACGATTTGCCGGTGGAGGAGGCGCGGACGATCGTGGGCGACGCAGCCATCGTCGGTGTCTCCACCCACGACGAAGCGCAGATTGCCGCGGCCGCGCAGACGAGCGCGAGTTACATCGCGGTCGGCCCGATCTACGGGACTGCCACCAAGGAGACCGGCTATACCGCTCGCGGCCTCGACCTTCTTCGTGTCGCGCGCGTCGCGTCCAAGCCGGTGGTGGCCATTGGGGGGATCACCCTGGATCGAGCACCGGACGTCATCGCCGCCGGCGCGTCGAGTGTCGCGGTGATCTCTGATCTGATGGGCGGCGATCCGGAGGAGCGGGTGCGCCACTTCATCCGCAAGCTCGGCGGATGACTTACAATACACGCGACGACAGCCGACTCAAGCCGGCCCTGACGGCAATTTGAGGGTACATGGACTCAAACATACTGAAGACGAAATCGATCGAGCAGCTCGTGGGCGACGTCGAGCACGGCACCAAGTCCCTGCGCCGCACGCTGACCGCGTTCGACCTGACGCTGCTCGGGATTGGCGCGATCATCGGGACCGGAATTTTCGTACTGACCGGCACCGCCGCTGCAAACCAGGCGGGCCCGGGCATCGTGCTGTCCTATGTGCTCGCCGGGCTGGCTTGCGGCTTCGCGGCACTGTGCTACGCGGAGTTCGCCGCCATGATCCCGATTGCCGGCAGCGCGTATACCTATTCCTACGCGACGCTCGGTGAGCTGTTCGCCTGGATGATCGGCTGGGACCTGATCCTCGAATACGCCGTCGGTTCGATGACGGTGGCAGTCGGATGGAGCGGATACTTCCAGCGGATTCTCGCGGGATTCGACATCCACCTGCCGGTGTGGATGAGGGCCGCGCCCGGCACGCAGGTCGTGCTGCCCGACGGCGGCATGGGGACGGCCGTGTTCAACCTGCCCGCCATGTTGATCGTTCTTGGCATCATGGTGCTGCTGGTCATCGGTGTGCGTGAGAGCGCGCGGTTCAACGCGGCGATGGTCGCCGTGAAGCTCGCGGCGGTCATGTTCTTCATCATCGTCGGCGCGGCATATGTGAAGCCCGAGAACTGGTCGCCGTTCGCGCCTTACGGCTGGTCCGGTATCATGACGGGCGCCGCCGTCGTGTTCTTCGCCTACATCGGGTTCGATGCCGTCTCCACGACGGCCGAAGAAGCCAAGAATCCAAAACGCGACCTGCCGATAGGCATCATCGCGTCGCTCATCATCTGCACCGTGCTCTACCTGGTCGTGGCGGCCATCCTCAGCGGCATCGTGCCGGTCGTGCAGTACAAGAGCGACGTTCAGTTCCTCAATGCGCCGGTCGGTTATGCGCTCGCGGTCATCAAAAAGGACTGGGCCGCCGGTCTCGTGTCGGCCGGTGCCGTCGCCGGCATCACGAGCGTCCTGCTGGTCATGCTCATGAGCCAGCCACGCATCTTCTTCTCCATGAGCCGCGACCAGCTGCTGCCGGCTGGCGTCAGCAAAGTGCACCCGCGGTTCAAGACGCCTTACATCACGACGATCATTACGTGCGTGATCGTGGCGCTCGTCGCCGGGTTCGTGCCGATCCAGATCCTCGGCGAGATGACCAGCATCGGGACGTTGTTCGCGTTCGTGATCGTCTCGGTCGCCGTGCCGGTGCTGCGTGCGAAACGGCCCGACGCGCCTAGGCCGTTCAAGGTGCCAGGCGGCGCGGTCATTCCGGTGCTTGGCGTTCTGTCGTGCGTCTACCTGATGCTGAGCCTGTCGGTGATGACGTGGGTCCGGTTCCTTGGCTGGCTGGACCTGGGCATGCTGATCTACTGGTTCTACGGCCGCACGCACAGCACGCTCGTCAATCGGGCGGAGGCCGCACAGCGGACGGCCGCCGAAGCGTTCGCGAACTTCGTGACGGTGCTGGGCGGGGTGGTCTCCTTCAACGGTTTCGCGATCGCGCTGCTCGGCTTGCTGACCGAGTGGGGAGTGACCAGCGAGGAACTCGCGAACTGGCACGAACTCGACGCGATCCTCAGCCGCATCGGGCTGCACATCAACGCCGAGATCGCCGACCGCTTCGGCCTTACGATCCTCGGGATCGGCATCGTCCTGCTGATCGTGGGCGTGTTGCTGCGCAAGAGCTCGACGAAAGCCGTTCAGCCCGCGAGGCCCTGATTAAGGCACCACCGGATGGCGAGACTGACCGCCACCCGCACGCGTGAGGCTCGGGCCCGGGGCCGCCCGATCTCCTGGTGGGGCGGATGGCGCTTGGTCGCCGTCCTGATCGCGCTCGTCATGACCGGCGGCACACTCGGCTACGTCCTTCTCGAAGGATGGAGCCTGTGGGACGCCTTTTACATGACGGTGATCACCATCACCACGGTCGGCTATCGGGAAGTGCACCCGATGTCCCGCGCGGGGGAGGCGTTCACCGTCGTTATCCTGCTCAGCGGTGTCGGGTCGTTCTTCTATGCCTTCACGCTGTTCTTTGCGCTGCTCGCCGAGGGGCACATCGTCGAGCGCCGGCAGCAGCGAAAGCACGCACGCATGCTCGACGAACTGAAGGAACACTTCATCCTCTGCGGCTTCGGGCGGATGGGAGAAATCATCGCCGGAGAGTTCTTCCGGCAGCGGGTCCCGTTCGTCGTCATCGAACGCAGCACGGATCGCATGCAGGCGGCGCTCGATAAGGGTATTCTTGCCGTCGAAGCGGACGCCTCCAACGAGGATGTGCTGCGGAGAGTGAGGATCGACCGCGCGCGCGGCTTCATTGCTGCCGTCGGCACCGACGCGGAAAACGTGTACGCGGTGCTCAGCGCGCGGCTTCTTCGGCCCGACGTCTTCATCATCGGCCGCGCGGAAACCGATGATGCGCGCACGAAGCTGCGGCGGGCAGGAGCGGATCGCGTGATCTCGCCGTACCACATCGGCGGCCAGCAGCTCGCCCAGACCGCGCTGCGTCCGGCCGTCGTGGATTTCGTTCAGCTCGCCACCACCTCCGAGAACCTCGACCTGAACATGGAGCAGGTCCACATCGACGATGGCTCGCCGCTTGCCGGCCGCAGTCTCATCGAGGCGGGCCTTCGACAGCGGTTCGGTGTCGTAGTCGTGGGGATCAGGCGAATCGACGGACGCATGGATTTCAATCCTGCGCCGGAAACCGCGATGCGCGCGGGGGACGATCTCGTCGTGCTCGGCCGGGCGGACAATCTCAAGGAACTCGAAGCCGCCGCGGCGGTGGGAACGCGGGCGGTCGCGGGCGCACAGGACGCGCAGGGTGCGTAAGGTGCGCAAGGTGCGCAGGGTGCTCGGTGCTCAGTGCCCGGTGCTCAGTGCCCGGTGCTCGGTGCTCGATGCTCAGTGGGGGGGACATGCCAGGTGCGACCACAGCGCGGTTGATTGATGGAACAGCGATAGCGGCGGAGATTCGCGCCGCCGCGATGCCCGGTGTCGCGGCGTTCGCCAACAAAGTCGGACGGCCACCCGGACTCGGGATCGTGCTCGTCGGTGAGAATCCCGCCTCGGAAGTCTACGTGCGAAACAAGGTGAAGGCGGGAGCGGACGCGGGCCTATGGGTCGATTTGCAGCGGCTGCCGGCAACCGCGTCACTCGACGATTTGCTGAAGCTCGTCGACGCGCTGAACCGGAGCGATCGCCACGACGGCATTCTCGTGCAGTCGCCGCTGCCGGACGCCATGGGGAAGGGCGCATCCCAGAAGGTGTTCGATGCCATTGACCCGGACAAGGACGTCGATGGGTTTCATCCCGTGAACGTCGGAAAACTCGTGCAGGGACGCGCGCATTTGAAGCCGTGCACGCCGAGCGGCGTGATTGAGATGCTCGATCGCTCCGGGATCGCGATCGCCGGACGACATGCGGTCGTCATCGGCCGCAGTGAGATCGTCGGAAAGCCGATGGCACTGCTGCTGCTGCAGCGCGACGCAACCGTGACGATCTGCCATTCGAAGACCCCCGACCTGCCGTCGGTTGCCGCGCGCGCCGACATCCTCATCGCAGCGATCGGCCGGCCCGGGTTCGTCACCCGCGAGTTCGTCAAACCAGGCGCGACCGTGATTGACGTGGGGACTACGCCGGTGCGCGATCGAGAGGTCGTCGAACGGCTGTTTGGCGCCGGGTCGCCACGGCTCGAGACTTTCGCCAAACGGGGTTCCGTCGTTGTCGGCGACGCGCACCCGAATGTTGCGGAAGTCGCCGGCGCGCTCTCCCCGGTGCCAGGCGGCGTCGGGCCGCTCACCATTGCCCTCCTGCTGAAGAACACTCTATCGGCCGCGGAAGCCAGGATCCAGAAGGCGAGAGGCAGAGGCTAACGCTGTGTTGCGGGTCGCGCTGACGGGAGGCATCGCGACCGGAAAATCATACTGCCTCGCGCGCTTCGCGGCCCTTGGCGTGCCCGTCATCGATGCCGACATGCTCGCCCGCGAAGCCGTTGCGCCGGGCAGCGCGGGGTTGCGCGCCGTCGCGGCGCGATTCGGCGATGGTGTGCTCAACGCCGATGGCACCCTCGATCGCGCGGCGCTTGCCCGCATCGTGTTTTCAGATCCCCGCGCGCGTGCGGCGCTCGAAGCCATCGTGCACCCCGAGGTCTACCGCCGAATCCAGGAGTGGTTTGCGAACCTGCGGGTCGCGGCGCGCTTCGCCATTGCCGACATCCCCCTCGTGTTCGAGACCGGGCACAACCACGACTTCGACAAGGTGATCGTCGCCGCAAGCGAGACGGACGAGCAGGTTCGTCGCGTCATGGCGCGCGATCAACTGGGCGATGCGCAGGCCCGGGCACGACTTGCCGCACAGTGGCCGATCGGCGACAAGGTCGAACGGGCCGATCGCGTCATCTGGACCGACCGCGGCTTCGCGGAAACCGATCGCCAGGTGCGCGATGCGTATGAGTGGTTGAACGCGGAGCGGTGAAACGGCTCAAGGCTCAGGGCTCAAGGCTTAAGGCGGATCACGCTGCACCGCGCTACGCGCGGTCCACGAAGGGCACGAAGCACGCCGACGCACCTCGGGCATCGCACACCGCGCCTCGCGGCTTTGGCTCAATGCATTAACACAGTCCACGCCCTGAGCCCTAAGTCCTGAGCCTTGAGCCTACACTTCTGCGTTCTGCTTGGCGGGCGCGATGCGCTCTTCGACGAACGTATTCCACTCGTGACAATGCGGGCACTGCCAGAGGAGCTCCGTGCTGCGGTAGCGGCAGCGCAGGCAGACGTGAGGATCCAGGTAGAAGATCGCGTCGCGCGTGAGCTCGATGTAGCGCCCGACGAGATCGGCAGGCAAGTTGACCGCTGAGAGCGTCTGCCAGATGGTCTGGTGCAGCGCAAGCGCGTGCGGGTTATGGCCGATTGCCTCGAACAGCAGCTCGATCGCATCGAGTGGCCGGCCCTGCGCGGAGAGATGCCGCGCCAGCGCCAGCCGGGCGCGCCAGTCCTGCGGGTTGGCGGCAATCAATCGCTCGCAGAGCGCCGGGAACCGATCGGGCGCGCTCAATTTCGGATACGCCCCTTCCAGCCGCGAGAAGGCCAGGTACGCGCGTTCGGGCGAGGCATCGACGAGCCGTTCCCACGCGCTGACCGCCTCCGTCGCCTTGCCCTCGTAGAACCTCACGTCGCCGAGGCTCAAATGCGCAGGTGCATTGGTGGCGTCGAGGTCAATCGCTGCCTGGAATCGACGCGCCGCTTCGGCGTAGTCCATGCGTTTGAGCGCATCCTGCCCGAGCTCGAACTCCAGGAACGCGAGAATCTCGCCATGGCGCTGGGATTCGTCCGACGCGCCGGGCAACGCCGCCAGCTTCTGGCGCGTGGCATACGCCTCGTCCCACTGATGCTGTTCTTCGTACAGCTTTTCGAGATTCGCTAATGCGTACTGATTCTGCGGATCGAGCCGGAGCACTTCCGTGAACGCCTCGATCGCGCGGTCGACGAACCCGCCGCGGCGGTAATCCAGCCCGAGACAGAGCAGCACGTTGGCGTGTTCCAGCTTCCGCAGGTTCGGGCGTTGCAGGAGGCTCTGATGTTCCTGGATGGCGCGGCCGACCTGTCCCTTCTCGCGATACAGGTTGCCCAGAATCAGGTGGATCTCGAGCGGATCGCCGGCGGCGTGCGCGGCCTTCGTGAGCTCTTCGATCGCGTGATCGATCTGGTTGGCGACGAGGAAGTTGAGCCCGAGCATGTAGTGCGGCGACTCGCGCGCGCGGCGGCGATCGACCCACACGCCGTCCTGCAGCTTGTAGCGCTCCCATGCCTTGCCGACGGCAAGGCCGACGAGGAGAGCGACGAGACCGGAGAGCAAAGCCAGGGTGCCCATTACGTTCCCAGAAACTCAGCGATGACGCCGGCCCACTTGCCCTGCGCGTGAAGCAGGTGCTCGATCATCTCGCGCACGGCGCCGTGTCCGCCCGATTGCTGGCTCACCCATCGCACGCGCTCGCGAACGTCAGCGGGTGCGTCGGCGGGCGCCGCGGAGAAGCCAACGCGCTCCAGCACGGGCAGGTCCTGGAGATCGTCACCCATGTAGGCGATTTCGTCGTCTGTGAGTCCCACGTCGCGGCGGATGTCATCGTAGCCCGCGAGCTTGTCCGCGCGACCCTGCAGCACGAGTGTGATCCCGAGCTGCTGCGCCCGTCGGGTCGTCGCCTCCGATGTGCGCGCCGACAGCAGGCCAACCTGCAACCCGGCACGCTGCGCCCAGACGATCGCGGCGCCGTCGCGGATGTGGAACATCTTCGACTCGGATCCATCCGCGTGCAAGAGGATAGTCCCGTCCGTCAGCACACCGTCGACGTCGAACAGGAGCAGCCTGATGCGGCGCATGTCTGACGGCGTGGGCATGGTTAAGGTGAGATCCGTGTAATCCCTGCGATCCGCGGCTGTCGTTCGTGGCTCTGATCCGCGTTATCCGTGTGATCCGTGGCTTAGATGGCCTGCGTTCGCCACAGGTCGTGGAGGTGCACCACCCCCTCCAGCATGCCGGCGCCATCGACGACGATGACGGAAGTGATCTTGTGCGTTTCCATGATGCGGAGCGCTTCGACCGCCAGCATGTCGCGGGCGATGGTCAGCGGCTTCGGGGTCATGGCTTCGCCGGCCGTCAGTGCGAGGACGGCGTTCGGCGGACGCGACATCATCAATCGCCGCAGGTCGCCATCGGTGAAGACACCGGCGAGGCGCCCGTCGTTCGCGATCACGCAGGTCATGCCCAGCCGCTTGCTCGACATTTCGTGGATCACATCGGGCATCGGGGCGTCGAGATGCACGCGCGGCGCGGCGTCTCCCCCGTGCATCACGCTTTCGACACGCATCAGGCGTTTGCCGATTTTGCCGCCCGGGTGCAGCGACGCGAAGTGCTCCTCGCGGAATCCCTTCCGCACCAGCAACGTCATCGCGAGCGCATCGCCGAGGGCGAGCGCGGCGGTGGTGCTGGCCGTGGGCACGAGGTTCATCGGGCATGCTTCCTCGGCAATCCCGCAATCGATGGTGACATCGGCGGCCTTGCCCAGCGTGGACCGCGGCGAGCCGGTGATCGCGATGAGACGCGCGCCAATCCGCCGGATTGACTCGATCAGCCGGATCAGCTCCTCGGTTTCGCCGCTGTGCGACAGCGCGATCACCACGTCGTCTTCACGAATCGCGCCGAGGTCGCCATGAATGGCTTCGGCCGGATGCAGGAAGAACGCGGACGTGCCGGTGCTTGAAAGGGTCGCGGCAATCTTCCGGC
>JBKOZS010000099.1:0-12048 GCA_046726015.1 Acidobacteriota bacterium
CGCCATACCAGGACTTCAGCACCGAGCACATCAACTTCTTCTCGCCGATCTCCCTGAGCAACCTGATGCTGCGGCACGCCTTCACGCGCGTCTTTCTCGAGCAGAATCATCGCGTGCAGAGCTATCGGACGGTGATGTCGAACATCTCGGCCATCTATCGCAGGGAGGAGCAGGCGTCACCGGGGAAGATGCCATTCGATCCCGACACTGCCACGGGCCTGGAGCGATATATCTCGGGATGCGCGGTCGATGACGAACGGCTTCGCGCGAAGATCGACGCAGTCGTCGATGGGAAGCAGCGTATCCTCGTCTGGGGTGTCGGCACCCACACGAGCCGCCTGATGGCAACCAGCCGGCTCGCGGAAGCCGACATCGTCGCCTTCATCGAATCGAACTCGCGGTATCACGGCCGCATGCTGCACGGGCGCCCGATCCTCTCACCGCAGGCGCTGAAGGATCATGACGAGGCGGTCCTGATCAGCTCGCGCGTGTTCCAGCAGGAGATTGCCGAGCAGATCCGCCGCGACCTCGGATGCTCGAACGAGTTGATCCTGCTCTACAATGTCTGACATCCCCAAGATCACCATCCTGACTCCGTGCTACAACGAGGCGGAGAACGTCGAGACCCTCTACGAACGCGTGCGCGCGGTATTTCAGCCGCTGCACGAGTACACCTACGAGCATCTCTTCATCGACAACGCGTCAACGGACGACACGGTGGCGATCCTCAGGCGCATTGCCGCGCGCGACCGCAACGTCAAGGTGATCGTCAATACGCGCAATTTTGGGCACGTGCGATCGCCGTACCACGCCTTGCTGCAGTGCCGCGGCGACGCCGTCATCGGCATGGCGGCCGACCTGCAGGACCCGCCGGAGCTCATCCCGGCCTTCCTCGAGAAGTGGCGCGAGGGCTACAAGGTCGTCCTCGGCGTGAAGGCGGCCGCCGAGGAATCGGCGCTGATGTTTGCGATCCGCAAGATCGGGTATCGCGTGATCGATCAGCTGTCCGAGGTGGAACAGATTCGGAACAACACCGGTTTCGGTCTCTACGACAAGGCCTTCGTGTCGGTGCTGCGGCGGTTGCCGGATCCGTATCCGTACTTCAGGGGTATCGTCGCGGAGCTGGGTTTCAAGTACGCCACGATTCCCTATACGCAGCCGGCACGGAGGCGAGGCGTCACCAAGAACAACCTGTATCGCCTGTACGACCTCGGCATGCAGGGGATCGTCAATCACTCCAGGATTCCGCTGCGGGTCGCGACGATCATCGGGTTCCTCAGCTCGATCGTGAGCTTCGTGGCGGCGGTCGTGTATCTCGTCATGAAGCTGTTGTTCTGGTACGACCTGCCGATTGGCGTAGCGCCGGTCATCATCGGCCTGTTTTGCGTCGCGTCGGTGCAGCTGTTCTTCCTTGGCGTCCTGGGCGAGTACGTCGGCTCGATCTACACCCAGGTCCGGAATCGACCGCTTGTCGTCGAGCAAGAACGCATCAATTTCGATTCGCCGTCGCAGCCGGGCGGCTACGGCGAGGAAACCGCGGCTTCGCGGGCGAGCGGCTACGCCGGGCAACGTCGGGAGACGTGAAGCGCTTGGCTGACGTGCGGCGCTCGATCGAGATGCTCGAAGCCGCTATCGGCGATGCGACCCGCGGTCTTCCCGAGGAGCTCTTCCAGTTCGTCAGCCGTCTCGTCCCGCTGATCAACGTTGATTTGTTGATCCAGGATGACCGCTCGCGAACGCTGCTCACGTGGCGAGACGACGAGTTCTTTGGCGCGGGGTGGCACGTGCCCGGCGGGATCATTCGTTACAAGGAGCCGGCGGTCGATCGCATTCGAGGCTGCGCCCGCGAGGAGCTTGGCGCTGATGTCTCGTCGGACGGAGTACCGCTCCTGGTTGTCGAAACCATCGGCACACAAGCCACGCGCGGTCATCACATCGCGCTGCTGTTCCGCTGCACGCTGCTCGGTCCCCCGGACGAGTCCATGCGGGCGACCACGAATCCTCCCCTTCCAGGTCAGTGGCGGTGGCACGATCGCTGCCCGCCTGATCTCCTCGATTTGCAAAAGCCTTACGCGCGGTTCTTTTGATGGCTGCGGCGACGTGGGTTCCGGGAAAGAGGGGCATCACCTTCGGCGTCGCCGTGCTTCTCGCCGCCGTGCTCCTGTACTACTCCGTGCGCGGCATCGACTGGGCACACGTGGCGCGGATCATCGCGAGCGCCGCGCCTGGCCCTCTCGTCCTTGGCATCGCCATGGCGAGCGCGAGCCTCTTCCTGCGTGCGTTCCGATGGCGCATCCTGCTCAATGCTGACGGCGCCGTCGGCGTCGCGACCGCATTCTGGGCCACGGCCGCCGGCTTCTTCGGCAATAACTTCCTGCCTGCGCGCGCTGGCGAGCTCGTTCGGACGTTCATGATCAGCTCGCGCAGCACGCTCGACGTCGCGTATGTGCTGGCGACGGCGCTTTCAGAGCGCATCGCGGATGCGGTCGTGCTGGTTGTGATCAGCGCGCTGGTGCTGCTGGTTCTTCCCGCGCAACCTGGCTGGCTCGCCGGCGCCGCGCGGCCATTTGCCATCGTCGGTCTGCTCGGCGCGCTCGGCATTGCCGTTCTGCCGCTGCTCGGATCGATCGGCCGCAGAATCATCGAGAGCGCTCCGGTTCCTCACTCGCTGCGCCCGCGGGTCATCAACGCCATGGAGCAAGGCCTGCGCGGGATCAGGGCATTCCATGATCCCGGCCGCTTGTCCGGCTTCCTCGCGCTGACGATGCTGATCTGGTGTCTCGACGCCTTCGGAGCGATTGTCGTCGCGAACGCACTTGGCTTTTCGATGACTGCCGCCGCGGCGTTCCTGCTGATCGCCGGACTGGGGTTGGGAAGTGCTCTGCCGTCGACACCTGGATACGTCGGCATCTACCAGTTCGTGGCAGTCACAGTGTTGACGCCGTTTGGCTTCAGCCGCACCGACGCCATCGCCTACATCCTGGTCGCTCAGGCGTTGATGTATGTCGTGATTGGGTTCTGGGGATCGTTGGGATTGCTGCGGTACCGCCGGACGCGACGATCGGTGTAGACCGCTGCACCCGCCCAGGCGAGCAGCGTCGAGATCGCCGCCAGCGAGATCCACAGCCCGCGGACGAAGCCCGGAGCCTCGTACCTGAATCGAATCTCGTGTCGCCCCTTTGGCAGCTGGATCCCGCGCACGGAAATGTTGGCGCGGTAAATCGGTGTCGCATTGCCATCCACCTGCGCCGTCCACCCCGGATAGAACGTATCTGCCACGAGCAGGAACCCGTCTTGCGGCGCGTCTGCCTCGATGACGAGCTCACGGGCATCCTCATGTGTGATCGCGGCCCGGCCCGCCGCCGCACTCCCCGAACCCTCACTGGTGGCAACGTTCGGCTGGATCGCGGCGGGCGCGTCGTGCAGGACGATTTCGCGATCCGGATCGAAATCGGCCGCCAGCAGCCGGCCGGCCGCATCGCGATCGTTCGCGACCGGGCGTGCCGCGCGCACGAACCTCACGCGCGCCGATCCATCGACTCGATAGACGTAAGCATTCCCATCGTGACTGACGAAGGGCAGCGTCGACTGTTCCTGGGGGAAGGGACTCAGCACGTGGGTGACGCCGTAGGTGCGCAGCACCCTGGGAAAGGCGGGATGCATCCGCAGCACGCCAAGTTCGAAGTCCGGGTGCGCCAGGAGCGCTAACAACGACGCTTCGCGATTGTGATCGCCCCACACGTTGACGTACCAGCGTGCCGCGATGCCCGCATAGCAGTCTGCGGACGGCACGTTCCAGAAGCCGCCCCCGGTGTTTGGTTGCAGCACGTCACGCAACTCGAGGTAAGGCGTCACGTTCGTCCAGCCCTTTGCGAGCAGGAACGTGCGGCGATGCAGGTCGCGGTGCCGAGGCGTGAACGTTCGGGGCTCCGGACTGCCGGCGCGAATAGTCTGGACGGCCGCTGGCGGCGCGAGCCATTCGCGTGCCGGTACCATGGGATTCTGCCGCGGCTGGTGGATGAACAAGTCGAGCGCGGTAACGGCGCAAAGCGCCACGGCGATGAGCGCCGGTGCCTTCCCACGAAAGGCGGACGCCACACGCGTCACGAGCAGATCTGCGCGAAGACGCGTCAGACCCACGGCTGCGAGCAGCGCAAGGCCGAGTTCCACTACGATCAGGAACCTGGTGGGGAAGCGGAACATCTTGAGTCCGGGAAGCAGCAGGTACGCGACGCGATACACCGGCGTGGCTTGTCCAAGCACAAACAGGTACGCGAGAACCGTCATCACGATCGTGAATGCCACCACCGGCCTGCGCCGCTCGCGCACCGCGCCGTAGATCGCCAGCACGAAGGTCGCGACGCCAACGTAGCCGTAGTCCTCCCAGAAAAACGGAGGTCCGACGTAGGTGTTGTTGGAGATGTCGCCGTGGATATAGGGCAGCAGGAACGTGGCGATGTTCGGCGGCCAGTACGCGAGGTACGTCGACCAAATCCACCCGAGGCTCTCGGCACGGTCGGAGACTTTTCCGAGCTCTGACAATGGCAGGAGCACGACCGCTCCTGCCGCCGCACCGAGAGCGGTTGCAACACCAACCGCGCTCAATACAGGCAACCATGCTGGCAACGATCCGAGTCGTCGTCGATCCACGACCGCGCGGAAGAGCGTGAACGATCCGTACACCAGCGCACAGATGTAAACGGACTGCGGGAAACCCGCGAGCACCTGCTGCGCGAACACGAGACCGAACACCGCAAGCAGCAACGCGCGGCGCGCGCGCGAGATCGGATCGCTGCCAAGCGCGCGATCGAGCAGCACCATGCCAACCGGCAACCACACGACGGTGGAGACGATGGCGAGGTGTTTGAGCTGACAGGCGATGTAGCCGCAGCCGGCGAATGCCATGCCTGCGAGAACCGCTCCCGTGCGATCGGCGCCGAAGCGCCTCGCGAGCGAATAGGTGCCATGTGCCGCGACGAGCAATAACACGATCACGAAGAGATCGAGCGCAGCCGCTGGCGGCAATAGTGAGAACGCGGCGAGACCGATCGGATCGGCCGACGATCCGGCAAGCGGAAGCCCCGAGCACAGCTGGTTCGTCCACACCGGCAGCTGTCCCTCGCGAATCATGCGGCCGATCAGCGCTCGTCCGGACAGCTCGCCGTTGTAGATGTCGGAGGCGAAGTAATCGTCGGTGATGTAGATGACACCGAACGTGAGGAGCCGCCAATACGGAAGCAGGGCGCCGAGGGTCAGGAATGCACGCGCCAGCATGTCGGCGCGGGTCCGGGATGGGGCGGAATGTGTCAAGGATGTGAAATATGAACGAACACTAAACCGACGGCGGGGTGCCTCCGTCTAACTGTTGTGAAAGGAGAAACAACATCATGTTCGAATGGAACTTCTCCAGCAACGCCGACAGGTTGGTGGCATTCCTGCTGGCCATCACGATAATTGCCGTCCTGGTGTAAGCCGGAGGGCCCTCCATCCCTCCGGTGTCGCACACCAAGGCTTCAGGCCGCCGGGTCTAGAGACCCACTATCTGAGGCGGCCGGCGGGTCCGCGGGCCCGCCTACATTCCTGATGGCGTGCTGCTCGTCGCGAGATAGCTCTTACGCGCGCGGGCGCTCATGCCAGCCTTCTTCACGCGGACCTCGAGCTTGTGCACCTTGCCGTCCAGCGTTTCGGGGGAGAACCCGAGTACGTACTGGCTGTGCAGCTCCTGCGCGACGCGGGTGAAGGTCTCGTTGAGGTCGGCCGTCCGCTTGAGCTCGAAATAGCCGCCCCCCGTGTCCTCGGCCAGCCGCTTCAACCCGCGATCCGGCTGGCTCCTCACTCGCTGCTGGCCGTTGAAATACTCGTTCACCAGGCCGATCGCGTAGACCATGACGTCCTTTTCGCGCGCGCGATCGTTGACTTTCCCCAGGCCCATCTTGCTCGCGGTGTCGTCACCGTCGGTGAAGACGAGCACGACTTTGCGTTCCTGCTGGTTCTCGAGGCGGGCGATGCTTTCATCGATGGCATCGTAGAGCCTCGTCGGGTACCCGAAGTCGAGATCCTTCAGCAGCGACACGAGACGATCGCGATCGCTCGTGAACTCCGTCTCGGGATGAAATTCGATCTTGTCGTTGAACGCGCCGACCTGCCCCTCGTCTTCGGGCAGCAGGCGAATCAGGAACTGCTCGGCTCCCTGCTTTACCAGATCGAGCGCAGTCGTCATGCTGCCGCTCGTATCGAGCATGACAATCGTCGTGATCGGTGTCGGCTTGTTGTCGAAGGTCGTGATGGTCTGCGGCTTCCCGTTGTCGAGGACCTCGAAGTCCTCCAGCACGAGATCCGGGACGAGCCGCTTTTCCGGGTCGGTGACCGTGACGTAGATCGGCACCGAGAGGGTCGACAGCTTGAATTTCTGGCCAGCAGCGGGCATCGCCAGCAGCGCGACGGCCGCGAGTGAAGTAGCGAGTGTGGCAGTACGGCGCATAAGGCTCCGGTTGGGCAGGTGGCTGATCCCACTATAACCGGTTCGGCTAAGATCCCCTCGTGCGTGCGCTTTATATCGTCCTGCCGATTCTCGGCATCCTGGTGATTGCCTACCGGTATTACAGCGCCTTTATTGCTGCGCGCGTGCTCGTCCTGGACGATTCCCGGCCGACACCGGCGCATTTACGGCCGGATCGTCACAACTACCACGCCACCACGCGCTGGGTGTTGTTCGGCCATCACTTTGCGGCGATTGCCGGCGCGGGCCCGCTCATCGGCCCGGTGCTGGCGGCGCAGTTTGGATACGCGCCGGGGCTGATTTGGCTGGTCGGGGGCGTGTGTCTCGCCGGTGCCGTCCACGATGTCGTCGTCCTCTGGGCCTCGACGCGCGCGGGCGGGCGCTCGCTCGCCGAACTGGCACGCACCGAAATCGGCCCGGTCGCCGGGACCACGGCTGCGGTCGCGATTCTTTTCATTGTGGTGATCGCACTGGCGGGGCTTGGCCTGGCGGTCGTGAACGCGCTGCAGCAGAGCGCGTGGGGCACGTTCACGATTGGCGCGTCGATTCCACTGGCCCTGTTTGTCGGTTACTACATGTATCGCCTGCGGCCCGGGAAGATCACCGAGGCGACCATCATCGGGGTCGTTGGCATGCTGGCGGCGGTGTTCCTCGGCAAGCCGATCGCGGCCTCCTCGATTGGGCATTATTTCCTGTTCGATCGCACCGAGCTCGTCGTGCTGCTGGCCGCATATGGTTTCGTCGCGTCCGTCCTGCCCGTCTGGCTGCTGCTCACTCCGCGCGACTATCTCAGCTCGTACATGAAGATTGGAACGATAGGCGCACTGGTGCTTGGCGTCATCATCGTCAACCCCGAGTTGCGGATGCCTGCGTTTACCGAGTTCATCGCGGGTGGCGGTCCCATCGTCCCCGGGCCGCTGTTTCCGTTTGCGTTCATCACCATTGCCTGCGGCGCGATCTCCGGCTTCCACGCGCTGATCTCGTCGGGGACGACCCCGAAGATGATCAATCGCGAGTCGGACATTCGCGTGATTGGCTACGGCGCGATGCTGATGGAAGGGCTGGTGGGGATCATGGCGATGATCGCCGCCGCCGCGCTGTATCCGGGGGACTACTTCGCGATCAACACGCCCCCACTCGTGTTTGCGAATCTCGGCATGTCGGTGACGAACCTGCCCGCGCTAGAACTGGCGGTTGGTGAAACCGTTGCCGGACGCACCGGCGGCGCAGTGTCGCTTGCGGTCGGCATGTCGCAGATCTTCAGCGGTCTTCCCGGCATGCGCGCGCTGGTCGACTACTGGTATCACTTCGCGATCATGTTCGAGGCACTGTTCATCCTCACGACGATCGATGCCGGCACGCGCGTCGCGCGTTTCCTCGTGGGCGAGTTCCTCGGCCGCGCGTACGAGCCGCTCGGCCGCCACGACTGGGTGCCGGGCGCGATATTCTCCTCGCTCCTGGTCGTCTGCGCCTGGGGGTATTTCATCTGGGCGGGAAGCATCTCGACGATCTGGCCGATGTTCGGCATCGCCAACCAGTTGCTCGCGTCGGTCGCCCTTGCCGTCGGCACGACGGTGATCATCAACGCGGGCCGCGCTCACTACGCGTGGGTCACGTTGCTGCCGATGTTGTTTGTCGCGATCACCACGCTGTCGGCAGGCGTGCTGAGCGTGCGCGACAATTTCTGGCCGATGGCGATCGGTCCGAACCAGGCGCTGAACTTCCAGGGCTACCTGAACACGATCCTGACGATCGTGATGATGCTGTGCGTGCTGGTGATCCTGACCAGCGCGATCGTGCGCTGGGTGCGTGTGGTGTCTGGCTCACGGCTCATGGCTCAGGACTTGGGGCGGATCAAGCCTTGAGCCCCGTGAGCCTTGAGCCTTAAGCCGACGTGAGCCATTCACATATCACCCTCTCAATCGCTTCCGCCATCTTTCGATAACCCGCTGCGTCGGGGTGCAATCCGTCCGGTGAGCTGACGAGGCGATCGGGGTCACCTGGCGCGGCTACCGCGGCGCGCGTGTCGACGAAGCGGAGGTTCGGGTCCGTGGCGGGCCGCGCCTTGATCCAGTCGTTGATGGCGTGCATGCGCGCGTTCTGGTCGGCGGTCGCGGTGTTGTAAGGAATGATGCTGCCGGCGACGACCTTGATCCCCGCTTCCTTCGCACGCTGGTACATCGCTGCGAGCTGGGTCTTGACGTGTTCGACGTCGCGCCCCTGGTAGACGTCGTTGACGCCGGCAATGATCACGACCACCGCCGGCTTCTTCGCCACGACATCCTCTTCGAAGCGCGCGCGGATCTGATCGCTGCGCTGGGCGTTGATGCCCTGGTTGATGACCTCCCAGTCCGCATGGGCCTTCGTCAGCCAGTAGGCGTACTGGCTGGTCTCGTCGCCGCTCCCGTTCGGCGGCGCTTCGCGTGGCGACTTGAACGCCGGCGTCCCGGCCGTCGTCGAGTCGCCCATGGCGACAATCACGGGTTTCGCGGATTGCGCGGGCGGAGCCATCATCGACAGCAACGTCACGGACAGAAGAAGGGAGATCACCGCCCACTCGAATTGGGCGCGGCCTGGAAGACCGCCGTTGACGGCCCGCGCTCCGATTGCAGGCGCTTCGAAACCTTCTCGACCTCGCGCATGACGCGCAGCACGTTCTGCCCCGTGATCTTCTTGATGTCCGCGTCGCTGTAACCCCGGCGCAGGAGCTCCGCCGTCAGGTTCGGATACTTCGACACGTCGTCGAGATCCTGCACGACCAGCGTGATGCCATCGAAGTCGCCCCCCAGGCCGATGTGATCGATGCCCGCTACCTTGCGGATGTGATCGATGTGGTCGGCAACTTCGGAGACCGTGGCGCGGGGCGGCGGGTTCTCGGCCGTCCACTTGTCGACACCCGCCTTCACCGCTGCGGGATCGTCCGGCAGCTGAACCTTCAACCGATCCTGCTCCGCGGTTTGCCGATCGCTCCAGGCTTTCACCTTCGGCGAGATGAAGGCGGGGACGAACGTCACCATGACGATCCCGCCATTCTTCGGCAGCATCTGCAGGATGTTGTCCGGAACGTTGCGCGGATGATCGTTCACGGCGCGGGCGTCTGAGTGCGAGAAGATCACCGGCGCTTGCGTGACACGCAGCGCGTCCTCCATCGACTCGGGCGACGTGTGGCTCAGATCGACGAGCATGCCAAGCCAGTTCATCTCCTTCACCACTTCCTCGCCGAACGGTGCGAGGCCGCCGAACTTTGGCTTGTCGGTCGCGGAGTCGGCCCAGGGTGTGTTGCTCGAGTGCGTCAGCGTCATGTACCGCGCGCCGAGGCGGTAGAACATGCGCAGCGCGGCGAGCGAGTTGTCGATCGAGTGGCCTCCCTCCATCCCGATCATCGATGCGATCTTGCCGTGCTTGAAGATGCGCTCGACGTCATCCGCCGTCTGCGCCAGCTCGAACGTGTCCGGGTAGCGGCGCATCATTCCGTGCACGATGTCGATCTGCTCGAGGGTGGCCGTCACGGCCGCCTGCCCCTGCAACTCGACCGGCACGTAAACCGACCAGAACTGCCCGCCGACCCCGCCTGCCTTCAGGCGGGGGATGTCCGTCATGATCCCTGGCTGTGGCTGGCGAATGTCGAGTTTGGCCAGGTCGCGCTCCGGCTCGTGCTCACGGAGGGCCCACGGGTAATCGTTATGGCCGTCGATGACCGGCGATTGCCGATGCAATGCCCGCGCTCGGGCAAGTAACTCGGGGGTCGGCAGCTGGGCTGAAATGAGGGTTATCGAGAGAACGACGAAGGTGACGGGAGCCGCAAATCGAAGCATCGCGAAATTATCCTTCATGTAGTAGAACACTCAACGTTCTGACCAGGAGAGCAGAGTATGCGAGCAAGTCGACGCCGGTTTATTGCGAGCGCACTGGGCGCTGGGGCGGTAGCGCTGAGGCCGACGTATGGAGAGTCGGCGAGGGAGCAAACGAAAAAAGAGGCCACGCCGGAACCGGTCGATCCTCAAGTTCTGGATCGCGCAGCCGCTCGGCCGGTGCTCAAGCGCGATGCCTTCGCTTCACCGGTCATCATCGACTCGCTGCGGCTGCTCAAAAAGGGGGACGAGTACTTCGTTCACGTGCGTTCGAAGGACGGCGCGGAGGGAGTGTCCGTGGTCAACCCTCCGCGCGGCGAGTATCTGGACAAGATCGGGAAGCAGCTCGTCATGCCGTTCTTTGCCGGAAAGGACGCACGGGATCTGGAGAACCTCTTATGGGAGCTGTACCGCTGGAAAGACAACTACAAGCTCCAGGGGCTGGCGCTGTGGTCACCGCAGGCGTGGGCGGAGTTCGCGATTCTCGACATGCTTGGGCGAATCGCGCAAAAGCCCATGGGGGCGCTCCTCGGAGACATCGTGCGCACCGATGTGGCGTGCTATGTCGCCAGCGGCCGGCGCGACACCACGCCGGAAGCGGAAGTCGAGTATTTGCGAAAGTTGCTCGACGAATCCGGCGCGCGGGCGGTGAAGTTCCGGGTGGGCGGCCGTATGAGCCGGAACGCTGACGCGAGCCCGGGACGAACCGAGAAGCTAATCCCGCTCGCGCGCAAGGCCCTGGGTGATGCCATTGACATTCACGCCGACGCGAACAGCTCGTACGATCCGCCGAATGCCATCCGCGTCGGACGGATGCTCGAAGAGATCAAAGCTGTGTACTTCGAAGAGCCCTGTCCCTTCGATCATCT
The DNA here is from genome assembly GCA_046726015.1 of Acidobacteriota bacterium. Classification (GTDB taxonomy): domain Bacteria; phylum Acidobacteriota; class Vicinamibacteria; order Vicinamibacterales; family 2-12-FULL-66-21; genus QHWT01. The sequence continues at coordinate 11,220 of JBKOZS010000099.1, forward strand.
GGAAGATACAAAAGTCGTCAGGGATGCCCTCACTATCCCGGTCGCGGGCGGCGAGCAGGAATTCAGCGACTGGCGCTTCCGATGGTCCATCGCCAACCGTGGCGTCGACATCGTCCAGCCAGATCTCTTTTATTACGGCGGCATGATCCGATCGATCCGCGTCGCGCGCATGGCCGCCGTTGCGAAGATGCCGACAACCGTCCATATCTCGGGCGGCTTCGGGTTCGTCTACATGCTGCACTTCGCCTCCTGCGTGCCCGACATCGGCCGCTACCAGGAATACAAGCTTGGCCTTGGTGAGTACGGCAGATGGCTCGATCCGCCCATAACGGTGAAGGACGGGAAGATGACGGTGCCCGGCGGCCCGGGCGTCGGAATCAAGGACCTGAAAGGGTTGTTGAGCGGCGCCGTGGAGGTATGAAAGGCCGGCAGCGGCGAGCGGAACGGAGCGAGCCGACGGAGCGGCGAGCGAGCGGCGGCGCGAAGTCGGCGCGGAGCGCCGACCGCGAGCGGTAAACGCCGACCGCGAGCGCCAAAAAGGGAACGGCGCCGTGGAGGTATGAGGTTCGCCTTCGCCCCTCTTGGAACCGTTGCGGGGCTACGGCGGGACTCGCCCCGCCCCGCCGCTTCACGGCGGGGACGGGGCTCGGCCTTATATATCTCATGTCCGACTTGACTGGTCGGACTTCGCGCCGATATGCTTTTGATATCCGACCGTACTGGTCCGAGCTGAAAATCATGCTGCAGGCATTCGTCATCACATTGCGGGAAGGGCTGGAGGCGTTTCTTATCGTCGCGATCAGCCTCGCCTACCTGAGGAAAACCGGGC
>JBKOZS010000100.1:0-11728 GCA_046726015.1 Acidobacteriota bacterium
CGCAGCACACACCACGGCAGAGAGTGTCGCCGCAACCGCCAGAAAGGTACGGGAGCGCATCAGTGGGTGAACAGGAATTCCCTGCCGGTGAGGATCGCCCAGGCGAGATCCTCGAGCACTTGACGGCGCGGCGATGCGGCGCGTTTTGCCGGCGGCCGCGGCTCGTCCTCTCCCGGATCGTCGGTCTCGCCGGTGTCCTCCGCAGCCGCAGTACTCGCGCGCGCGAGGGACGCGTCCATCGCCGTGGTCAGCACACGCATCTCGTCATCGGAAGGATACCGGCTGAGCGCCGCCAGGTAGAGGCGCTCGACCACCGCCCTGTTGTCGGCGTTCTCGACGATCAGGCGCTCAATCAAGCCTTTTTCGGAGCCGAGCTTCCGGTTGATCGTGTCGCCGTTGATCACGTGCAGCGCCTGCGTGATGCTCGGCTCCTGCTGTCGCTCCGAGTCGGCGGCCGTCGTACGCGGGGGGCGTCCAAAGGCGGTCAGGAAGTAGGAATCGACAGCGACGTCCGGCAGCTGCAGCGCCCGGCGTCCGGGATAGCCGGGGAACGCATCGCGAACACCTGTCACCTGCCCGATCGCATCGAGAATGACTTCGGCGGGCAGCCGCCGCGCGATGTAGTGCGATTGGTACTTGAGATCGCCGGCATTCGTCACGGTCGGCACCGACGTCAACTGATACGTCGCCGAATTCATGATCGTGCGCGCCAGCTGTTTCACGTCGAAACGGTGCGCGACGAAGTCCTGGGTGAGCGCGGCAAAGAGCGCGGGATTCGATGGCGGATTCGCGTCGCGGATGTCGTCGACCGCTTCCACCAGCCCGCGGCCCATGAAGTTCTTCCAGACGCGGTTGACGACGGCGCGGGCGAAGAACGGGTTGTCGGGCGAGACGAGCCAGTCCGCGAAAAACTGCCGACGGTCGCCCGGCGCATCGAGCGGCAGCGGCTGCCCGTCCAGCGGACGCGGAGCCAGCGGCATGTTCAGCCGCGGATGGTTGATCTCGCCGGTTCGCGCCGGATACACAATGATGTCGCCGCGTTCGGCCCCGTTCTTGACGGCCACCCGGGAGAACAGGTTGGCCATCTGGTAGTAATCCTTCTGCGTCCAGCGTTCCAGCGGATGGTTGTGGCAGCGTGCGCAGGTGATCGAGAACCCCATGAAGGTCATCGCGACGTTCTCGGTGACGTCGATGGGATTCTTGTGCAGGACGTAGTAGTTCGCCGCGCCGTTCGACAGCGTATTTCCCGACGCGGTCAGAATCTCGCGCGCCATCTGATCCCACGGCTTGTTCGATTCGACGCTGGCGCGAATCCACTTGTAGTACGCCCACATCGCATTCGACTGCAGGTTCTTGCTCGAGACCAGCAGCAGGTCCGACCACTTGTAGGCCCAGTAATCCACGAACTCGGGACGCTCGAGCAGCGCATCAATCAACCGCGCACGCTTGTCGGGCCGCGTGTCCGCGAGAAAGGCGCGAACTTCGTCCGGTTCCGGAAGGATGCCGGCCGCGTCGAGATAGACCCTGCGGATGAATTCGCTGTCGGATGAAAGCGGCGACGGCTCGATGTTCAACTCGCGCAGCTTGGTCAGGACGAGATCGTCGATGAAATTGTGACGCGGCGCCCGCGCATAGATGCCGGGGTCCACCTGCGCGGTAAACGGGGAGGCGATGCGCGCCGTCACCAGCCGGCTCAGATACCACGCGGAGATCGCCGCTTCTCCCGCCCCCTGCACCGTCACCAGCCCATCGTCCGCCACCGTGGCCACCGCTCCCTCGTTCGTCGCGAACTTCGCCCAGCGGGTCACGTCCTCGGCGTGACCATCGGAGAAATGGGCGCGAACGAGGAGCGGCTGGGTGTCACCGGGCTTCAAACGCGCGGAGACGGGAAAGACCTCGAGGCGCGTCATGACCGGATCGGAGTCCGACGGGGCGGGCACGCCCGAGGCGATCCATTCGGAGATGACGCGGTACTCGGGCGATTGCGTCCCGAAGCGCTTGCCGCCGCCGTGCGAGACCGCCAGCGTCGGCTTCAGCAGCATCAGGCTCTGTGACGGTTCCACCGTGTTGATGCGGCGCGCCGTCGCCTGCCGCGTCAACATCAGGTAATCCGCGTCAGGGTCGTAGCCGCGCAGCGTCAGCTTGAACCCGTTCTTGCCCGCGGCCGCGCCATGGCACGGCCCGGAATTGCACCCCGCTCTCGTGAGCACGGGAATCACGTGGTTGCGGAATGTCAGCGGGTACGGACCGAAGGCGCGCTCGACCTGGACCAGCGTCGAAACGGTTCGTTCGCCGTCACGCGCCGTGATCAGCGCGCGCCCGTCGCCCACCGCGGTGACGGCCCCCTTCTCGTCGACGGTCGCGACGCGTGGATTGGAAGAGGTGAACGCACACGCCGTGGTGCGGCTGCCGATGTACGTCTCGTTCGACCGCGTCTCGATGAGAAGCTGCTGCCGGCTACCCTGTCCGCGAAGGACGATCGTCTCGGGCAGGATCGTCAGCTCGCCGGCACCGTTGGCCATCTCGGCGCGCGGGACGCGCATTGCAACGGCGAAGGTGACGAGTACGAACGCGACCAGCAGCGCGCGTGACGGCCTCAGCATGTCAGGTACCCAGCGGTCAGAAGAGCTCACGGATCGGCGAGTGCCCGTAGTCGACGACCGGGACCGGGCGGTTCGATGCGCCGACGAGCGGCGTTTCGATGTCGACGCCAAGCGCCTTGTAGACGGTCGCCGACAGGTCGGGCGGCGCAATCGGACGATCGCGCGGGTAGCCGCCGATTTCATCGGACGACCCGATCACCTGCCCTCCCTTGATGCCGCCGCCGGCCATCAGGACCGTCCAGCAGTTCGTCCAGTGATCGCGGCCGCCGGCCGGATTGACCTTTGGCGTGCGGCCGAACTCTCCCATGGCGAGGACCAGCGTATCCTTCAGCAGCCCGCGTTCGTGGAGATCTTCGAGCAGCGACGTGTAGGCGTTGTCGAACATCGGTCCGATCAGATCGCGATAACAGCTGATTGGGCTGAACGGGGCCGAACCATGGATGTCCCATGTGATTTCGTTGAACACCGTCTCGAACATGTTCACCGTGACGAACCGGACCCCGCGCTCGACCATCCGTCGCGCGAGCAGGCAGCTCATGCCGAACCGGTTGCGGCCGTAGCGATCTTTCGTCTTGTCGTCCTCTTTCGAGAGATCGAACGCTTCCCGCGCCGACTGCGACGACATCATCCGGTATGCCGAGTGGAAGTTGCTGTCCAGCAACCGCGCGTCGGGAATCGACTCCAGGTGCGACACCGCCTTGTCGACCAGCTGCCGCATGGATTCGCGTCCGTCGACGCGCATCGGCGGGAGATAGTCAGGCGGAATCAGATCGGGCACCTGGAAGTTCGCCTCGGACGGATCCGCGTTGAGCACGAACGGATCGTACGTCTTCCCCAGGAACCCGGCATTCTGCCCGTGCGGCAGGTTGCCACCCGTGTTGCCGATCGGCCGCGGCAGCAGCACGTGCGGCGGGGCATCCCCTTTCGGTCCTTTCAGCTTGCTGAGGACGCACCCGTAGTGCGGCTGCTCGTTGCCGAACTGAAAGAAGCGCCCCGTCTGCATGTACTGGTGCCCCACGTCGTGAACACCGGCGCCGGTGTGATACACGGATCGCAGCAGCGCGTACTTGTCCGCGTGCCCGGCCATCCGCGGAAAGATCTCGCTGATCTGGATGCCGGCGACGTTGGTGGGGATGGCCTTGTATGGGCCGCGGATTTCAGCGGGGGCCCCGGGCTTCATGTCCCAGGTATCGAGATGGCTCGGCCCGCCAACCAGCATCAGCATGATGCAGTTCACGTCGCGGGACGAGTCGACGGCACCCTGGGCCTTCAGCGCCAGGAAGTCCTGCAGGCTGAAGCCCAGTAACGCGAGAGACCCGGCGTGCAGAAAGTCGCGACGCCGCATCCCGTCGCAGAAATGCACGCTTTTTTCCGCGTCGAACCGAAACATCGATCCTCCACCGCGCGAGCGCGACGCTCGCTACAGAATACCCTCGCCGGGCGTATTTTGCGCGATTTCGTGTGTTCCCGATCCGTGTAACCGTGATCCGTGAGATCCGTGAGATCCGTGGTTGAGATCCGTGGCTGAGATGCGTGGATGAGGATGGTCAGCCGGGGCGGCGCCAGATTATCATCGCCGGATGCAGTATCGAACGTTCGGGCGCGCAGGGTGGAGCGTCTCGGAGATTGGCTACGGGATGTGGGGGATGGCGGGCTGGACTGGCTCGGCCGACGAAGAATCCGAGCGTTCGCTCGATCGCGCCGTCGAGCTCGGCTGCACGTTCTTCGATACTGCCTGGGCCTATGGCGACGGACGCAGCGAGCAACTCCTCGGTCGCCTGCTGAAGCGCCATCCCGGCAAGCGGCTCTACACCGCCACGAAAATCCCGCCGAAGAACCGCCAGTGGCCGGCCCGCGCCGAATACGCGCTCGACGATGTGTTTCCTGCCAGCTACATCCGCGAGTACACGGAGAAGAGCCTCCGAAATATGGATGTGTCCACGGTGGACCTGCAGCAGTTTCACGTGTGGTCCGATACGTGGGCAGAAGACGGCCGGTGGCAGCGCACTGTCTCGGCCTTGAAGGAAGAAGGGCTGGCGCGGGCCATCGGGATCAGCATCAACCGGTGGCAGCCGGCGAACGTGTTGAAGGCCCTGGAGACCGGGCTGATCGACAGCGTGCAGGTCGTCTACAACATCTTCGACCAGGCGCCCGAAGACGAGCTGTTCCCGGAGTGCCAGCGCCGGAATATCGCGGTGATCGCGCGCGTGCCGTTCGACGAAGGCAGCCTGACCGACACGCTGACGCCCGACACGACGTGGCCGCAGGGTGATTTCCGGAACATCTACTTCCAGCCGGAAAACCTGCGCAATACGCTCGACCGCGTCGCGAAGCTGCGCGCAGTGGTTCCGAAAGGCATGCAGATGCCGGAGCTCGCGCTGCGGCACATCCTGCAGCATCCGGCGGTCAGCACCGTGATTCCAGGGATGCGGAAACTCAGGAATGTCGAAGCCAACGTGCAGGCCAGCGACGGCCAGCCGCTCCCGGCCGGGATGATGGCCGAGCTGAAGCGCCACCGCTGGGACCGGTGGATTGATATCCCCTAGCGGGTCAATGATTTACGGGTGTGATATAATAACCTATTTGCTGAAGTCCCCAAGGAGCAGGTTGTGAAGGAAGGCATTCATCCGAAGTATCACGACGTCGAGGCCCGCTGCGCCTGCGGCGCAACGTGGAAAACCCGTTCGACGAAGCCCGAGCTGCACCTCGAAATCTGCAACAATTGCCACCCGTTCTTCACGGGCCGGCAGAAGCTGGTAGACACCGAGGGGCGCGTGGAGCGCTTCACGAAGCGGTTCGGCGCGCAGACGTCCGAGACGCGCAAGGCCGCCGCGAAGACCGCGAAAAACAAAAAGCAGCCCGCGGGCGCGAGCCGGTAACCCCTAGCAGCCACCGAACAGGTGGCTGTCCTGCTTTCTGGCGATCTTCTTCTCGAGGCGCGCCAGTCGATGACTCACCCGCTGCTGAATCGCGGGCTTCGCGGGAACCGCGACGTCTGACTCGTCCAGCAGCTGCAGCGTGAACTCTTTCGCACCCTCGTAATCGCGCTCGCGGTGCTCGTGATGGATCGCGAGCGCCTCGACCGCGAACTGCCGGAGCGGCGCCAGCAGCGCGCTGCGCCGCCCGTAGCGTCCCTGCTTCAATTCCAGGAGGCGCCGCCAGGCGGCGGCGGCCTGGTCGAAGCGCCGTTCGCGGCGGAGCCGCAACCCCATTCTGTAGATCGCCTCGGCCCTCACATCGACGTGTGACATCTCATCGTCCGCGGCACGTTCGAAACAGGTCAGCGCGCGATCGAACGATCCCGCCCGCTCGAACACCTTCCCGAGCGCGAGTGCTTCCGACGCATCACGGCACCGGTCGGTGCCATCTTCAACCAGCCGCAGTGCATGCGCGGTGACGGCGGCCAGCGACACCAGGTCGATGCGATTGTGCTCGAGCACGGGCTCCAGCGGACGCGCGTCGCCGGTGCGCAGGAAGCGGAAGTAGCGCGCGGGAATCTCCATGCCGGGCACGTCGCCGACGCGCGTGACATCGCACAGGAGGCGCTCGAGAGTCGACAACCGGCAGCCGCCGTCGAGGTCGTCGGTTGCGCCCGTTCGCGCGCGCCAGAGGCGGCGCGCCGGGTGCAGCATGTCGAAGTGGCGCACGGATTCGAGCGGCATCGGCATGCGATGGAACATCCACCGCGTTTCCATGACCGGCACGTCGAACGTCTTGCCGTTGTAGCTCACGAGGAGCGACGTCGCGTCGAGGCACTCGGCCACGGCGCTCAACAGCGCGCGCTCGGCGGAATAACTCGTCAGCAGGAACTGACGCACCTGGAACGCGCCCATGTCGAACCAGCCGCAGCCGACGAGAAACGCGACGGTCCCGGCACCGCCGCTGAGACCCGTCGTTTCCAGGTCGATGAACAGCGTGCGCTCCCCGGTTCCGTCCGGTGATGGCAACGCCGGGTCCAGCAGTCGCAGGCTCTCGCCGTCACGCACTTCGCAGTCGCCAATGCGCAACTGCCCATGACGGCGATCCGACTCGTAGCGGCGATCGATGACCAGTGCGCGTCCGAACGCATTGCTGACAATGCGTCCGCCAAGGATGTCCGCCACGCGGTCGATGTCGATCGAGGCTTCGTAGCGGCCGGTATCCGGCTCATAGGTCAGCTCGCGAAGAGGCTGACCCTGCGGCCGAACGATGGAGCGCAATCGCGAGGCGAGATCCATTCCAGGTGCTAGGTGCAAAGTGCCCGGTGCCGCGTGCTCGGTGCGGGCGCCGCACTCGATGCATGCGGAGCGTACCGCGACACCGCACCGAGCACCAAGCACCTTGCACTTAGCACGTAGCACCTTGGAGGAGCCTCTCGAGGATCATAGAGGCGACATGTTTTGCATGAGCGCCCGTATTGCCTTCAGGCCCCACACATGACGGGCAGCCCGATTCGCACGGGCAGCCTGTGATCAGGTCGCGCGTTCGCTCGAGCAGCAGGTCGTGCATCTCGAACAGCGGCCGGCTGAAGCCGATCCCGCCTGGATAGTTGTCGTAGATGAACACGTTTGGTTCGGTCGCGAGCGCCTCGGGGATGCCGCCGCCCTTACCACCGGTGCGAGTCGTTCGCTCGAGCGAACCGCCGTCAACTGACAACCCGATATCGTGACGGTCGCACATCAGCAGTAACTGCGCGATGTTGCGCATCGCAAATGCCAGTCCGATCACGCCATCACGCTTATCGTCGCCGCCGTAGGGCAGCGATGCCATCACCGCCGATGGAATCGTCATCCAGTACGAGGAGGTGTGCATCTGCTGTTCCGGCAGATCGAGCTCGCCTGACCCGACGTTCTCGTTGGTGTAGAACTTGATCTTCTTGAAGCCGACCACGCGCGACACGACGTGGACCTCACCGTGCGAGCGCTTCGCGCTCGCGGCCGATGTGCGATGCGCGTTTCGAGGCTCGACCTCCGTTTCCTCTTCGCGCCTCGCGCCTCGCTCCTCGCTACTCGCGCACCTCGCGCCTCGCGCCTCGGTCCTCGACTCGAACGTGTCGAGTATCGTCACCTTCGTATAGGTGATCGCATCCGTGTAGTAGTCGCAATCGACCGAACGCACGTACGCCTTGCGGCCGTCGAAGTCGAACCGCTCCACCTGGAACAGCGCGCCCTCGACGATGTAGATCGCCTTCTCGTACAGCGTGGACGGGCCGCTCGTGAAGTCGGTCTCGCCGATCACCCGCTCGCCGCTCGTCATGTCGACAACCACGAAATTGTCGGATGAAACGGATCGCAGGCTGACCGCATCGGCGGGATACGACTCGTTCGTCCAGTTCCACTGCCCATCCGCCTGGTGCACGAACCCTTCCTCAGCGAGGACCGAGAGGATCTCCTGGACGTTCTCGCTGCCGAACTGCTCCTCCACGCTGAAAGGCAGCTCGAACGCGGCGCACTTCACGTGATCGAGCAGGATGTGCAGGTTGTCCGGGTTGATCAGCGCGTGCTCGGGAGACGCATCGAAAAAGTACGACGGGTTCCTGATGATGAACTGATCGATCGGCGCGCTGCTCGCGACGAGGACGGCCGCCGACCGCGTGGATCGCCGTCCCGCGCGGCCGGCACGCTGCCATGTCGCGGCAATCGTTCCCGGATACCCGGCCATCACCGACACGTCGAGCGCGCCAATGTCGATCCCGAGTTCGAGCGCATTCGTCGAGACCACCGCGCGCACCTGCCCGTCGCGGAGGCCGCGCTCGATCTCGCGCCGCCGGTTGGGCAGGTACCCGCCGCGATATCCCCGAATCACATCAGCCGAGCCCGGTGGACCCTGATACGCATCCTTCAAGTACGTCGTCAGGATCTCGGTCGCGAGGCGGCTCTGCGCGAACAGGATCAGTTGCAGGTTGTGCTTGAGAAACTCGAGCGCGACGCGACGCGCCTCGGACAGGTATGACCGCCGGATGCCAAGCTGCGCATTCACGACAGGCGGGTTCACGAAGAGAAAAAATTTCTCCCCCCGCGGCGCGCCGCTGCGATCGATCAGCTCGAAGGGACGTCCGGTGAGTCCCTCCGCCAGCTCGCGCGGATTTGCAATCGTGGCCGATGAACAAATGAAGATCGGATCCGAGCCGTAGTGCTGGCATACGCGCCGCAGTCGCCGCAGGATGTTCGACAGGTGGCTGCCGAACACGCCGCGATAGGCATGCAACTCGTCGATGACGACGAACTTGAGGTTCTCGAACAGCTTCGCCCAGCGTGGATGGTGCGGCAGGATCCCCGAGTGGAGCATGTCGGGGTTGCTGAGCACGACGTGCGCCTTGCCGCGGATCGCGCGCCGCGCATCAGACGGCGTGTCGCCGTCATAGGTGAAGACGCCGATCTCCGGTCCGGCATTTATCAGCTGCGCGGGGGGCCCCACCCCCACGCGCGCGCGCTCGGTGGCGCCTTCGGCGCTTCCCTCCGGCACGTCGCGCTGGCCGCAGGCGCTCTGCTGGGCGATGAGTTCGACAAGGCTATGCAGCTCCGCGAGCTGATCCTGCGCGAGCGCCTTCGTGGGAAACAGGTACAACGCGCGCGTGGAGGGGTCCTTGAGAATCGCATCGAGGACCGGCGCGTTGTAACACAACGTTTTGCCTGACGCCGTCGGCGTGATGGTGACGACATTGCGTCTGGCAAGGGCATGCTCGAATGCCTCCGCCTGGTGTGTGTAGAGCTGTTCGATCCCCCGGGCTGCGAGAGCCCGCCTCAGCCGTTCATCACTGCGTTCGGGGAACGGCGCGTATGTCGCCGCCACGGCAGGCAACCGGCGCGTTGCGGTGACGATCGGGTCCGCATCCCGTCCACCGGGATTCTTGGATGCCGAGAGCCGGCCGAGCGCCTCCTGCAGCGAACGGTCCTTGTCTCCGCTGACCACAGGAAGGGTTTGAGGCGTCATCGTTGGGGGTAACCTGCTGGATCCGCGGGAATTGGGGACCGATCCTAGCAGGGTGCGTCGTGGCGATCAATAGGCGAAACGGTGCCCGGGGCTGCCAGTTTTTCACGGGCAATGCGCGCGACGAGGCCGCTCAACCCAATCACGCCGATGAGGTTGGGAAACACCTGCAGCGCGTTCATCAGATCCCCCCAGGCCCATACGACTTCCACTCTCGTCACCGCACCGAAGGGGATCAGCAGGCAATAGATCCACCGATACGGCAGCGTGACGGCCCGCCCGAGGATGTATTCGAAGAACTGCTCGCCGTAGTAGGCCCAGCCAATCAGCGTCGTGTAGCCGAAGAGAAACACGCAGAACGCGACAATCCATCCGCCGATGGTCGGCATCACCGTGTTGAAACCGGCGGCGACCGCGGCACTACTCGTCAGCCCGGACTGCCAGACGCCAGTGAGCAGGATCGTCATCGCGCTGATGGTGGAGGTCACGAACGAGACCGTGAATACTTCGATGATCGCGTTCAAGCCCTGTTGCACCGGTTGTGAGCTCTGCGCGGTGCCGTATGCGACGGCGGCAGTGCCGTAGCCCGCCTCGTTCGCGTAAATGCCGCGCGCAATCCCGTAGCGCATCGCGACGAGCATGCCGAGGGTCCCGCCAGCGGCGGCCTGCATTGAAAACGCCTGCGTGAAAATCAACGAGAACACGCCCGGGATGCGCGGAGCGTTGAACAGGATGACGATGAGACCTCCAGTGAGGTAGAGGCCGACCTTGAGCGGCGACAATCGCTCCGCTGCACGGCCGATCGACTTGATGCCTCCGATGATCACGAGCCACGTCAGCACGGCAACGACGATGCCGATGACGACCTTCGGAATGCCGAAGACCGAGTTGATGACGAGCGCAATCGAGTTTGGCTGCGTGAACGGCGTCGTCGTCAATGCAGCCACCGCCGCCACCAGCGCGAACAGCCAGGCAAGAAACGGGGATTTCAGCCCATCGCGCAGGTAGTACATCGGTCCCGACAACACCGTGTTGCCGCGCACCTCGCGAAAGCTGAGGCCGAGCGTGGCTTCCGCGAACTTGATCGCCATCGCCACGAAGCCATAGACCCACATCCAGAACAGCGCGCCCGGTCCGCCGGATACGATCGCGGTGGCGACGCCGGCAATGTTGCCGGTGCCGATCGAGGCCGCAAGCGCCGTCATGAACGCCTGGAACGGCGTGAGCGCGCCCGTGGTCCCCGTCGCCTTGCGGACGAACGCCGTTCGCCACGCTTCCCCAAATCGACGCAGCTGCACGAAGCCGGCGCGCACGGTCAGCCAGGCGCCGGCGCCAAGCAGGACGCCAACCACCCACGGCATGAAAACGGCGTCAGCGACCGACTGGATCATGCGGGGCCCGCCACGGATGGACACGGAATCACACGGCGGGTTGTTATTAAAGGTGACATTTCTGTGTTAATCCGTGTGAATCCGTGGTCGTCAAATATTGGAGCGGCCCTGGACGCCATCGACCGGAATCGACGCGCCGCTGACCCAGCTCGCGCGCGGCGAGGCGAGAAACGCGACGACGTTGCCGACTTCATCGGCGCGGCCGAAACGTCTGAACGGCAGCTCGCGAGTGATGAACTCGGCAATCCCCTGTGGGTCCGCCTGCTGGCGCTTGTGCCAGGAACCACCGGGAAACATGATCGAGCCCGGCGCGACGCTGTTCACGCGGATGTTCGCGGGGGCGAGCTGCTGTGCCATGGCCTTCGCCAGGCTGATCTCCGCCGCCTTGACGGCGTTGTAGGTCATGCGGCCGCCCGACTCGCGTCCCCAGATGGACGCAATCATGATGATCGAACCGCCGCCGCGGCTCTTCATGTGCGGCACCGCGAGCCGCGAGGCACGAATGGCCGGGAAAAACGTTTCATCAAACGCCGCCTGCCACTCCGCATCCGTCGTCCCCAACAGATCCGAGCCGCCGGCTTTCCCGACGTTGTTGACGAGGATGTCGAGGCCGCCGAAGGCTTCGACGCTGCGCGCGATGACCAGTTCGATCCCCGCTTCGGTCGAGACGTCGGCCTGAACGGCAATCACCATGTTCGGGCGCTTCGCGACGGCTTCGACTTCGATGGCGGCTTCAGCGAGTGTTTCCGCGCCGCGCGCGCAGATGCAGACGCGGCAGCCCTCGGCGACGAGCGCACGCGCACTGGCGAGACCAAGGCCGCGGCT
>JBKOZS010000101.1:0-16931 GCA_046726015.1 Acidobacteriota bacterium
CATTCAACCCGCCGGTCTTTGGCACCAGCGCGCGGCCGCTGATAACCAGGTTGTGCCGCGTGTCGAAGTTGCTCGGCCCTTCGTTCAGGTCCAGGTTCATGTCGTCGAGCACCTGGAACCCGCTTGCCGGGACGCCGTTGCCGCTGGTGTTGCCGCGTGAGTACGCGAGCGTATACGACACCTGCGCCTGGTAATTGTGGTTGAAGCGCTTTGTGAAGCTCACGAGCAGCGCGTCGTAGTCGATCTTGCCGACGTTCTGCGGCTGGGTGACCCCGGTGGTAAACGGCGCGAAGCCAGGGTACTTCTGCTGCAGCTCCGCAACGGCGGCGTTGAGGGTTGCGCTTCCCTGGCGCACCAGCGGCGACGTCACGGCAGTCGTTGCGCGCAGGCCCGGGTTCAGGTCCAGTGACATCAGCATGTCGCGGCTGAACGCGCGGACATAATCGGCCGCAAACGCCGTGTCCCCCGCGAGCTGATGTTCGTACCCGATCGTCACCTGGTCGGTGTACGGCGTGCGGCGGCCCGGGTTGTCCCAGCTGGCGCCCGTGTTGCGGAGCAGCTGGCCGGACGGGAACCGCTGTTCGAGCAGGTCTCGATTGAGCACCGGCCCGTTCACGAGGAACTCGTTCGTCGGGAACTGACCGTTACGCGGGCCCGGATCTGCTGCCGACGTCGGGAAATTCACGGTGAACGATGACGTGAACGGCGTCCCCGTGTAGAGACCGCCAATCAACTCGAAGTGGGTCTTGTCGTAGAAGCGGCCGTAGCCGCCGCGGATGATGCTCTTCCCGCCGCCCAGATCGTAGGTGACGCCGACGCGCGGCTGGATGTTGTTCGTGTCCACCGGATAGCTGTCGACGAGCGGATCGTCCGTCTCGGGAATTGGAATGATCTCGACGTCGTAGCGCATGCCGAGGCTCAGCGTGAGCCGCGGGGTGAAGCGCCACTTGTCCTGGAAGAACGTCGAGACGTAATGCGCTTTCTCGTAGAAGATGCTCGGCCCGCCGACGCGGACCGTCAGGCGATCCGGATAGGTGCGCGGGTCCGCCGAGTTGAAGTTGGCGTTGCTGCGGCCGAACGAGAACGTGCTGTTCAGGTTGCCCTGGTTCTCGTTCGCGGCGCCCGAGTAGATGTACTGCGCGCCGAACTTGATGTCGTGATCGCCGTGCTTGTTCGGCAGGAACCAGGCGAGCGTCTCATCCAGTTGGATTGCGTCGTTGATCCGCGCCTGGCCCGTGTTGTCCTGCTGGTCGGTGAAGTCCTGGAACGCGAGCGTCGGCTCGCAGGCGGCCAGATTGCGTCCGTTGGTATTGAAGCAGTTGTTCGCGAACGCGACGTTCTCGCGCGTCCACGCCAGGCGCAGCGTGTTCACCTTCGTATTCGACAGCACCGAGTTCACGTTGGTCGCAAGCGTCTGGTCGACGTCCGACTCTTCGCGCGCCGCCCGCGCCGTGACCGCGCCAATGATCTGGTTGACCTGCGGCGACTGCTCGCGCAGCCAGCGGATGCTGTAGGTGTTATTGCGATTGATCTGGTGGTCGCCGCGGATGATCGTGTTCCACACGCGATCCTTGGTGGTCTGCTGGTCGTTCAGATCGGGACGCGCCGGGATTACGATCGTGTTCGGGCGATCGATCGCAAATCGCTCGACGCTGCCGAAGAAGTGCATCTTGTCGCGGACGATCGGACCGCCGACGATACCGCCCCAGCGCTGGTAGCTGGTGTCGGCCTTCGGAAGGTCCTGCTGCTTGGCGAAGAAATCCTTCTCCGTCAGGCTGCCGTCCTGCCAGAAGCCGAACACGCTGCCGCGGATGGCGTTCGTTCCCTGCTTCGTCACCGCGTTGATGACGGCGCCCGATGTCCGGCCGAACTCCGCGTCGAACTGGTTCGTGATGACCTGGAATTCCTGGATGGCCTCGATCGGCGTGCGCGCCTGCATACCCGCGCGCTGCCCGATCACGTCGTCGTTGTTGTTGCCGCCGTCGACCGTGTAGTTGTTGTTGCGCGGATCCTGCCCGTTGACCGCGATGGAATCGCTGCCGAACGACTCCGTGCTGATCGACGGGACGATGCCGGGAAGCAGGCCGACGAAGCCGATGAAGTTGCCGTTGACGCTGGGAAGCTGGACCAGCGTTTCGTTCGTGATGTTGCCGCCGATCTCCTTCGAGGTGACGTCGACGAGCGGCGACTCGGCGGACACGTTCACCACTTCCTCGAGCGATCCAACCTCCATCTTCACGTCGATCGAGGCCGTCTTGCCGACTTCGAGCGTCAGATCCTTGCGGTTGAACTTCTTGAATCCCGTCAGCTCGGCGGTCACCTCGTAGGTGCCCGGCACGAGCGCGCTGGCGATGAACGTGCCGTCAGAGCTGCTGACGGTCTCGCGGAACATGCCGGTCGCCTGGTTGCGGACGACGACGTTGACACCGGGCAACACGGCGCCTTGCGCATCCTGGACGCGGCCCCGCAACTCGGTCGTGCCCTGCTGTGCGGCCGCGGTGGCGGCTATGAGCGCCAGCATCAACATCAACCCGGTCAAAACGCGCTTCATGATGAAAGCTCCTCCCGACGTGCGATTCGATCTTTTGGAACCCCGCAATCCCGATTCATGGATTCGAAGTTCCGCCCTCGAGCGTATGTTGTTGATTTCGTGTCGCTTCGAGACGCACGAATCCGATATACAGGGTGTATACAGCAAGCGGAATGCCGGGAGGTGCTAAGGGCTTAAGTACTCGCGGCTCGAGGCGGCTCGAGGCGCAAGACGGCTCAGCGCGTGAGCCAGCAGCGGCACATGTCCATGAGGCCTGCGTCAGAGGCCAACACTGGCGATATGGCCGCGCATGAGTGCTTCCTTCATGAGGCGGCTGCCACAATCGAGGTGCTCTTCCATGCGCGCGCGAGCGGCGGCGGGATCGTGACGTGAAATGGCTTCGACGATCTCGAGATGCGCGTTCGTGGCCCCTTCCTGGAACGGTCCAAAGCTGACGCCAAGCAGCATGAACCGATCGACCTGGGCGAGACACCGCTCGATGAGTTCGAGCGCCAGGTCGTTGCGCGCGCACTTCGCAATCGCCACGTGAAATTGAACGTTCGCGGATTCCGCGAGGCGATAATCCTCGGTCGGTCCGATTGGCACCGCGGCGAGCCGGCGAAGACGCTCGATTTCTTCGGCGGTCGCCAGTTCGGCGGCGCGCGCCGCGGCTGCCCCCTCGAGCAAACGGCGCACGTCGAACGTGTCGTGAATCTGCTGCACCGTGACGCGCGACACGAAATAGCCGTGCCCGACCACGCGTTCGAGATACCCCTCTTGCCAGAGCCGTGCGAGCCCCTCGCGAATCGGCGTGCGGCTCATGCCGTGTTCGCTGGCCAGCGAGACTTCGGACAGTGGCGCGCCCGGGCGATAACGCCCTTCCACGATCCCCGCCTTGAGGTTGCGGTACGCACGTTCGACGTGTGGGCCGTCGGCGGACGGACGCGCGGGACGAGACCGAGTCTTCGCCATAGGGGTCCTCCACGACTCGCAGATGGTCCGCGCAGTATACAGCATGGATTCCAGTCGGTTGGAAGGGCCGTGACGGCTGACTAAAGACCGGGGAGCCGAGAGCCGAAAGGACGAGAAGAGGGCCACTGTCATGCGAGCTTCCGACCTCAGCCTCGGGTCTCGAATCGCAGATTTCGCGGCTGGCGCCGCGGCTCGCCGTGCTATCCTGACCAAGCCTCTCCCAGCAGGCTCCTGCGAAACTGTTTCCTCGAAACTTTACGGGGCGAGAAGACTCATGCGCATTCGTCCGATTGCGACTATTGTCTGTTTGTTTGCCGGCCTGTGCGCCGCGTCACCGGCCGCCGCGCAGTACGGCGCCCGTCCGATGGGATCCGATCGCGCGACTGGCGAGACATATCACGTCGAGGTCGGCGGGTCGTTCTGGAATCCGACGCCAGCCATCGCGATCTCGAGCGAGTCGCTCGGCATCGCCGGCGACGCCGTCGACTTCGTGAATGATCTCGGGATCGACAAGACCACGTTCAAGCAGCTGAAAGTGGTGCTGCGTCCGGCGAAGAAGCACAAGTTCCGCTTCGAGTACACGCCCATCAGCTACACGGCGGAGAGCAACGTCACACGCACGTTCGTCTTCAACGGCCAGCGCTTCACGCTTGGACTGCCCGTTGCGACGGAGCTCGAGTGGAAGGCATACCGCTTTGGCTATGAGTGGGATTTCGTCTACGCCGACCGCGGCTTCGTTGGCATGCTGCTCGAAATGAAGTACACCGACGTCAATGCGACGCTGGCCGCGCCGCTCGTCGGCCTTACCGAGTTCGCCGAGGCGAAAGCGCCCATCCCGGCGATTGGCGTCATCGGCCGCGGCTACGTCGCGCCGAACATCTCCATCACCGGCGAATTCAGCTTCTTCAACCTGCCGGATGCGGCGGCGGATCCCGATAAGTACGGCGGCAGCTACTACGACTTCGATCTGTACGGCACGGTCAACTTCACCGATCACTTCGGCGCGCAGGTCGGATACCGGTCGCTCGACGTGTTCTACAAGGTGAAGCTCGATCAAGGGAACATGACGCTCAAAGGACCCTACTTCGGCGGGGTGGTCCGCTTCTGACGAGCATGTAATTGGTGTGCAGTTTTGCGCCGCGTCCGGCGCCATTCCGCTGCACTGTCGGTCGCGATCAGCGGCATATCGCTTGCGATACGCGGAAGGTTCAGGCGAATCGCAGGCGATGCTCACCGGTCTTCCTTATGCTCCGTTTCTCGCCGCCGCCGTGGCTCTTGCGCCGGCGGTGCTGCGCCTCTGGTGGGGGCGTCCGCTCGTGCGGCTGGCCGACGATCCGGCGCTGCCCGAGCGGCTCGTGGCCCACCAGGCTCGCAACACGCAGGTCGTCGCCGCGGCCGTCGCCATCCTTCTCGTCTCCTGGCCCTCGTCCACAACCTGGGCGATTCCGCTGCTCGTCGCGGCGCGCGGCGTAGCCGCGTATCCGCTCCGTAAGCAGCTCTACACAGAAACCTGGGGCCTGGCAGGATATCTGTCCTTCTTCGGCAGGCTCGTGCTCGGGCTGTTCGGATTCTGGCTGCTGCTTGCAGCGCTGCCGTTGCTCGCGCAGGCCGCGGGCACGCGCGACTGGATCGCGGCCCTGGTGCTGGCCGCGGTGCTGTTCTTCTGGAACGCGCGGGCGGCACATGTCCTTCGATGGCTGTTGCGCGTGCGGCCGATTGCCGATGTGGTGCTGCTCTCCCGCTTCCAGGCGATGGTGGCGGCGGCCGGCATTCCATCGCCGCGATTCGATTACGTCGACCTTCGCGGCGGTGTCCTCGCCAATGCGCTGGCGGTGCCCTCGGCGCGCGATGCCGGCGTGATCTTCACTGATACGCTGCTCGCCCGCCTGGAGACCGAGGAGATCGTGGCCATTTGCGCGCACGAACTCGCGCATCTCGAACACTTCAACCCGTCCCGGCTGCGTCGACTGGGCATCGCCGGCTTCGTCCTCATTGCCGCTGGAGCGGCACTCGCACCGTTGACGCGACTCTATGTTCCAGGTGCGCAACCGCTGCTGACCGGGGCGGTGTGGATGATCGCGCTGGCCGCCTTCATGATGTGGCGCGCGCGCGATCGTCAGAAAAATGAGACCGCGAGCGACCTGCGCGCCGTGGAGCTCTGTGGCGATGCCGACGCGCTCGTCCGTGCGCTGACGAAGCTGCACACCTTCGCGCGCGTGCCGCGGCGATGGGATCTCCAGCGCGAACGCCAGGCCACGCACCCGAGCCTTGCGCGCCGGCTTCGTGATATTCGTGCCGCGGTCGGCACCATCGTGCAATCGGTTGATGCGCCCACGCGTTTCGCAGCGCCGGACGGTCCTACGGCCGTGACGTTCGATCGCGCCCACGTGATCTGGCAGGAAGGAACCGCCGCGACGCATAGTTTCAGTTATTCACATCTGACGGAACTTCGTCTTGACGCGCGGCCGTCAGGCCTGCCGCGCCTGGTCGCCATCGAGGCGACCGGCCGTCGATGGGAGATGACGGTCGGCGCGCACGACGTGGCGGCGCTGCAGGCCGTGCTCGATCTCGTGGACGGCGGACTGACGCGCCCGGTGAGCGTTCCGCGCGTGACCCCGATGGTCGCGCACCTGTTCGGCCTGCTGGCAGCCCTCGTGGGGTTGGTCACCGCACAGTTTGCCTTTGCCGTGGTTGCACTCCTCGCCGTGCTTCGACCGGTCGCGCCACTGCTCGCCGCCGCAGGTGTCGGCGCCATCATCGCTGCTGCGCTGGTGTTGAGGGACTCGCATACCGTGATCTCGACGTCGAGCGCCGCCACACTCGCGCTGCTCGGTATCACGCTGTTGTCGCTGGGATGGTGGCACCGGCGCGAAGCGCCGCGACGTTCGCTCGCGCTGCCAATGCTGATCCTCGCCACGTTGAGCGCGCTTGCGTGCGCGATGCTCCTGTCGCACGGATTGAACCCGGTCCGCCTGTACCAGGCGTCCCGCACGATGCACGCGGCGCCCGTCACGCTGCTGGCGTTTGCGACCGGGCTCGCGTTCAGGCGTGGGCGCGTGTCTCGATATCTGGCGGCGCTGGCCGCTGCGCCGGCGCTGCTCGCGATCGCTGCCGGATCAACCACCTTCCTCGAGCGGCTCGGCCGCGATCCGTTCTTCGTGCGTGCGCAGCCGCTGGCGTTCGAGGCGCTCGCGGGTTCGCCGCTCAGCGAACTCGAGGTGAGATTCGATGTTGGCGATCTGCGCCTCTCGCCGCATGGCGCATCAATCGCCGCAAGTCCGAGCGAAAACGACGATTCGACCGAAGAGGTGTCGATGTTTCACATTGGTCCCGCGACTGGTCCGTTGATCGCCGTCCGCGCAGACGATCTCGCGTTCGTTGACGACAGCCGCCTCCTCATCATGAGCGCGGGCGACAACGGTGCGGACGTTCGGGCGATACGTGCCGACGATCCGAAGACGGATACCTGGCGAGTGCACGTTGACGAGGTTCGTTCGGGTGCGCTGTCGGTCAACGCCGCCACCGGCCGGTGGCAGATTCTCGGCTGGGATCGGTCGCGGCGCATCGTTCGCGCGCAGGGACGTCTTGGCGACGCCAGCGTTGACGTGACGCACTGGAACGGCTTCGCCACCAACGGCGCGTGGGTCAATGCGACCGCCACGTCGAGGACGACGCTGCTTGCCGTCGACAAGCGCTACGACCGCGGCATCTTTGGAAGCGCCATGCTCAGGTCGTGGTACCTGCCGATCCTTCCCATGCGCAACGAGTCATGGGTCTGGCGCGTGACGCCGGAGGTGCAATCCCATATCAGCACGTCGCTCCTCGACACCGACTGCACCGCGAATGTTGTCGACGACCAGTTGCTTTGCACCGCCTACGACGGCAGGCGAACTGGCATCCTGCGCATCGATGCGGCAACTGCCACGCCAATTCCGGTTGGATCGGTGGACGGTCGATTCATTGCGTATGGGAGTCGTTCTCCAGGCTGGCTGACCGGCTGGCTCGACTCCACACCGGCCGCGCTCCGCGTGACCACGCGCGAGGCCATCCGCGTCGATGGCTTTCCGCGACCGATATCACTTGCTGCCGGAGAGGACGTGATCGGCACGGTCTCGTATGGGGCCGGGGGATCGGTGATCCGAGTCTATCGCCGCTGATAGCCACCTCGGACCTCGGACCTCGGACCTCGCACCTCGGACCTCGCACCTCGGCCCTCGGCATGTCGCGCACGCCTACGGTACCGTCACATACACCCCGAGCACCCTCGTATCGTGGCTGCTTTGATCCAATGCCGATGGACAGAAACCCGAGGCGGAATGAATGCGAACGGCCACTCCGACGCGCGTCGAATCGATCGGCACCTCGACCCGCCGTTCCTCTCCGGAGGCCATCATCAGCACATCTCGCCACGCTCCCGACGAGATGGTGACGACGTTGTCAACCGGCCCGTTGCGAAGAATCAGAGCCTGAGAAGAAGTTGATTGGTCGGGCAGCAGCGCGATCTCTGATTCTCTGCCGCCGCCAATCCAGAAAGCGCCGGGCTCGGGAAACACCCGGTCGTCCATGAAGAATGCGATGGCACCTGGATAGCGAGCCGCCTGTCGTGCGTATCCACTCACCGGCTTTTCATCCCTGTGCAGGATGCGCAACGGCTGCAACACGACCGCATTGACGTGCCGACACGCATCCTCGTCCCCACGCACCACGAACGTCCTCACGTCGACAGGGAGACGTACGTCGCTGCCCGATACGACGGCACTGAGCGGCTGGGTCAATACCGCAAACGGATCGCGGTCGACCCCAATACCGGCCATGACCCACCCCTCGGTGCCACGTCCCCGGACGAGGAGACGATACTCGCCGGCGGGGACTCCTGACAGCGTCATGAGCGGCACACTGGCTGCCGATCCACCTCGCACCGCTGGTGAGACCGGCGCCTCGATCCGCATGCGCGAAATGATTTCGCTGGTGGTCAGTCGCCGTCTCGCGACCAGGTCGATGCCGATGTCATGCCTGCGGCCAATTGCTTGAAGGACGTCGATCTGCCCTCGCGTTGGTGCGAGGGCATCCACGCGTTGCAGTTGCCAGCCTGCGGCGACCGCGACAGTGCCGGCCACGGCAAAGATCAGTGTGGTGGCCGCAACCAGCTCGACGCGCTGCCGCAGCCGCCGTTGCGCAAGCCGGTGCAGGGCGTACGCGGCGGCGCCGCCGCATGCGAGCCACGGAAGCAAGGCCACGAACCCGGCGCGCGCGGCTGCCGCGCGCGCCGCACTGCCACTCCCGACCGGCAACGGCACGAATGCGGGCATCGCCGCCGGAAGAGCGACCGACGTGGCGGCCCAGTCAAGCCATGGGGCGGCAGTCATTCCGCCGGGGTTCCGTGCATGAAAGCCGAGACGACCGCCGTCCGCCACAGCGAGCACGACCGAGATCCAGGCGCCAGTCGCCAGGAGCGCGAGCGCAGCCGCGCGTAGTCCGCGCGATCGCATCATCGTCCATGCCGACGCGGCAGGAACGGCCAGCGGGAGCAGCATCGGCACGAAGAACCGCGCCGGCGCGCTCCAACCGGCCCACCACATCGCGAAGGTCGTCACCGTGAGCAGGTATGGCGTAGCCACGATGAGCCATTGCGCGGCGAAACGGTGTAGTCTGGCAAACCCGACGAACCCGAGGATCAGGACCGGAGCGGTCGCGAGCAGGCCGAAGCCCTGGTCGAACAGTAGTCCGCCGAAACCGTTTGGAAGGAATGCAAAGGAGTTCTGCACCTGTCCACCGTATGGTGCCGATGGGTCCGGCGTGCCGTATAGAAGGACAAAGAAACTGAGCCATGAGACTGCGCTCAGAGCGGGCGCCATCAGAAACGCGATTGCCTTGATGACCGCGTTGGGAGCGGCGCTGAGCCGAAGGAGCACAAGGCCACCAAGCGTGGCCGCGAGCACGGCAAACCGGGTGTGGATCCACGGCAACATGGCCAGCGCTACACCGTGGAGCAGCCATGGCCGCCACGACATCTGCTGTTGCTCGCGATCCCACTCGGCGCGAGGCAGAGCCGAGAATCCAGTCAGCACCAAGACGGCCCCGATGCCGTCCGGGTACACCGTGAACGTGTGGAGCAAGTAAGGCGCGGAAAGCGCGACGGCCGCCCAACCGAACCATGCTGCCGAAATGCTGCGCGTCACTGTCCACGCGAGCCACCACACCAGGCCTGATGCGGCAGCCGATACGGCTATCAGGAAAACGATGACGCCAGGGTAGCCGGCGACGGCGAAGGCTGGAAGAACCAGCGCCGGCAGGCCCGGCGCGTGAATGGAATAGATCGCGCCATTCCGTCCTGGACGAATGACGTCCGGCCGCAGATCGCCCGCGAAGTACTCGCGATAGTCACCCCGCCGATGATTGTTCTCGATCCTGAGATCGCCGTCGCGAAGCAGGCTTTGCGTGATGACCAGGTAATGCGGCTCATCACCTGCGGGAATCGCTGGTGAGGCGCGCCACGCCGCGAGAGAAAACACAACGACTGACAGCGCGGCGACGCCACGTGCGTGAGTTCTCGGCGTCAGCGAAACCGGAATGTACGCATCACTCGAGGCGACGATGGCGAGCGCGATCGCTGTTGCGAGCCACAGCAGCGACTCGGACCCACCGGCCCAGACGAGCAATGCGGCCGGAACCTGAAACGGCAGCCATGGCAGGAACAGCAACAGGAGCGGCGACACCGCGATCGCCACGCCGCGGCCGCTGCCCTTGCGAATGCCAAGTGCCGTCACGACCAGGGCGACCAGCACGACAGCGATCAGATGCCAGGGATCCCGTGGCAGGATGCCGATGCGCGCTCCGCCCGGCACATCGAAGCCAATCGCGCCGAACGACACCCACGCCGCGGCCGCGGCGACGATGGCGGCGAGCACGGCTGCGAGAAAGTTTGCGGGTAGAATGACGTGCAATTCTACATGGACGAACCCGCGGGCACCACCGCGCGGCTACGCGAACTGCTGCTCGTTTCGGTGACGGGCATTGCCCTCTCGATCGTGATGACGTGGCCGCTCGTCACCGGCATGGGCCGCCTTGGCCGGACGATCGGGGCTGACGGCCAGTACGGCATCTGGAACGTGGCGTGGGTCGCGCGGACGCTTGTCGTCGATCCGTTCCACCTGTACGACGCCAATATCTTCTACCCGCACCGCAGAACGCTCGCGTATTCCGAAGTGAATCTTCTCGAGGGGGCCATCGCGATCCCCGTGTACTGGATCACGCGCAATCCCCACACCGCCCACAACCTCTGCACGCTGTTCGCGCTGGCATCAGCATTCGTCTGCGCGTATCTGCTGATGCGGTATCTGACGCGCGACGCGTGGGCGTCTGCCGTCGCGGCGATCTTGTATGCCTGCTGTCCCTACCGGACATCGCACTCGTCGCACATCCAGTTGCTGATGACCGGCGGCATCCCGCTGGCGATGCTGATGTTTCACCACATGGCGGACGCGCCCTCCGTGCGTCGCGGTGTCTGGCTGGGTGTCGCGCTGGTGGCGCAGGCGCTGTCGTGCGCGTATTACGGGATCTTCACCGGGCTGATGGTGGGTTACGGCGCACTGGTCATTGCCGCGTCGCGGCGATTGTGGCAATCGCGGCACTACTGGACGGCGCTCGCTGCCGGGGCGCTCACGTCAGTCGTGTGCGTCGTGCCGTTCTTTCTTCCGTTTCTGCGCGTCCAGGAGGAGACCGGTTTCCGGCGCCCGCTCGAAGAAGCCGATCGATGGGCGGCCAATCTTCAGAGCTACATCGTCTCGCCGGCGCATGCGCACCGGTGGCTGCTGCACATCGCATTGCGGTTCGAGCGATATACCGAACCACTGTTCCCCGGCCTGCTGGCAGTAGGTTTTGGAATCGCCGGCGTCGCAATCGCGGTGCGACAGAGCGTGCAGGGTGACCGCGCGAGACGCGAGACGCTGATCCTGTATGGATCGCTCGGCCTCCTGGCATTCTGGGCCTCGTTTGGCCCGCACGCCGGCCTCTATCGCCTGTTGTCCAACGCTCCCGTGTTTTCGTTCCTGAGAGCACCGGCACGATTCGGAGTGGTCGTGGTGCTTACCCTGGCGGTGTTTGCCGCGATCGCGATCTCCCGTTTCCTCGCTGCGCTACCAGCGCACGCGCGATCGGTAGCTGCGGCGGCCCTCGCCGCGGCCGCGATCGCAGAGTTGAACGTGTTGCCCTTCCCATGGGAACGCGCGCATCCGATCCCGGCGTCGTACTCGGTGCTGGCAAAGCTGCCGCGCGGCCCCGTCGCGGAATTCCCGTTCTACGGCGAACGGATGACGTTTCCGCTGCACGCGCAATACCTGGTGTTCTCGACGGCGCACTGGATGCCGCTGGTCAACGGCTACAGCGATGTGATCCCGCGCGATTTTCGCGAGGCGGCGCCGCGGCTCAGTTCGTTTCCTTCCACGGACGCATTTGCGGTGCTCGCGCGGCGCCACGTGCGCTACATCACGATTCACTGGGACCAGTATGCCGGGCGCGCAGCGGAGATACGCAGCCGGTTAGAACCGTTCGCGCGTCACCTGCGTGAGCTCGCCAGCGATCCACAGATGACGCTGTATGAGGTGGTGTCGTACCCGTGAGGGCTCAGGCCTCGAGCCTTGAGCCCTGAGCCCAGTCAGCGTCGGCGTTTTGCGACTACCGCGCTCTTTTTCGTCGTCGTCTTCTTCTTCGCGGGTGTAGCTTTTTTCTTGGTGGTCGCAGGTTTGGCCGAGGGGGGTGCTGTGCTCGTGACCGAGGCCTTCACGGGACGCGGTGAGGCCGCGCCGTTGCCGTAAATGCGGCGGTAGTCCTCCGCGGTGCCAAGGATCCTCTTCACGTAGTTCTGCGTTTCGGGAAACGGGATGTCGTCGATGAACTCGTCCTCGTCGAGCCCGGGACGTTCCATCTTCCAGCGCACGACGCGGCTCTCGCCGGCGTTGTAACTCGCAAGCGCGTAGTGCGTGCCGCCGAACTGGTCGACCAGCCGCGAAAAGTACAACGTCCCCAGCCGGATATTGATGTCCGGATTGGTGAGCGTCGCGGTGCTGAAGCGCCGAATGCCAACGCTGCGCGCCAGCCGGCGTCCGGTGGCGGGCACGATTTGCATCAGTCCCCACGCGTTGGCGGCGGAGCGCGCCTCGGGATCGAACGTCGACTCCTGTGCGATCAGCGCGGCGACGAGGTACGGATCGAGAGCATGCAGCTTCGCGTTGCGTTTGATCGACTCCCAGTAGGTCAGCGGGAAAATGATCTGAAGGATCTCGGCGGGCAGCCCTTCGCCTCCAACCGCGAGGTGCTGCGGGTACGCGCGGCGCATCAGAATGATCGCCCGGCGCAAATCCCCTTTCTGGTGATACACCCACGCGATCGTCGCATCGATCACCGGCGATGAGCCGGAGATTCGCTGCGCATATCGCAGCTCATTCAATCCATCGTCCAGCAGGCCGGCGGCCAGTAACTGACGGATCGCGTCTGCATTGGCCGGAGGCTCGGCGACTGGAGGACCGGGGGCGCGATCGGCAGCCGGCACCGCCAGCATGTCGCTCGTCGCATTCGTCCCGAGCCGTGCCGCCTGCTGCGCCGCGAGTTGCCGCCGCGCCAGCCGGCCGTAGTACGAGTTCATGTAGTCGGTGTAGACGAGGCGCATGCGCGTCTCGGCCGGGCCGCGGTCACCGGTGCGCGCATGCGCGCGCGCGGACCAATATAGCCACGAGGGGCGGTAGTCGGACCGCGGGAAGTTCGCGGCCGCACTCGTGAAGATCCGTTCGGTCTCCTCGTAGTTCCCGGTTTTGTAGGCGTACCAGCCGTACTTCCACGCTGCGCGCTCGGCGTGGGTGCCGTTCGGAAACTTCTCGTACGCTTCCTTGAACACCAGCGCCGCGAGGGCGTCCTCGTTCGTGACGATGTAGTGAGTGCCGAGGTTGTTGAGTGCTTCCTCGGACCACGAACTGTCCGGGAAGTCCGCGACCAGCTGCCGCGTAAGCGACACGAATTGATCGTTGTCGCCAAGCTCGCGCATCGCGCCAAGGTAGAAGAAGCGCGCTTCCGCGCGCCGTGACGCGTTCTCGAGATACGGCGTGAGCCCGTCGCGCGCCGCCGCGTACCGCTTCAGGAAATACTCGCATTCGGCGATCCGCAGATCGACTACTTCCCGATCGTCACCCGAGACCTGCGACTGCAGCCCCTGGAACGCCGTCCGCGCGTCCTGGTATCGTTTCGCGCCGAAGAGGCGCAACGCGCGTCCCAACTCCGGCTGGTAACCCGTGCGAACGATTTGATCCTGGAGACCGGAGAGCGCAGTCGCGGCCCCTTCGGCAGCGTCGCTCAGAGGGAATTCGTAGTAAACGCGCACGTAGGCCTGCGCCGCTTTCGCCTTGTCGCCCGCGGCAAGCGCCGCGCGCCCAAGGCGCGACAGCACGTCTTCCGGCGCATTCGTCTTGAACGTCGTCAGCTTCTCGTAGACCCCCGCCGCCGCAGCATGATCGCCGCGGCTTTCCAGGGCTTCTCCCTTTCCAAGCGCCGCGGTCATGGCGAGATAACCGGCGGGTTTCTCCTGGAGCAGCGTGTCGAAGACTTTCTCGGCCTCTTCGGGACGCGCCAGGCGGAGCAATGCGAGTCCCTGGTAGTACAGCGCGTAGTCGCTGAGTGCGCTTCGACCGGTCGCCGCGTGTTGCGCGGACGTCAGCGCCGCCGCGTAATTGCCGTCGGCATACGCGGTCGCCGCAGCGGCAAGCGCGGTATTCGCGCCGAGCTTCCGTTCGCGTGCCGATGGCACGAGCCAGTAGTCGTCAACGTCCTGCGGCAGCGCCGCGTGGATCGTCGCCGAGAGTGCGGCAGGACTCTGGTCAGCGGCAGCGGGTTGGGAACTGCTGACTGCCGACTGGGAACTGGCACCCGGCGACTGCGCACCAGCAACCGGGAACTGGAAGCCGATCGTGCAGCACGCGATGACGAGGCTGCGTGTAGCGCGTGAGGAGAACATCAGGCCGTGCCGAGAAGTGCGGGGTCGCCGTCCGCGAGCGTCTGGACGAGTTCCTGCTGGAAGTACGTGCTGCGGGCACCGACCGCCGGGGAAATGCGCTCTTCATACAGCCGCCGCGCGCGCTCGATCTCCGGTCGCAGGCGGCGAAGCAGATCGCGCTGCTGTCGCCCGGCGCGAACCGCCGCCTCGTTGTACAACTTGATTTCGGAGACGAGCAGCCGCGCGTAGCGGCGCGCACTCTGATCGTGGCTGTCGACCTCCGGCGCCACCGCGCCGCCCGTGCCCACCGGCGCGCCCGCGCCAATGGCCTGGACCGTCCTCATCGCCGTCAGCAGCGCGAGCTGCGCGGACCCATGACGCGCAAGCGTCTCGATTCCGTCGCGCCATGACGCCGGCGTCTCGCTTTTCGCCGCGTTGTCTGCATACAGCACTGCGACCGCGCGTCCGCCAACCAGGATGGGCACGACGAACGACGCGAGGTCGCCAGGCACCGCAGCGAACGTCGGAGGCGGTTGGGACGGGCCCGAGGCAACCGCATCACCCGACTGAATGGCTTTCGCCAGGAGCCCGGTGCCGATGATCGCGGATTCGAACGGCTGCCCATCGAACTGCGGGAACCCGACGTTCTTCCACGAGCGCAACCGGTCGCCATTGACGAGCAGTACGACGACGCGTGGCGCGATCGACGACGAATGACGGAGCAGGGCGTCCAACGCCTCCGTCAGCGATCGAGCGGTGTCGATCGCGCGTATTCCATCGACGACCTTGACGCCGCCGTCGCCTTTGGGCAGCCGCTTGTGTTCTTCGGCATGCCGCTCGATCTCCGCACGCGCCGTCGCATGCGCAGCCGCGTGAGTGCGTGCCTGTTCTTCTGCCTCCTCGCGCGCGCGCGTGGCCTGTTCGATGCGCTCGTTCGAGGCGCGCGCCTCGCGGCGTGCCGCTTCAAGCTCCTCACCAGCGCGGCGCTGCTCGGCCGCACGTTCCTCACCAGCCCGTCGCCGTTCCGCCTCACGCTCCTCGCCGAGGCGGCGGCGTTCGGATTCAAGCGCCTCGTTCGCACGACGCCGTTCGGCCTCGAGAAGCGACTCGGCGCGCTGGCGTTCAGTTGCGATCGCCTGTTCGAGCTCTGCGCGCATGCGCGACGCCGATTCCGCGGCTTGCTGTTCGGCCTCGAGCCGAACCTTCATCACCTCGGCGACCAGATGTCGCTGCGCCTCGGTGCGCGCGGCCGTCAGTTGCGATTCGAGACGCCCGGTCCACTCGAGCTCGACCGCTTGGATGCGGGTTTCGACCGCCTGCTCCGCCTCCTGCGTTGCCGCGCGGCGTGCCTCGTCTATGGCCGCTTCATACTGCTGGGCCATCGACGCGAGCTGGGCATCAAGCGTCTGCCTCAGCTGCGCCTGCAGCGCGTCAATTGGACTCGCGGAACGGTCGACCGCCATCCCCGCATTATCGGGTTGCGGATCAGCCAAGTCAAGGCTGTAAAGCTTGATCTGACAGTAACTTGACGAAAAAGTGCCGAGGCCGTACAATGTGTGATCGTCGATTAGCCAAAGGGGGCGAACCAGATTCGACGGGAGTACGGTTCCGTAGGATGCGTGCCGAGGACCATCAACCTCGTTAAAAGGTGGAAACAACCTAACTGCGGATACGCAGCTCGCTCTCGCAGCGTAAAAACCTGTGAGCGTCCGTCCTCATCAGCCTGCGGGTGGGGAACGGATGTCATTTTAGCAGGCTGGCTGACCTCGGTTGTTCCGGACGAGGGCAGCGAGCTTTTCTGGAACTGGCGTCCGGCGGTTCTGGCCGCTTCTTCACGCCGGGCGCGACACTTCAGAAGCGGATACGCATCGTAGATTCCTGCGGGGATGTATTTTCGGACCCGGGTGCAACTCCCGGCGCCTCCACCAATTTTGGCGCTCGGCGCCCGCCGCTCCGCGGCGGTTCCCTCCGGCTGCTCGCTTAACGGCGGCCTCCATTCCGCTCGCGCTACGCCGCTCGCTCCATTCCGACCGCCTTGCTGAACCTTTGGCCGCGTCGAGCGCCGCCGGGCTCAGGTGCATGTAACGCTGCGTGGTGCCGAGATCCTGATGCCCAGCGAGTCCTGGATCGCCCGTGC
The DNA here is from genome assembly GCA_046726015.1 of Acidobacteriota bacterium. Classification (GTDB taxonomy): domain Bacteria; phylum Acidobacteriota; class Vicinamibacteria; order Vicinamibacterales; family 2-12-FULL-66-21; genus QHWT01. Next base: position 16,618 of record JBKOZS010000101.1, read on the forward strand.
CGGCGCCCCTCGCATCGCGAGATGCGAACAGAACGTGTGCCGCAGAATATGGACACCGGCTTGACGTGGGCCCGCGTGGCCACGCGCCGCATCAAGCCCCTGAATCCTCTTCTTAGTGAGCGGCTTGCCCTCGCGATCGCACAACACGCGTGGACCCCGGAGATGTCTCGCGTCCTTCAGCGCCATCACCAACCTTTTCGTCAGCGGCACGTACCGAATGCGGCCACCCTTCGGGACCCCAACATGGCCGCACCATTCTGACCGAGCGACACACAGCTGGCGTTTCTCCAGATCCACGTCGTGCCACTCGAGCC
>JBKOZS010000102.1:0-20098 GCA_046726015.1 Acidobacteriota bacterium
GTCTATGCTGCCGTCATGCGATACCTCCTCTGCTGCCTCGCGCTGCTCGCGTCTGTCGGTCCATCACGCGCGCAAACTCTACCCGTCACGGACGGCAAGTGGGAGCTAGACGGAGAACGCACCAGGATCGAAACCGTCGACGGCAGACAGACGATCGCGTTCGAGACCGGATCCGCCATCCGTCGCGACGTGAAGCTCCAGGATGGAACGATCGACTTCGACGTCCAGGTCACGCGACGGCGCTCGTTCGTGGGGCTGCAGTTCCGCGCGACTGACGCGGAGAACCATGAAGAGATCTATTTGCGTCCGCACAAGTCCGGGCTGCCCGATGCCGTTCAATACGCGCCCGTGTTCCGTGGGCAAAGCGCGTGGCAGCTGTTTCATGGTCCGGGGGGCACCGCGGCAGTGCCCTTCGAACCGGGCGCGTGGACGCACGTCAGGCTCGTGGTCAAGGGATCGCAGGCCGCGTTGTTCATCACCGACATGACAAAACCAGCGATGATCGTGCCGTCGCTTGCGCGGACGCCCGCGGCGGGTTACATCGCACTCTCCGCCTTTGTGCCGCCGAACACTCCCGGCAGTGGACCGGTTGCTCGTTACGCGAACGTGCAGGTGCAGCAGCGGACCGACGCGTTCGACTTTTCGAGTATCCCCGCTCCAGCTGCGCCGTCGCCCGGCACCATCGGCGCGTGGGAAGTCTCCGCGCCATTCGTTCCAAAGAACCAGGATCTCACCGAACTGCCGGCGGACCTGTTCGAGACCGGGGCACAGCGAGTGACGGCGGAGCCTTCCGGCCTGGTGCTGCTCGATCGGTACCTGGCGCGGCCGGAGGCGGCCAGGGGGCGCGGCGTCACCGCGGCACGCGTCGTGGTGCGCGCAGATCAATCCGGGCTGCGCCGATTCGATCTTGGATTCAGTGACATCGCGACGGTGTTTCTGAACGGCCAGCCGCTGTACCGCGGCGACGCGCATTACAGCTTCGATGCGCCGCGGCAGGACGGTGTGATCACGTTCGATCAGGCAGTGTTGTACTTGCCGCTGCGCGCCGGCGCGAACGAGCTCGTCGTCGTGGTCAGCGATGTGTTCGGAGGCTGGGGACTCCAGGGACGATTCCGCGATATGCAAGGGTTGACCGTCGAAGCCCGCTGAGGGGATGCGTGGCACTGAGTTGGAGGCACAATGGAGACGCGGCCCCATGCCACAGGATTCATTGATTGGCCAGACGCTGGCGCACTACCGCATCCTCGATCTCCTCGGGTCGGGCGGCATGGGGGACGTGTATCGCGCGGAAGACCTTCGCCTGCGACGGGTCGTCGCGCTGAAGACGCTCCGCGCGAGCGCCGATCTTGACGGCGGAACCCGGCGTCTGCTTGCTGAAGCGCGCGCGGCGTCGGCGCTCAATCACCCGCACATCGCGGTTGTCTACGAAATCGGCCACGGTGACCAGGACGGCCGCCATATCGATTACATCGCGATGGAATATGTCGAGGGGACGACGCTCGCGGCGATGAGCCAGGCTGGCGGTGTTGATCTCGACGCGATCCTCGACATTTTCGAACAGATTGCCGACGCGCTCGAGGAAGCCGAACGGCGCGGAATCGTCCACCGGGATCTCAAACCGGCAAACGTGGTGGTGACGCCCGCGGGACGCGTGAAGGTGCTCGACTTCGGCGTGGCACAGCGGCGAGCCGCGGTAGTGCCTTCCCCCGAGGAGGTCACGCGGACTGCTGATACGAGCGACGTGGTTTCGGGATTCGTTGGCACGGTGCCCTACGCCGCGCCGGAACAGATGACCGGCCGAGAGGCCGACGTGCGCGCCGACCTCTTCTCTCTCGGAGTCATGCTCTACGAAGCCATCAGCGGTCGGCGTCCATTCACCGGAGACAATGCGGCGCAGCTACTCGAGTCGATGCTTCTCGGCAGCGTCCCGCCGATTCCTGATGCCGCGCGCGACCCGCGATTACCTGCGCTCGACCGCCTGATACGACAACTGATCGCACCGGCCCGCGACCAACGGCTCGCCACGGCCGCTGGCTTGCGCCAGGCGCTCGCATCGATTCGCGCGGGGGAAGGACTCGGCGGGCCATCGGCAGATGTGGGCAACACCGTCGTGGTGGGTGGCTTCGTGAACATCTCCGGGAGTGCCGACGATGACTGGGTGGGTGCCGGCATTGCGGAAACGCTGACGGCGGATGCGGGCCAACTGGAAGGCGTCACCGTGCTCCCGCGCGACCGCATGTCGGAAATCCTGAACACGCTGCGTCAGCAGACCGGTGACCGCGATGACCGGCTGTACCTCCGGGCCGCGCGCGAGCTCAAGGTCTGCTGGCTCGTGAGCGGCGGGTTCCAGCGCGCCGGTGACGCGCTGCGTGTGACGGCGTCATTGACGGATGTCGAGAGCGGCCAGATCGTGCGGTCCACGAAAGTCGATGGCACCCTGACGGCGATTTTCGAGGTGCAGGATCGGCTCGTGCGCGAGCTCGCCGGCTCGTTGCGCGCTGTCGCCGCGCCGGCCAGCGCCCTGCCGGAAACGGAAGTCATCAGCGCCTACGAGGCCTTTTCGCGCGGATTGCTCAACCGGCAGGGAGAGACCTACGAAATGCTCGATCGCGCGGTCACGCTGTTTGAAAGAGCGGTGGCGCTGGATCCGTCCTACGCGCGCGCTCACATCGAGCTCGGCGTCGCATACTCGACGAAGGGGGACTACCTCTCGATGCCGGAGCTGCACGTCCGTGCACTGCAGACGCTTCGGCGGGCGATTGAGCTTCAACCGGGATCCGCGCGCGCCTGGCGCGAGCTGGGCGTGGAGCTGAATATTCTTGGGCAGGACACGGAAGGCATGCCGGCGCTTCGCCGCGCGCTCGCGCTCGACCCGGAGGATGCGTCCATCTACGGCGCAATCGGACGCGCGCACTTCATCAACTACGCGCGATTCCGCGAGGCGGCGGACTGGTTCGATCGCGCGCTCGAGAAGAACCCGCACGCCGGCTGGTACACGCTGCAGCTCGCGCACTGCGCCGCGCTCATGCGCGCGTTCGAACGGGGCGAAGCGGCGGCAGCGCGCGGCATCGAGCTGCAGGAGGCGTTTCTCTCAGGACGCGCGGGACTCTTCATCGCGGGCGCGTACATGCGTGCGGGACACCTGGCAGCGCTGCAGGGACGTCACTCCGATGCGGTCGCATACTTCGAACGGGAACTCGACTTCCTCGTCCGCACGGAGCACGCGTTGCGCCAGCGAATCCTGGTCGAGCTGAACACGCGGCTTGGGGCCTCGTACTTGCGGCTGGGCGCCTCGGCGAAAGCCCACACCGCCTTCAACGTCGCGCTCGAAGGCTTCGAACGTCGCGTGCGCCTCGGCGCCGACGATCCCTTCACGCGGTTCTACGCCGCGTCCGTCCACGCGCTGGCCGGAGATGCGGACCGCGCGATCGCTTTGCTCGAGCGGGCGCTCTCGCAGGAGCGCCCCTTCACCGTGGCGCGCGCCGCGATCGAGCCGGAGTTCGATTCCCTGCGCGACGATCCGCGGTTCCAGCGCCTGATCAACGCCTCGGCGACGACGCGCGTTTGACGAGCGTGCGGGCGCGCGCGAGCTCGGGACGCCCGGGATCGTCCGCCTTGGCACAGATGGTCAACAATTGCTCGGCGTAGCGACGCGCCGCGGCGCGATCGCCGGCCGCGAGCGCGGCGTCGGTCGCGCCCGCCAGTGCCCTGAATCGATTCGGCTCCTTCGCCAGCGTCTTCTGGAATTCCGCCAACGCTTCCTTCGGTCGTTTCAATTGCAGCAGCATGTCGCCGAGGAGCTCACGCGCGGGGGCGAGCGGCCCGGGCGTGATCGCGTTCTTCTCGCTTCGATCCTCGCGATCCGCCGCGTCCCTCATCGACTTGAGCGCGTCCGCTTCACGTCCTTCCGCAAGCGCCAGCCATGCCGACGCGTCCAGCGCCTGGATCGCGACCTGTTCGCTCCAATAGTTCTCCTTCGCGGCAGCCAGCTGATCGGAAAGCTTCCTGAGTGCATCGATGGCGGTCCTCGCTGTAGCGGCGTCGCCCCCTCGCGCGGCGCCAAGCGCGCGCGCGAACCACGTGAGCGCATCAGCCTGCAGCATCTTGGTCTCGCGCGGTTCGAGACGGGCCGCATCGGCCCATGCACCGCGCTCGAGCGCGTAGCGCGCCGGAATCGCCGCCGTCGCGAACCCGCCGACACCAGCGCGGGCGGCGGGACCGACCACGTTGGGATCCAGTTTCGCGCCGACCGTGGACAGCGCATCCACGACACCACGCGCCGCCGTGTCCTGCCCCATCTGAAGGTAGGCATACGTCTGGTAATCCATCGCGTGCAGTTCTTCGGCGATCGAGCCATACCGCCGTGCCGCCGCCGCGGAGAGGATGTTCGTGTCGACCGACTCCTGCCAGTAGCCCAGGCGTGTGAAGGTGTGTGATGGCATGTGCAGCGCGTGCGGCGCATCCGGAGCAATCTTTCCGTAGCGGCGTGCGGCGTCGACCGCGCGGGATGCCAGCGGTGGCACGTCGTACGCGTGAATGATGTAATGCGCCAGGCCCGGGTGCTCTGGCTGCGCCTGCCACAGCTTCTCGAGGATCGCACCGGCTTTGAGCTGCGCCGCGTAGGTCTTGTCCGCCGGATCCGCGCTCGCCGACAGCGCGAGGGCGTAGAATGCGGAGGCCTCCGAATCATCCTGGTAGGTCGCGGCTACGCGCTCCATCGCGTCGCGATAGGCGAGCGTGCGGGTGCGCTGATCGACGGTGGCGATGTTCTCGAACAGCTTTCCGACCGCCTCGATATAGGCGCGCTCTCTCTCGGTCTTCACGCCGCTGCTGCGCGCGCGCTCGACCGCGGCCACTCCGGGCTGAAGTTGCGCGACAGGCTTGATCCCCGCGGCAAACGGGTTGCCCCAGTGCCCGAGGGCCACGCCCCACCACGCGATGCCGCACGACGGATCCTTCTCGGCCGCGGCGGTGAACCGCTCGATCGCCGGGCCGAACTCGAACGAATGCAGCAGCGTCACGCCGCGCGTGAACAGTGGCTGCGCCTCGGCGCTGCACGAGGTGGCAAATGTGACGACGCCGAACTTGCCGGCGTCGCCGTGCTGGTGCGTATCCTGCGCGGCCAGCGGTGCGGCCGCCAGCAGGCTCGAAATCAAGACCGACGTTCTCAACATTGAGGGACTCCTGGCCGCGAATTATACGCGTTGCAATCCAAACTAATCCGCTCCACTCTACAGCCCATGACCGACTCCATGTCGCGGCGGGAATTCCTCCACGTCACCGTCGGTGCCGGCGCTTTCGCGTCCATGCCGGCGCCGTCGGCCTGGCGATCGGACGCTGACCTCTTGCGTGAAGCCGCTGCCCCGGGCGAAGGGTGGTTCGACACGCCCATGCGGTGGGTGCAGCTCACGCTCGTTGAAAATGACCCCGGAAGGTTCGACCCGCAGTTCTGGCTTGATTACTTCCGAAGGCTGCACGCGGATGCCGCCACGCTGAGTGCCGGCGGGATTGTCGCGTACTACCCAACCGAGGTGCCGCTTCATCATCGCAGCGGCTGGCTCGGAACCAGCGACCCGTTCGGAACGCTCGTCGCCGGCTGCCGCGCGATGGGCATGCGCGTGCTGGCGCGAACCGACCCGCACGCGGTGCGCGACGAGGTGCGCGCGGCGCATCCCGACTGGATCTCCGTCACCCGTGACGGCGAACCGCGGCGGCACTGGGCAAACCCCGAGTTGTGGGTCACGTGTGCGCTCGGTCCCTACAACTTCGACTTCATGGACCAGGTCCACCGCGAAATCGTCACGCGCTACAAGGTGGACGGCATCTTCGCAAACCGCTGGGCGCCGCAGGGAGGCGACTGCTTCTGCGTCCGCTGCCAGCAGAATTTCAAAGCGGCCACCGGCCGCGAGCTGCCGCGCACGAACGATCGTCTCGATCCGCTCCGCCGCGAATACGTCGCGTGGCGCAAGGCGCGTCTCACCGAATTGTGGAAGCGGTGGGACGCCACCGTCCGCGCCGCGAACCCGGAAGCGCGGTTCATTCCCAACGGACCGCCGGACATGAAGACGGCGGGAGACATGGAAGCGCCAATCCAGTTCGCCGACAACCAGGCGCGCCGCGGTGCCGCACCGCCGTGGGGCAACGGCCGCCGCGCGAAGGAATATCGCTCGGTCATGGGCCGCCGGCCGATCGGCGGCATCTTCAGTGTCGGCCTGGAGGAACCGTATCGCTGGAAGGACTCGGTGCAGAGCGAACCGGAGGTTCGGCTGTGGGTGGCGGAAGCCACCGCCAATGGCGCGCGTCCATGGGTGACGAAGTTCTCGGGAGTTCTCTACGATCGGCGCTGGCTGCCGGTTGTCGAACGGATCTACGACTGGCACTACCGTCACGAGAAATATCTCCGCAACGAGACACCGCTCGCGCGCGTCGCGCTGCTCTACTCGGAACAAACACAAGCCACGCATGCCGGGGTCGCGCCAGGAGACCGGGCCGAGGATCACGTGCTCGGGATGTATCACGCGCTGATCGAAGCACGCGTCCCCTGCGAACTGGTCCACGAAGCATTCCTGACGCCGGACCGCCTCGATCGGTTCAAGCTGCTCGTCCTGGCGGATGCGGCCGCGCTCTCGGACGCGCAGTGCGTCGCGATCCGCTCCTACGTCCAGCGCGGAGGCAGCCTCCTCGCCACGTTTGCGTCGTCACTCTTCGACGAGACCGGCAGCCGACGAAACGACTTCGGCCTTGCGGACGTGTTTGGCGTCTCCTTCGCGGGGAAGATCGAAGGACCGATGCAGAATTCGTATCTGAGCCTGGACAGCGATCCCGCCACCGGCACGCGGCATCCGGTTCTCGCCGGCCTCGACGACACACCACGAATCATCAACGGCGTGTTCCGGGTTGACGTGCGCCCCACGGCGCCGTTTCCGTCGCCGCTGACGCTCATCCCGTCGTACCCGGACCTCCCGATGGAGGATGTCTACCCGCGCGTGCCGCATACCGCGACACGCGAGCTCTATCTCCGCGATCTCGGCCGCTCGCGCATCGTCTACATCCCGTGGGACATCACGCGGACGTTCTGGGAGGTGATGGGTGTCGATCATCTGCGCCTGCTGCGGAACGCCGTCGCGTGGGCAACGAACGAACCGCAGCCCGTGGAGATCGAAGGACCTGGACTGGTCGACGTGACGGCGTGGCGCCAGGCTGGCTCCATGACCGTTCACCTCGTCAACCTGACGAACCCGATGATGATGAAGGGGCCGTTGCGCGAAGCGATCCCGATAGGGCCGTTGCGCGCGAAAATCCGTCTGCCGGCCCGGACACGCGCAACGAGTGTTCAGTTGCTCACGGCGGGAACGACGATCACCACCGTGCAGTCAGGCGACGCGCTGGTAGTGACCGTCCCGTCAGTGGAGCTTCACGAGGTGATCGCCATCGACCTGTCCAACGAAGGTTGACGAAGAGAACGGATCCAGGAAACGGAGCAACGAAGGTAACGGACCAGCCCTATTCCCACCGGAATACCTTTGCGGAGATGGCCACGCAGACGAGGAACATCACGGCCAGTATCGCCACATCACCAAGATGCGCCCGCCATCCTTCGCCGTGCCAGACGCCTCTGATCAGCGAGACAGCGTAGGTCAGCGGCAAGGCGCGGGCGATCGTTCGCAGGAGCGGCGGGAGCGCTTCGATTGGAAAGAACAGCCCCGATATGCCGAGCATGGGATAGAGAATCAGCGAGCCGACCGGCTGCGCGAAGCGGGCCGTCGGGACCATGCTCGCGATGAGAAAGCCGACAGCAATGAATCCGAGGGTGCTGAGGAGCAACGCCATCGTAAATGACAGAAACGTGACGTCGATGTCGATGGGGTAATAGCGCCGGCCGGCCAGCGCCATGACGAGCAGCGTGAGTGCGGTCAGCAACAGCTTCACCAGCACGTGGGCGCCGAGGATCGTGTACGGCCGCAGCGGCGTCGCGCGCAGCCGCTTCAGAATGCCTCCTTCGCGATAGATCGCGACGATCGTGATCAGCGAGAGGACGGCACTGAGCGAGATCATGATGGCGGTGAACACGGGCAGATCCGCGGTCAGGAAGGCCGGGGGACCCGCCGGTCTCGACCCGGGACGCTGAGCGGTCAGCCGGCTCAATCCGATGAAGACCAGGACCGGAATCGCCAGCGTTCCGATGACGCCAAGCGGCTCCCGGACGAAGATCTTGATCTCGAGCCACGTCAATCGCCAAAGCCCTCTCAGCATCAGTCGTTCGTCGCTTCAGGCACGAATCGAATGACCCGTGACCTTGAGGAACACGTCCTCGAGGGTCGGCCGTTCCGTGCGGAAATCAATGACGCGCATATGTTGCTCGGCCAGGCATTGGATCACGTGCGTGACCAGTTCGTCGCCGCGGCCGCGAATGGTCAGTGTCAGGTTGTCTCGTGTCACCGAGTCGACATCCGGCAAGCGACAGAATCGTTCCTCGGCCTCGTGCGTGTCGGTGGCAACGATCACCGTCTGCTCGGGACAGTGACGACGAATGAGCTCCGCGGGCGAGCCGATGTCGATGATGCGGCCGTGATCGATGATCGCGACGCGGTCGCACAGGCGCTCCGCTTCTTCCATCAGGTGGGTGGTCAGGAATACCGTCTTGCCGCGCGACCGGATGCCGCGCACCAGCTCCCAGATGGCCCGGCGCGCCTGCGGATCGAGGCCGGTCGTCAGTTCGTCGAGAAATACCAACTCGGGATCGTTGATCAACGCAAGCGCGATGAACAGCCGCTGCTTCTGGCCACCCGATAGCGTCATGAACCAGGCGTTCCGCTTCTCGGCGAGTCCAAGCTGATCGAGCAGCCGGTTGCCATCGACGGCGCGGTCGTACAGCGATGCCCAAAGCGCGACCGCCTCGTGCACCTTGATTCGCTTCTGCAGATGCGCCTCCTGCAGCTGGACGCCGATTCGATTTTGCAGCGTATACACGTCCCGGATGGGATCGAGGCCAAGGACTGAAATAGCGCCGCGGTCAGCACGCCGCAGCCCTTCAACACACTCCATGGTCGTTGTCTTGCCCGCCCCGTTTGGCCCGATCAATCCAAAAATTTCACCCTGGCGTACTTCAAATGACACTTCGTCAACGGCCACGGCGCGGCCGTACCTCTTGCTGATTCCGTTCACCTGCACCACGGCTGTCTGCACGATTTGAGATGGCATTCTGTCATGCCAGGGTCCGATGCGGTCCAAGCCTTGCACGACGTCTTCATTGGGAGGAGTGACTCATGCAGGCTTACAGAGTCGGCGCGTACGGCAGTGACGGATCAGGCCCGTTCGAATACGCGGCCGACGTGCAGCGGGTGCCGACCGGCATCGTCAATACATACCTGGTTGGCACGGCCGAGCGATGGGTTCTCGTCGATACGGGCATTGGCGGCTTTGCGCGAGTTATCAAGCGGGCGGTCGCCGCACAGTTCGGGGTCGGCGCGCGACCCGATGCCATCATCCTGACGCACGGCCATTTCGATCATGCGGGCAACGCCGACGCGCTCGCCCTCGAATGGAACGTGCCAGTCTACGCGCACCCGCTGGAGATGCCATATCTCACGGGGCGATCCGATTACCCGCCGCAGGATCCGACGGTCGGGGGCGCGATGGCGTTGATGTCGCGCGCTTTCCCGCACCGTGGCCGCACGCTGCAGGCGAGACTCATGGCCTTGACCAGCGATATCGTTCCAGCGGCGCCGGAATGGCGCTGGATCCATACGCCTGGCCACACGGCGGGCCACGTGTCGTTGTTCCGTGATGCAGACGGCACATTGCTGGCCGGAGATGCATTGGTGACGATGGACCTGGACTCGTGGATCGAACAGGTGCGCCGTACACCGGAACCATCCAGCCCGCCAACGCCTCTGACCACGGACTGGGATGCGGCGCGGCGAAGCCTGCAGATCCTGGCCTCGCTTCGTCCCTATGCGGTCGGAGCGGGACATGGCCTGCCCATCGCGGGAGCTGGCGTGGCCGACGAAGTCGATTGGTTCGCACGAACGTTCTCGCGGCCCGAGCACGGGCGGTACGTGGCCGCGCCCGCATTGACGGGGCCTGACGGCGTTGAATCGCTGCCGCCTCCCGTGCCCGATCCATTCGCGCGGCGCGCCACCGGCGCCGCGCTCGTGCTCATTGGTGCAATGGGCCTTGCACGAGCGACACGCGGACGGGGATAAGAGTCAAGCCGGCACGTCGCGAAGCGCGCACTGCGCCGCGAAGTAGCCACACATCCCGTGCACGCCCACGCCGGGCGGCGTTGATGCGGAACACAGGTAAAGGCCGCGTCTTGGCGTGCGATGCCAGGATAACGTCGGACGCGCGATCGTTTGTCCCAGATCCATGACTCCCATTCCGATGTCGCCGCCGGCGAGATTGGGATTGCGGCGCTCGAAATCGGCTGGCGTCGTTACGTGGCGCGCCAGGACGCGATCGCGAAAGCCCGGCGCGAACCGTTCGATCTGCGCTTCGATACGCGGCAGCATGTCAGCGGTCGATCCATTCGGCACGTGACAGTAGCTCCAGACCGTGTGCTTGCCTTCGGGCGCGCGTGTCGGATCGAACAGGCTTGGCTGGGCGAGCAGAACGAAGGGACGCTCACAAACCTTGCCGCTCCAGGCGTCGCGCTCCGAGGCGACGATCTCGTGGAACGTGCCGCCAAGGTGAACCGTCCCTGCCCGCCCGACCGCCGGGTCGCGCCACGGGATTGGCGCGTCGAGCGCCCAGTCGACCTTGTATGTGCCCATACCATACCGATAGCGCTCGAGTTGGTGCCTGTATCGATCGGGAAGGACGCGGCCGGCAATGCGCAGGAATGGGCGCGGCGACAGATCGCACAAGATTGCCTTCGCCGATGGCAGGTCGTCAATGTCGTTGACCGGCGCGCCCGTTACGATCTCGCTGCCGAGCGATCGCAGATACGACGCCATCGCATCGGCCAGTCGCTGCGCCCCGCCGCGCGGAAACGGCCATCCAATGTGGTGTGCAAGCGCCCCAAGCACCAGCGCCACCCCGCCGGTCAGCAGCCTGTCGAGCGGGAGCATTGCATGCGCGGCAATGCCGGCAAACATCGCGCGCGCGCGTTCACCATGGAAGTGTCGCATCGCCAGACGCTGCGCTGACTGCATCGCGCTCAGCCCGAAGCGCGTCACCGCCAAGGGATGTCGTGGCCGCCGCGGCGGGGCGAGCACGAGATCTTCTATTAATGGCCAGGCAGTCACCACCGAGCCGATCAAGCGAATATAAGGGCCTTCATCAAGACCGAATGTGGCCGCCGTCGTCGGAAGCGAGCGCTCGACAACCGACGCAGGCATCTCACCATCGAACGGATGCGCGAACATCGAAGGCGGCTCAATCCACTCGAGCCCGTGTTGAGCCAGCGGCAGCGTCCTCAACAACGGCGATGCGACCGCCATCGGATGCACGGCGGAACAGACGTCGTGGACAAAGCCAGGCAGCGTAAGCGCATCGGACCGGCACCCGCCGCCGGGGACCTCCTGCGCTTCGTACACGACAACTTTCCGTCCGGCGCGCGCGAGCACAATGGCAGCGGCAAGCCCGTTCGGGCCGGCGCCAATCACAATCGCATCTGCGGCACCCACGTCTTTGCTATAACTCCAGGGGATCCGGTATTCGCATGGCCGTGCTGATCCGATGAGCGACGACCTGACGTCCTACTGGTACTCGCGCGTTCTCTTCGAGCGCGGCCTCGCGCTCATCTATCTCATCGGCTTCTTCGCTGTTGTCAATCAATTCGTTCCGTTGCTCGGCGAGCGCGGCCTGCTGCCCGTTCCCCGCTTCGTGCAGGCGCTGCCGTTCCGCGCGTCCCCCAGCCTCTTCTTCTTTCATCCGACCGATGGCGCGTTCCGCGCTGCCGGCTGGCTTGGCGTCCTGCTCTCGCTCGTCGCGCTCACCGGTCTCCTGCAACATAAGAGCGCGATGGCGGCGGCTGTCGTGTGGGCGCTGCTCTGGCTGCTGTATCTCTCCTTCGTCAACGTCGGCCAGACGTTCTACGCGTTCGGGTGGGAATCGCTCCTGCTCGAGGCCGGCTTCTTCACCATCTTCGCCGGTGCAGGAACGACCGCACCGGCCACGATCCTGAACTGGATGTATCGGTGGACGCTGTTCCGGCTCATGTTCGGCGCAGGACTGATCAAACTGCGCGGGGATCCCTGCTGGCGCGATCTGACCTGTCTTGATTATTACTTCGAGACGCAGCCGATTCCGAACCCACTGAGTTGGTACTTCCACTGGCTGCCTCGATCGGTGCTGCACGGCGGCGTGGCATTCAACCACTTCGTCGAGTTGATCGTGCCGTTCGGCTATTTTCTGCCGCAGCCGTTCGCCGGGATTGCCGGGCTCATCACGATCGTGTTTCAGCTCACGCTGATCATCAGCGGGAACCTGTCCTGGCTGAACTGGCTCACCATCGTCCTCGCCTTCACCACACTCGACAATCGGTTCCTGGCGTGGCTTCCGTGGTCGATCCCGACTCTTCACCCGATGCCGCAGGCGCAGCGGATTGCCATTTACGCACTCGCCGTCGTTGTCGCGATCCTCAGCATCGCGCCCACGGTGAATATGCTGTCGCCCAACCAGGCGATGAACATGTCGTTCAACCCGCTGCACATCGTGAACACCTACGGGGCCTTCGGCAGCGTCACGCGCGAGCGGTACGAGATCGTCATTGAAGGAACGCTGGACGACGAAGTCGGTGCGCACACGACGTGGCGCGAGTATCAGTTCAAGGGGAAGCCTGGCGATCCGGCGAAGCGGCCGTCGCAGGTTGCGCCGTACCATCTTCGAATCGACTGGCTGATGTGGTTTGCCGCGATGGGACGCGCACGGGATGAACCGTGGTTTGCGGCGCTCATTCTGAAGCTGCTGGAAGGGGAGAAAGAGACGATCGGATTGCTGGCGAGCAACCCCTTTCCGGATCGACCCCCCCGGTGGATCAGGGCACGCATGTATCGCTACACGTTCACCACGAGCGCCGAACGCCGGGCGACCGGCCGCTGGTGGAATCGCGAGCCAGCCGGTGAGTATTTTCCGGCGGTGCGGTTGCCCCGGCGGTAGCGCTAGGTCCGTCCCGGCCCTCCTTCCTGATCTTCGTGGACCCTGCCGTCGGCCGTCGGCCGTGACGGGATTCGCAATCACAGCCCCAGGAAGAGCAGCAGCGGAGCGGACAGGATCAGGATGCTCAAGAAGGAGCGCAGGATCGAGAATCGCTGCGCCTCTGCGACCGCGCCGATCTGGACGGCCAGTGTCCAGAGGGCAGCCACCGAGATCAGCAACATGACCGGCAGCGCGAGGAGTTGCGCAGCCGACTGCGGCGTCAGATCTCCACTGAACGCACGCCAGCCGTAGGCGGTAATCACGGGAATCCAGAGGATCGAGGCAACGGCCGTCGGGACGTAGCTCCAGGCCACGGCCTGGCGGATATCGTCGGCATCGCCACTGCCCCCCAACCATCCTCCGATAAACGCCAGCAGAAACGGGCCGATCAGGACGCTATACACGAGCGCCGCGCCGCCGAACACGAGCGCGAATCCGATCGCGGTCAGGCCATCGCTGCTGGCAACCATTTTGTGATTGCTTTGCATCCACTGGAGCGATTGATGCAGTCCGGCGAGCGCCACGACCGGTATCCAGCTTGGCTTCTGCTCCATCTCGATCAGACGTCGAATCGTCACACGAGGCGCCAACCACATCGTTACCCAGGGGCTCGTCTGGAGCATGGCGACGCATTATTGATCGACGCCGTCTCTGGCCCTGTCGACGGGGCCCTTGATCGAGATGGAATGTATGTAGAATACTTTATAAGTAGTTTACTGCTTATGCAGCCGTATCCGGTGCCGGAGCGAGAACCATGGCCCGAGGCTTTGTGACGTATTCGACGGCGGTCATCATGCAGGCCGTGGCCAATGGCTATCGCTACGGCTTCGACATCATCGACATCACCGGCATGCCTGGAGGCACGGTTTATCCGGCACTGCGACGGCTCGAGGAGGCGGGACATCTCACGTCCAGGTGGGAGAATCCGAGCGTCGCACGCGCGGAGCCGCGGCCGCCGCGGAAGTACTACGAGTTGACACGCTCCGGGCGCGACGCACTCGCCGAAGCGATCAAACGTTATCGACTGCTCGAGCAAACGCAACCGATCCGGGCCCGCACGCCGAAATCGTCACGAACGTGAGGAGCAATCGTGAGCGGACCGCACCTTCGACTGATTGCACTTGTGGGCCTGATCGTGCCGCGCCGCCTGCGCGCCGACTGGCGCCAGGAGTGGGAAGCCGAGTTGCAGTGTCGCGAGATGCTCCTTGCCGACTGGGATCGTCTCGATCGACGCCATAAGTTCGACTTGCTGCGCCGCAGCACCAGCGCGTTCTGGGATGCGGTGTGGCTGCAGCGCCGGAGATTGGAGGACGACATGTTCCAGGACCTGCGCTTCGGCGCACGGTTGCTGCTGAAGAATCCCACCTTCACGCTTATTGCTGTCGTCACCCTGGCGCTCGGCATCGGCGCGAACACCGCGATCTTCACACTCGTCGACAAAATCCTCATCCGGCCACTTCCTGTGGAGCGGCCGGATCAACTGGTCACGTTTTCGACCGATGCCGGAGGGGCGCCGGCGATCGTCTCCTACCCGCGATATACGGATCTGCGCGATGGCAACGGCGTCCTGTCAGGTCTCCTCGCGTACACGCAACGGCCATTCAGCGTCGGAGACGGCGTTCGGAACGAACGTGTGATCGGACAGATGGTGTCGGGGAACTATTTCACGGTCCTGAGTGTCCAGCCAGCGCTTGGACGGTTTTTTCTGCCGGAGGACGATCGCACGCCGGGCACACATCCTGTCGCCGTGATTGGCCACGCACTCTGGCAACGGCGCTTCGCTGCCGATCCGGCAGTCGTCGGCAAGAAGATCACGGTCAACGCGCATGACTACACCGTGATTGGCGTGGCTCCCGCTGAATTCGTGGGAACGACGAGAGGGACGGTGACGGATCTTTACGTGCCGGCAATGATGCAGCCGGTAGTGATGGGCACGGACAGCTATCTCGAGCGTCGAACCGCCGGCTGGTTGCAGTTGTTCGGCCGGTTGAAACCCGGGGTGACACGTGAGCAGGCGCAGGCCGCCCTGGGCTTGCTGCCGGATGAAGCCGGGGCGATACCCGGCAAGAAGGACACGTGGAGGCTCGGAGCACCTAAAAACCAGATACTCCTGTTGGACGGCAGTCGCGGCTACATGGATCGCGTGACGGACCTCTCGCTGCCGCTGAAACTGCTGATGGGCGTCGTGGGATTCGTCCTCTTGATCGCCTGCGCGAACGTCGCCAACCTTCTCCTTGCGCGAGCGTCGGTGCGCCAGAAGGAGATTGCGGTGCGCCGCGCGATAGGGGCCAGCCGCCTCAGGATCGTGCGGCAGTTGCTCACCGAAAGCACCATCCTCGCAGTGCTCGGTGGATGCGGTGGCCTCCTGATCGCCTACCGGGTGACCGGCGTCTTGCTCCGCTTCCAGGAGCAAACCAACTTCGTTCCGCGCACGTTCGATGGTTCCCTCGACGGAAGAACGCTCGCGTTTACGCTGGGGCTGTCGGTGCTGACCGGCACGCTCTTCAGCCTCGCGCCGGCACGACACGCGTCGAAGCCTGACGTGCTGTCCGCGCTCAAAGCAGAGACGCCCGCCGGCCTGCCCCGGTGGAGCCTCCGCCATCTGCTCGTCGTCGCGCAAGTCGCCCTGTCGCTGGTCGTTCTGATCGGCGCCGGTCTTTGCGTGAAGAGCCTGCGAGCGTTGCAGGAGATCGAGCCGGGCTTCCAGCCGGCGAAGGTCCTGACGGCGTCGTTCGACCTGGGGATGAACGGGTACGACGAGGCGCGCGCACGCAAGTTCATCCCGGAACTGTCGGAGCGCATCGCGCGATTGCCCGGCGTCGAAGGGGTCAGCCTCGCGCACATCGTGGCGTTCAGCGATTCGTTCTGGGTCAGCGGCGCGACGATTGACGGCTATGTGCCACAGCCCGGCGAACGGCTCGCGTTCGATTTCAATGCCGTCGGCCCGGCCTACTTCAAAACCATCGGTACGCCGCTGGTTAGCGGCCGCGAATTCACCGATGCCGATACGGCGGACGCACAACGCGTCATCGTGGTGAACGAAACAGTCGCCCAGCACTATTGGCCAGGACAGGATCCCGTTGGCAAGCGAACGAGCCGCGGCGTCATCGTGGGTGTCGTGAAGGACACGCGCGAGAAGGGGCTCATCGAAATGCCCCACCGGACTATCTATCTGCCGCTGTTGCAGAGCTACAGCCCGGACCTCACCTTGCACGTGCGCGCCGCAACAGACCCGCGAGCACTCGTCGCCGCACTGCGCGGCGAGCTCCAGTCGATGGATCCAACGCTCGCGATCTACAACGTGCGCACGCTGGAGGAACAGAAAGACGGGTCGCTGTACACCGAACGCCTCGCGGCGGCGTTGCTGACGCTCTTCGGGGTGCTGGCGTTGACGCTTGCGGCGGTGGGCATCTACGGGGTTCTGTCGTACTCGGTCACCGCGCGCACCCGGGAGATCGGTATTCGGCTGACGCAAGGCGCGCAGCCGCTCGACCTGTTGACGCTCGTCGTCCGGCAAGGGATGGCGCTGACTGTTGTTGGCCTGGTGATTGGCGTCGGCGCGTCTTACGCACTGACCCGCGTGTTGCAAGGCTTGCTGTTCGGCGTAAGCGCGACCGACCCGATGACGTTCGTCGTTATTCCTCTGCTGCTCGCCGGCGTCGCGCTGCTGGCGTGCTGGGTACCCGCACGCCGCGCGACGCGCATGAGTCCGATGGTTGCCCTGCGGTACGAGGAGTAACCCTCTACGTATGCCGCAGCGCTTCCACCGGATTCACGCGAGCGGCGCGCCGCGCCGGCACATAAGCGGCGATGAGCGCGACGCCGACCATCGCGATGAGCGCAACGACGATCGGCAGCGTGGATTGAACCGATAAGGTTTGTACGAAAGTGGCAGCGAGCTTCCTGCTCCACATCGCGAGAGGGACGCCCACCGCCAGTCCGGCGCACACGAGACCGAGCGCGTCGGTCAGGACCATCCGGACGACGTCGCGTTCGGTTGCGCCGAGCGCCATCCGCACGCCAATCTCACTGACGCGGCGCGCAACCGTGTAGGCCAGCAGACCATACAAGCCGATCGCCGCGAGCAGCGCTCCCAGCCCGCCGAAGAGTGCGGCTAGCGTCGCGATCAACCGTTCGGGAACGATCGACGCATCCACCTGATCAGACAGGGTCGTGATTCTGGCCACCCGGATGTTCGACAGCCTATCCTGAACGAGTCGACGTACGTCTCCGGCAATGGCCGTCGGGTTCCCTCGGGTCCGAATCGCCAGTTCGTGCGCGACTCCGCCTTCTTGAAACGCGTGGAGATAGATCGTGCGCGGCGCCGGTTGGTGCAGGTCCTGGTATTTCGCGTCAGCGACAACGCCGACAATCTCGTACGGCGCGCTCCGTCCCTCCAGGATGAAGTGTTTTCCGATCGGATTGCGGTCACCGAAATAGTATTGCGCGATCGCGAGGTTCACGATGGCGACTCGCGGTTGTCCCTCATCGTCGAACTGAAAATCGCGTCCCGCGAGAAAGGGCGTACCGAGGGTCGTGAAGTATTTCGGCGCGACCCAGTTCAGCATCACGCGGCGGCGTTCTTCGGGCTTCTCCTGGTAGCCTTCAACGTCCACGAACCGGCTTGCCGCCCCACCCTCGATCGGTGTCACGCCGGTCAGCGTGGCGGTGCGAACGCCGGGCATCCCCTCGATGCGCCCGAGCAGCTCCCGATAGCGTGTCGATAATTCGCTTCGCTGATAGCCGCTGCCCGCGGGGTCGAGGTTCACGAGCAGTACCGAGTCGCGCTGGAACCCGAGATCGACGTTACGCAGATTCCACAGATGGTGCACGAAGAGGCCTGCGGCCGTCAGCAGCCCAATCGACAACGCCACCTGCGCGACGACCAGACCCCGCCCTAACAGTCGACGGGACTTCGTGTCTCCGCTGCTTCCGGTTTCTCGAAGCGAGAATGCCGTCGCAGCCGCGAAGGCGTTCCACGAGGGGGCGGTCCCAAACAGCAGCCCTGTCAGTAAGGCGATTCCGGCCGTGAACAGCAGAACATGGATGTCAGGCTGAACGTGGAGTTCCACCGATTGATGCGCCAACCATCTCGCGTCGATGGGCAACGACCGCGCCAGCGCGTCGGCCCAGAAATACGCCAGCACGATCCCGATCGCACTCGCGGTGATCGACAGCAGCAGTGATTCGGTGACCACCTGTCGTACGACGCGGCCGCGTGCGGCACCGAGCGCGACGCGAACTGCCATTTCGTGACGCCGCGATGCGCCGCGCGCCAGCAACAGCCCCGCAATGTTCGTGCACGCGATGAGCAAGAGGAGGCCGACGATCGCCATCAGTGCGATCAGCGGCTCCGCAAACAGATCCCGCAGTTGAGAGAAACCCGCGCGTGCCGGCAGGAGCTGGATGATCGCTTGACGCCATTGCGGGTCGTGGCTCGCCTTCTCGAGCGCGTCGATTCTCGTCTGATCCAGCACCCGCATCTCCGCGCGCGCCTGCTCGATCGATACGCCGTCCTTCAATCGCGCCATCAGCTGGAACGGTGGTCGATCGCGGGTCGTGCGATTCGGCGCTGGCACGAGCGACGCCATCGACGCCGGCACCCACACGTCGGCGGACGACCCGACCTGAAGGCCGAAGAACGCGCGCGGTGTGACGCCAATCACCGTCGCCTCGACGCTGGACAGCACGACCTGGCTGCCCAACACCGACGGATCCAGGTTGAAGTGGCGCTTCCAGCAGGCCCAGCTGATGACCGCGACGCCACCGCCAGGCGCAGCGACCCGATCGTCGCCGGGTGCGATCAGCCGGCCGATCGCCGGCTGGACGCCAAGCGCGGAAAAAAACGTCCCGGTGACGTATTGCCCGTCCACCGTTTCGACATCGTGGCCGTCCCGCGCCAGTTGGAACCGGCTGGGTGAGACCCCGATCACGTCCGAGAACACGTGGTTGTGATCGCGGAAATGCTCGTACACGTTCGGTGTGAAGAAGTTCCGGCGCGGGTCGCCCGGATACTGCCACACGAGCTCCACGAGCCGTTCCGGTTCTGTTACCGGCAGATCGCGCAGCATCAGCGTGTTGATCACGCTGAACACCGCCGTGGTCGCGCCGCTGCCGAGCGTCAGCAACAGTACAACCACGGTTGTGAATAGCCGACTGCGGCCGAGCATCCGCGCGCCGTAGCGCACGTCTTGCCACACGCTCTCGACGACGGATTCCCATCCGACGTCGCGAACACGATCCTTCACAGCTTCGATGCTGCCCAGTTCCAGCCGCGCGGCTCGGCGCGCCTCAGGCTCGCCTAGTCCGGTGCGCATCCTGTGTTCAACGGCGGATTGCAGGTACTCCCGCAGTTCCGCGTCCAGCTCTTCTTCCGCGCGGTGTTTTCGAACTAACGCACGAAGTCCGTTTATCACTCGCTTGACGCGCGGCATTGCACCCTCACGGATTCGTTATTCGCAACGAAGGGCAATCATGGGGTCGACCTTCGTCGCGCGTCGCGCCGGCAGGTATGCGGCGAACGCTGCCACGACCGGAAACGCGATCGCCACCGCTGCAAAGGTCTCGGGATCGAGCGGTGTCAGACCGAACAGCATCCCTTCGAGATACCGTGTCGCACCAGCGGCCCCGCCAAGCCCCAGCACCACACCTGCAGCAGTCAGCAGCGCGCTCTGCTGGAGAACGAGCCTCAGCACGTCCGATCGTTGCGCGCCGAGCGCGGCACGAATCCCGATCTCGCGCGTACGCCGTGTCACACCGTATGCGACGACGCCGTACAGTCCCAGCATGGCGAGCAGCGCGGCGACGGCACCAAAGAATCCGGAGAGCATCGCCATCAGCCGTTCGCGGACCAATGAATCGCTGACCTGCGCGCTCAAAGACTGAACGAGGACGACGGCCGCGGGCTCGACGCGGTTTACGGCTTCCGTCAAGCTTCGCGGCATCACAGGCATGGTCG
>JBKOZS010000103.1:0-9399 GCA_046726015.1 Acidobacteriota bacterium
GACTGGAGGTGCGCAAACAGGCGCGACCGCAGGTCGAACACCATCTGCTGTCCGGTGCTGACCTGGATCTGCGTGTGCAGCATCGAGACCCACTGGTCGAGCAGTTGAAGCGCGAGTCCCGCCAGGAGGACGACCGCGAGAATGGTGGCCGCGTTCGGGTGACCCGCAAGGCTCGTCATGCGCGCCAGCGAAGGCGGCAATGGCTGCCCCGAAAGCACGTTGTCCACCACCACCTTCAGCGGCCACGGCGTCAGGGCCCCCACGCCAACCTCCACGAGCGACACGAAGGCCAGCAACACGAGGCGCCAGCGGTACGGTCGCATGTAGGATGCGATCCAGCGGCCCAGCGAGAGGTCGACCATGATCAGGTGCGCCGGCGCTCGCCCGCTGCAGGTGCAGTGCGATGCCGGGTCGTCGGATGCGGGGGCGCTTCGACTTTGGTGACGTGGCGATCGGGAGCCTTCGCCACGCGAACGGCGGGCGGCTCGACGGCGACAGAGACCGGCACGACCGTGACGGGCGGTGCCGTGCGAGCAGGGAAGTAATCGTCGGCCGCATCCCACACCGTGGGTGCGGCGGTCATCACGAAAAATGCGCCGACCGCGATCACCATCGCGGCCTGCAGCGTGCCTCCGGCAATGCTCGCCAGCGCCGGCCGCCACGACGGTCCGACGCCGATCGGCATCAGCGCGCTCGCCTCCGCCACGTGATCCACCGCGGCTCCCATGCGCGCGCTCGCCAGCACCGTGCACCGGAGTGCCCAGCACAGCGCCAGCGCACACATGACGACGAGCGCGAGCGAGCCGGCGTTGTTGCCAGCCCGTTCGAGCAGCATCGCCGCGCCAATGCCGGCGGCAAGAGCCGCGAGCGCTGCGATACCGCCCCCTGTCGGCCGCACGCGCAGGGACGTTCGTACGAGGCACGCGCCGCGCGCATGTTCTTCGACGAGCCCTCGCGCCTCGAGCTTCGCGAAGCCGGCGATGGGGAGCGCCACATCCCACCGCTGCGCCCATCCCTCGTCAACATCCACGCGTCCAGCCCCACGCTGATGGCGTAAAGCGGTAACAAGCCGTTCGAACAGCGCGGCATGTGTCGTCCACGTCTCGGTCCAGAAGCGCCGTTCGAGGCGCATGCCGACCGTCAGCGCAAGGGCGCAGCCGATGGATCGTAAAGACGTGACGGTCGTTGCCGCGGCTGACGCGTTGAAGTCCGACGGCGCCGCGAAGTGGCCTCGGAGCCGCCCACGAAGCCGGGCAATCGGCTGCACGATGTGGAGCCACATGACAATGGCGCGTTGTGCGAGCGTTGCGGCAGGGAAGTACGCTGCGGCGGCAAACTGCGACGCCCGCCCGAGTGATGCGGCGATGCCTGCGGCACCGACGGCCAGCGCGGCGTTGGCCACGTCGGTGAACCACACGTGAAGCACTGCGCCCAGCATCACCAGCACGAGCGACAGCACGATCCATCCGGCAGATACCGGCAAGTACGAGACGCCAAATGCCCCGGCGTTATAGACCGATGGAAATGCCGCCGTGCCCCACGGTCCCGTATCCAGAAACTCGCGATACAACCCGCGCACGAACGGAAGCGCACTATAGATGCGGCCCCGCCACAGCATGTCGCCGCCGACGAACTTGTCTGGATGCTTCAGCGCGAGCCAGGCTTCTCCCTCGCCGTAGCCCACTTGCTGCCGCCAGTAAGCGGCCACGGATGCGCGATGCCGGTGCCACACCAGCGCGGCGGGCGCGAATCCGATCTGCCACCCGCGCGCCTGCAACCGCCAGCACACGTCCACATCGTCGCCTGCCCGCACGTAGAGCGGATTGAAGCCGCCGACCGAGAGCAGCGCGTCGCGTCGAAACGCCATGTTGCACCCGGGCACATGCTCGGCGATGCGATCGTCGAGCAATACGTGCGCCGGCCCGCCTGGCGCACGCGCTACGCATTGCGCCACGCGAGGATCGTCATCGGGCGCCACGTTCGGGCCCCCGGATCCAACGACATCTGAATTGAGCAGGGGTTGAACGAGGTAGGTGAGCCAGTATGGATCGACGCGCACGTCGGCGTCGGTGTAGGCGACGATGGGCCCGGCTGCCTCGGCCAGGCCGATGTTTCGGGCGCGACTGAGGCCGCCGTTCTCAACGTCAATCACGCGCCAGGATGGCCGGCCGTCAGCCCACGCGTGCGCGATCGTGCCGGTGGCGTCCCTGGATCCATCGTTGACGACGAGCACTTCGAAGTCTGGATAATCGAGACGATCGAGCGACGCAAGGCATTCAGCGATCGTATCGGCGGCATTGTAGGCGCAAACGATGACCGACGCGCGCGGCCACGAACGGCGCCGCTCGGAGGAGAAAGGCGCCTCTTCGAATGCCCGCGACACTTCAGCGAGCGCTGCCTTCGGCCGGCGATCCCGATCGACCAGGCCGAACGCCCAGTCGTTGACGTCGCAGCCGCCCCGCCACCATTCGTCGGTCCACGCAAATGCGATCGCGCCGCAGGCGCCTTCCTCGAACGCCGCGCGGACATGCATGGCGGTGATTGCCGCCTGGCCGCTTTCGCCTTCACGCAGACTGTCCGCCCCGGCCTCGGCGAGCAGCAGCGGCTTCGATCCCGAGATGTTCTGCAGGCGTTCGAGGTAAGCACGCAGATCGCGTTCGCGATGGAGATACACGTTGAACGCACAGAGATTGAATGGAGTCAGATCGAGAAAGCTCGTCGGCGGATAGTTGACGTAGGTAAAGAGCGACTCAGGGGCGGCGTCCCGCGCCGCTTCGCAGAGCTCTCGCAGAAATCGCTCGATGCGTGCCCGGCCGTGCCAGCGGACGACACCCGGAGGAATCTCGTTACCGAGCGCGAACAGCGCCACGGCGGGATGGTGCGCGAGCGTGCGGACGCTCGTCACGATGTCGCGCCGAATGCTTTCGCTCAGCGCGCGGTCATCGAGAAACGCGACGTGGTCCGTCCACGGCAGCCCGACCATCACGCGCAAGCCAGCGGCCTGCGCGGAGTCGAGGAGCGCCAGCGGCGGCGGCGTGTAAACGCGAACCCAGTTGAAGCCGGCCACCGCCATGGCCGCGACGTCGCGGCAGACGAGGTTGTCCGGCGGATACTGGGATCCGTCCTGCCGCGGCGCGAACGTTCCGTAAGTGACGCCCTTGACGAGGAACCGCGTGTTTCCGGCCGAGAGAAATTTTCCGTCGACAACAACCCGCTGCATGAGCCGGGTATCGTCGACATCAAGATCCCGGCCAATCGAGGACCGCGTAAATGATGGTAAGTTCTTGAACTCTCGCTGCTTCATCGCGAGTCGAATGGCCGTTCCCGTGGCGGGACGGCTGCGGTGTGGCAGATATGCTGCTTTCGACGCCGAGGCCCATGACGCGACCTGTCCGCTTTGCCCTCCTTCCGACCCTGCTGCTTCTTACTCTCCCGTTGGACGCCGCGGCGCAATCGACACCGCCGCCGGCCACCCGCGCCGAGGAACGCGAGCGGGAGCAGGAGGAGAAGGCGAGGAACGCGCGTCCTTACGTGCCGGGTCTCATCGAACGGCAGATGTTGAAGTTCGACAGTGCAGGGGAGCTGAGCACCGTCAAAGGCATCGCGGTGACATTTGGCGGGATCAAGGCGGGGTCAGGGTTCGCGATCGGCCCGGCAGGCGGCTACACCTTTCCTGACGGCGGCTACGTTCGTGCGAAAGCGGTGTTCTCAATCCGCAACTACAAGCTGCTGCAGGCGCTCTATCAGGCGAGGCAATTCCACGATGGTCGTCTCATCGTCAACGCCCGCGTGCGATGGCACGACGCGCCGGATGGAGCGGTCTTCGCGATTGGTCCGCAGTCGCCGGATATCCGCGGGGAATACGACGAGCAGCGTACCGAGATCAGCGGCCAGGCGCTCGCACAGCCAGTCTCGTTCGTTCGCCTGGCGGCGGGCACTGGATGGGAGAAGTATCGGACCAGCGGCGGCCTCATCGCCTCGGCCGGCCTGCCGCTGCTCGTGCCGCCGCCTCCCGGCCTGAACGCGGATCCCAACTACTTGCACACTTACGGCACGGCGGCGCTCGACTGGCGTGAATCGCCCGGCTACAGCCGCCGTGGCACATTGCTCCAGGCGACGATTCACGATTTTCATGCGGGGGATGAAGCGCCGTTTTCCTTCCGTCGCGTCGACGGCGTCGCGCAGCAACTCCTTCCAATCATGCACGGCAACATCGTCTTCGATCTCTCTGCCCGCGTGTCCTCCACCAGTCCGGACAGCGGAGATGAGGTGCCGTTCTTCCTGATGCCGGAGCTCGGCGGCTCAACCCAGCTTCGCGGGTTCGCCAATTACCGGTTCCGCGATCGACACGCCATGCTGCTGACGGCGCAGTACCGCTGGTACGTGCAGGAATACCTGGACGGCGTGTTGTTTTACGAGGCGGGTAAGGTCGAGCCAAGTTTCGGCGATCTCGACTTCAACAACCTCGAGAAATCATATGGCATCGGTTTTCACTTCCACACGCCCAGGACAACGCTGCTGCGTCTCGATCTGGCGCGGAGCCGCGAGGGTTTCCGCTTCATATTCGGTTTCAGCCCGGTGGTGTTCTAGTGAGGACGAAACGCACATGGCTGGTGTCCGCGGCGCTCGCTCTGCTCGTCGTCTCGCTTCCGGCGGCTGACCTCAAGTTCTACGACGACGATCCGATCGCCCGTGAAATCGACAGCCAGGATGCGTCACGCGTTCAGCCGTGGGATATCTCGTTGATGTACGACGCCGTCGTGAACCTGTTCGGCGGCCCGACAGTGGGCCAGACGACGCGAGCCCAGGACATCAACACGATCGACGAGGTGCCGGACTCCAACTGGTTCGTGAACCGCCGCATCAGGACGCCTGGAGAGATGACGCGCGGCGTTGACGATGACACCGGTCCGGCGCCTGGGCCGTTGACGGTGAAGTCGGGCAAGCCAGGCGGCGCCTCGCCCGGCTTCACGATTGTCGACGCCGGCGGACGGCTGTACTTTGTGAAGTTCGATCCCCCGGACTGGCCCGCGCTGGCGAGCGGGGCGGAGGTCGTCGTCACGCGCCTGTACCACGCACTTGGCTACTACGTGCCGCAAACCAACGTGGCGTTCTTCCGCCGCGAGGATCTCATTCTCGACAAGGCGGCAACGACAACCGGTGAGGACGGGAAGAAGCGGCGGATGCGGCAGTCCGACATCGATTCGAACCTCCGGCGCGCCTCACGCATGCCTGACGGCCGCTACCGCGTGCTGGTCAGCGGACTATTGCCGGGCAAGCTGTTAAACGGATTCAAGTACATCGGGACCCGGCCGGACGATCCAAATGACGTGATTCCGCACGAACATCGGCGATCGCTGCGGGCGCTTCGCGTGTTCGGTGCGTGGGTAGACCACCGCGACACGAAGGCGATCAATTCCATGGATACGCTGATCGGCGAGAACGGGCGTGGTGTGGTTCGTCACCATCTGCTCGACTTCGGGTCGACGTTCGGCAGCGCCGGCATCGGGCCACGCGATCCGCGCGATGGCTTCGAGTACATCGTCGACATGCCGCCCACGAAACGCGCGCTGCCCGCGTTCGGCTTCGCACCACGGCCATGGATGTCGGTCGATTATCCAAATTACGAGCTGGTCGGACGGTTCGAGTCCGCGGCGTTTTCTCCAGACGACTGGAAGCCGAGGATTCCAAACCCGGCGTTTCTCAATGCCCGTGCTGACGATTTGTTCTGGGGCGCCCGCCGCCTGATGACGGTGATGACCGACGACATGATTCGCGCGGCGGTCAAGGCGGGCAAGTACGAGGATGCCGAGATCGAGGAAGTGCTCGCGCGCACGTTGATCGAACGGCGCGACAAGATCGCGCGCGCGTGGCTGCCAGCCATCAACCCGATCATCGATGTTCGCCTGTCGGACGATCGCCTGACGTTTTCAAACGCGGCGGTCGATTTCGTCGGGGTTACCGCTCCGGCGTCGTACACGGCGGTGTGGTCTCGGTTCGACAACGTGACGAGCGTCGCGACGAAGATCGGCGAAACGCGAGGCACATCACCGATCGCCGCGCCGCCTGAATTGCCGACGGCGATCGGCGACTTCGTCCAGGTCGACATCAGCGTGGACGATCCGTCGCTCAAGCAATGGGCGGAGCCTGTGCACGCATGGTTCAAGCGAACGGCTGACCGCTGGAAGCTCGTCGGCTTCGAACGCCTGCCTTAGGCATCTTTGTTGCTGCGGGCTCCAGATCGGAGGCGGTATGCGGAAGGGCAGCTCAACTGGCAATGGCGCGCTTGCAAAGAACATCATCGCGGGCGCGATCGGCGGACTTATCGCGTCCTGGGCGATGGAGCACTTCCAGCGATCGCTTGGACTGGTCTCGGAGGAGATGGGAGGCGCGCCGGGAGGGGGCGGCCAGCAGCACCGCAAACCGCAGTCGGAGCCGGCCACGTATGAAGCCGCCGACACCGTGGCAAAGAACCTTACCGGCGAGGAAGTCCCGCCCGAATACAAACCTGCCGCAGGCTCGCTCGTGCACTACGCGTTCGGAGGCGCGGTCGGCGCGATCTACGGCGCCGCTGCCGCCCGCACGCCAGACGTAACGGCGATGGCCGGCCTTCCGTTCGGCGCGACTGTGTGGCTCATTGCCGACGAGATCGGTGTGCCGCTCACCGGCCTCTCGAAAGCGCCGACGGAGTATCCGCTCTCGAGTCACGCGTCGGCATTCGCAACTCACGTCGTATTCGGCGCGACCACGGAGTGCATCCGGCGGACGTTGGTCCGTCTCATGTAGTCCTACACGGTGAGCAGGGCCGCGTTGCGTGCTTCCTGCAGCGTATTCAGACCCTCCACGAGATCGGCAACGAGATCCCGCGGATGTTCGCACCCGGGGGACAGCCGCACCAGCGTGTCGGACAGGCCGAGCTTCGCGCGTTCTGCCGCGGGAATCGATGCGTGCGTCATGCGCGCCGGGTGACACAGCAGCGCTTTCACGCCGCCAAGACTCTCACCAAGCGCAAAGAACCGGCGCGACGAGACAAACGAGACCACTTCGTCGATCGTGCCATCGAGCTCGAACGACACCATGCCGCCGAAGCCGGTCATCTGCGTGCGCGCGATCTCGTGACCCGGATGACTCGTGAGGCCGGGATAGTAAACGCGCCGGACGAGCGGGTGCGCCAGGAGTGCGTTGGCAATGGCCTCCGCGTTGTCCGCGTGCCGCTGCATCCTCAGTTCGAGCGTCTTGAGACCGCGCAGCGTGAGCCAACAGTCGAACGGCGAGGGGACCGCGCCGGTCGCGTTCTGCAGGAACTTCACGGGCTCGAACACCGCCGCGTCGCGCGCCAGCACCGCGCCCTGGATGAGATCCGAGTGACCGCCGAGATACTTCGTCACGCTGTGGACGACGAGATCGGCGCCAAGCCGGAATGGCTGCTGGAAGAGCGGCGTGGCAAACGTGTTGTCGACCACGAACAACGCGCCCGCGGCATGCGCTGCGTCGGCGATCGCCGCGATGTCGTAGACGAGAAGTCGCGGATTCGTCGGCGTCTCAATCCAGACCAGCCGCGTCTTCCACGACAGTGCGTTACGCAGCGCGTCAGGATCGGCGATGTCGATCTGACGGATCACGCACCCGATGCCCTGGAACACGCGATTGAGAATGCGATACGTGCCGCCATACACGTCGAGCGGGATGACGATCTCGTCACCGGGTTTCAGGTAAGCCTGCAGCACGGCATTTTCCGCCGCAAGGCCGGAGGCGAACACCGCAGCATGCCCGACCCCCTCGAGCTCAGCGAGCACACATTCGAGCCGTTCGCGCGTTGGGTTGTTCGTGCGCGAATAGTCATAGCCCCGGTGCTGTCCGGGGGCTGTCTGTTCGTACGTCGAGGTCTGGAAGATTGGAGCAATCAGGGACCCCGTTCCGGGCTCCGAGGGCTGACCGGCGTGAATCGTCTTTGTCGCGAACTCCATTGTCATTCCTTTCAGGATGAACACAGGTCACTGGGCCGCTGCAGCCATGCAGCGGACGATGACATCAGCAGAAGCGCTCCAGGGGGGCTGCGCCATGCCGCACCCATCGCCAACGGGACGAAGGTTCCGCGACGTGCGGATACACCACGCCTCAATTGGCAACGGCCGCGGCGGCGGCCGGGCAGACAACACCGTGGTGTTGCTGCAACAGCCCGCAATCGTGGGAGTGAAACGTCGAGCCGCCCCGAAGGGCGCGGCCGAGGCTTTATCTCTCCCGGTTATCGGGCAGGAAGTAGCACCTTGGCGCATTCAGGGCGCCAGGTTGCTGTGGCGTCGTCGGGCCTGTTCCCTCAGCCACTCTGGATAAATGCCTGCGCGGTATCGCGCAGACTCACTGAGCGTAGGTCAGAGTTACGGAGCGTGTCAAGCGAGCGATCAACGTTCGACGCTGCTGGCCGACGATATTGCGAGTTCCTCCGCGCTCTTGGACACAGCCCGTGACACGCCGGTGACTTCCGCCAGTGGCTGCTGTGCGTCGCGCCGCAAGGCACCGAGCGGCGTCGTCGTTTTTGGATCCGCCACGATCGGCATCGTGATGCCGTTGGCGAGATCGAGCATCGGCTTTCCTCGCGATCGACGATCCTGCTCCGCGCGACCACCTGCGCATCTTTCGTTGGATAACCGTTCTTCTTCATCAACTCGCGCAGCTGCGGGATGCTGACCCGGTTGTCGGACTTCAGACGAATGTCAGCGGACGCCTTGTCGAGCGACACTTCCGCCGATTCGATGCGCTGATGAGCAACGTCCAGAAGCTGCAACCGCATCCAGTGGCGCAAGCTTCGCACAGCTGTTCAAAACTGCAGACGGCATCAGCGTTGCAGCCTCCGAACTGGTTTTTCTCTTGGATTCGATCCTTCAACGGTGCTCATCGCCAGTAGGACCATCGAAGGAGCGATCGATTCATGTTCGGCTCATCAGAGATTGGAGGCAAGACATGAAGAGGGTAGTTGGAATCGCCCTGCTCGCCGGCGCGCTGGGGACGGCGCCCGCGTGGGCGCAGTCAAGCCCGGATCAGACGAAGCCGCAGCCCACGCCTGATCAGACGAAGTCGCAGCCCAAGGGTGAGCAGAGCAAGGCACAGGGGACGAGCGGCAGGCTTGCCCCGGCGGATCACAGCTTCGTCAACGAAGCGGCGGTCGGCAGCATGGCCGAGGTCGAGCTCGGCAACCTCGCGAAAGAAAAGGCGTCGAACCCCGATGTGAAACAGTTCGGCGAACGGATGGTCACGGATCACGGCAAGGCGAACGACGAACTCAAGAGCCTGGCACAGCAGAAGAACGTGACGCTGCCGACCGAGCTCGACGCCAAGCATAAGGCGAAGCGCGATCAACTGGCCAAGTTGTCAGGCGAAGCGTTCGACAAGGCTTACATG
>JBKOZS010000104.1:0-18818 GCA_046726015.1 Acidobacteriota bacterium
GCCGGAGATTGTGGCGGGCAGCAAATCGTCGACGGTCGGCGGTGGTGACGTCGGCAGCGTCCTCACCGTACATGTCTCGGTTCCGCTCTTCGATCGCGGTCGCCCCGAACGAGCCCTTGCCGTGGCGCGCGCCGCTCAGGCCGATGCGCGGGCGGACGCGTTCCGCGCCGTATTGCGCGGCCAGATTTCGGCGCTTCGAGCGGCGGTCGTCGAACGTCGCGAGGTTGCAGAACGGTATCGCGCTCAAGCCGTCAGCGGTGCGGACCAAATCGAGCGCATCGCGCAAGTGAGCTACGACACCGGCGAGCGCAGCATCCTCGAGCTCCTGGACGCCTATCGGACTGGAGTGTCCGCGCGCGTACGCCAGGCGACGCTCGATGCAGCCGTGCGAGAGGCGGAAATCGAGCTCGAGTTTGCGAGTGGATGGGAGATTCGATGATGACACGCAGACACGGGATCTGTCTCATCACGCTCGTCGCGATCGCGGTCAGCGCATGTTCACAAAAACCGAAGCCCGCATCAACCGAGCCTCCGACGTTGAACGTCACACACTGGACGGATCGCACCGAGCTGTACATGGAATACCCGCCGCTGGTTGCGGGCCACAACGCACTGTTTGCCGTACATCTGACGACGCTCGCCGACTTCAAGCCCGTGAGCGCCGGTCAAACACGCGTCGAGTTCACGCCGGCAGTAGGAGGGCAGCCAACGGCAATGGTCGGTCCACAGCCCTCGAGACCCGGCGCCTTCCGCGTCGAGGGTCCGTCTCCGGCTGCTGGCCATTACCGCTGGGCGCTGATTCTGAATGCCCCCGGCTTCACAGATCGTCACGACCTCGGCGACGTACAGGTGTTCGCGGATGAAGCCGCAGCGAACGCAGAGGCCGCGAAACGACCGGCAGAGGATGCGGCCGCGATCGCGTACTTGAAGGAGCAGCAGTGGACGAACGAATTCGCAACCGCACCGGTCCAGGACGCCGATGTGCGGTCCTCAGTCCGCGTACCTGCCGCTCTCCATCCCCTTCCCGGTGGCGAGGCGGTTGTGTCGGCTCCGGCCGCAGGGCGCATTGTTGCCGAGCGCCTCCCCTCGATTGGTGACCAGGTGCGCGCCGGTGCCGTGCTCGCGCGCCTCGAGCCGCGGCTTGCCGCCGGCGAGGATCGCGCGACGCTCGTCGCGACGGTCGAGGAAGCCAAGACCGTCGCGGAAGCGGCCCGAGTGGAGCAGGCTCGCGCGGAACGGCTGCTCGCCGAGCGAGCGGTTCCCGCTCGACGCCTCGAAGATGCAAAACGGGCGACCACGGTCGCCGAGGCGCGCCTCAAAGCGGCCGAAGCTCGCTTGGCACAACGGGACGAGACCTTGCGAACCGGGGGCGGAGCCGCAGCCGGAAATGCGTTCGTGCTGCGTGCACCGATTGCTGGGCGCGTCACGGACGTCAATGCGACACTCGGAGCCGCATACGACGAAGGCGCGCCACTCTTCAAGATCGTGAAGACTGACGCGCTCGAGTTGAACGTGTTCGTGCCCGACACCGACGTGGCGGCTGTCCACGGCCTCTCCGCGGTCGCGTTGGAACTTTCCGGGCGCCCGAACCCGATCCCGCTCACGTTCCACCATGTGCACGATCCGGGTGTGCTGGACCCAGCCACGAAAGCACTCCCCGTACAAATGGACATTCAGAACCCTGGTGGTCAGCTGCTCGTGGGCCAGGCCGGTACCGCGATCCTCTACACCGGCGGACGACAACGTCTGCCGACCGTTCCGAAAGCCGCCGTGCTGATGGAGGCGGGCCGACCCTACGTGTTCGTGCAGATCGCCGGAGAGCGCTTCGCGCGGCGGTTCGTCGAGATCGCGTCCCGCGACGGCGATGTCGTTGGGCTCAAAAGCGGGGTCAAGCCAGGAGAACGCGTCGTGACGCGTGGAGCGTACGAAGTGCAGCTCGCATCTGCGGCGAAGGGGTTGCCGGCCGAAGGGCACGTGCACTGAATCCGGAACAGATATAGAGGACTGCGATGAAGAGGCTGATTCAATGGTCGATCGATCACCACTGGATGGTGATCGCGATGTCGCTGCTGCTCCTCGGCTCAGGACTCTGGGTCGCACGCGATATGCCCGTCGACGTGTTTCCGGATCTGACCGCGCCGACCGTGACCGTGCTGACCGAAGGACACGGCATGGCTCCTGAGGAGATGGAATCACTGGTCACATTTCCGATCGAGGCCGCGATCAACGGCGCGTCAGGCGTCCGCCGTGTGCGATCGGCCACGGCGGTGGGGATCGCGGTGGTCTGGGTCGAATTCGACTGGGGAACGGACATCTTTCTAGCGCGCCAGGTCGTGGCGGAGAAACTGTCGTTGGTGAGCGCCACACTGCCGCCGCAAGCAGAGCGGCCGATCCTGGCGCCCATCTCGTCGATCATGGGCGAGATTCTGTTTTTCGCGATTTCGTCCGACAACGACGACCCGCTGACGTTACGAACCGTCGCGGACACCGTTGTTCGACGCCGGCTGCTGGCGGTGTCAGGCGTATCGCAAGTGACGCCCATCGGAGGCGCAGAACGACAGTTTCAGGTCATAGCGCACCCCGATCGGCTGCGTGCGAATACCGTTGCGGTGAACGAGCTGCTCGATGCGGTGCGCGGCGCCAGTCAGAACACCTCGGCCGGCATCTATGTCGAAGGGCCGCAGGAGTACGTGCTGCAGACCATCGGCCGCGTGCGGACCGCAGAGGAAATTGGCAACAGCGTCATCGGGCTTCGCGGCGAACGATCCGTGCTCGTCCGCGACGTTGCAGATGTTCAGGAAGGGCCTGCCTTGAAGCGCGGTGAAGGCTCGAGGAACGGTAACCCGGCCATCATCGTGGGCGTGCAGAAGCAGCCGGGCGCCAACACGATCGAGCTCACCGCTCGCCTGGATCGCGAGCTCGACGCGCTGCAGCAAGAACTGCCGCAGGGCATGAAGATCGACCGTCGAATTTTCCGGCAGGCCGACTTCATCGAGGTCGCAGTCGCCAACGTCATCAAGGCGCTGCGTGATGGTGGTTTGCTCGTTGTGGTCGTTGTCATCCTGTTCCTCGCTAATCTCCGCGCTGCCGCGATCACGTTGACCGCCATGCCATTGGCACTGGCGGCGGCGGTGCTCGTGCTGCGAGCATTCGGCGCCACGATTAACACAATGACGCTCGGTGGCATGGCCATCGCTATCGGCGCGCTCGTAGACGATGCGATTATCGATGTCGAGAACGTGGTTCGACGGTTGCGACAAAATGCCTCGAAGCCTGCAGACCAGCAGTTGCCCGCGGCAGATGTTGTACGGGAGGCCACGCTCGAGATTCGGACATCGATCGTGTTCGCGACGATCATCATCGTCCTCGTCTTTCTGCCGGTGTTCGGACTCGCCGGCGTTGAAGGACGCCTGCTGGCACCACTGGCCTTTGCCTACATCGTTGCACTCCTCGCATCGCTCGCGGTCGCCGTCATCGTGACGCCGGCGTTGAGCTTCGCATTGCTGCCGGGCGCGCGATCTATTCTGCGAGGGCACGATGGATGGTTGGCACGGACGCTCAAAACAGGATTCGCAAAGGATCTGCCGCATGCGCTGGATCACCCGCGGCTTGTGATGATGACCGCGGCCGTCCTGCTCCTGATCGCGTTGGGGGCAATGACGCGGATGGGATCGGCATTCCTGCCGGAGTTCCACGAGGGAAGCCTGACCGTGCAGGCCAACACGCTACCCGGGACATCACTTGTCAAGTCGGATGAAATCGGGCGTCGGGTCGAACAGATTCTTCTGTCGCAGCCAGAGGTAGTCGCGACCGCCCGGCGGACGGGGCGCGCCGAGTACGACGAACATGTGCAGGGCGTTGAAGCGGCCGAGATCGACGTCGGTCTGCGCGAGACGGGCCGGCCACGGGCAGCCTTGCTCGCCGATCTCCGTCGAGGATTCTCGACGTTACCGGGTACGAATGTGACGGTGGGTCAGCCGATTTCGCATCGGATCGACCACATGCTGTCCGGGACGCGCGCGAATATTGCCGTCAAGGTGTTTGGCGACGATCTCGGCACGCTACGACGGCTTGGCGAACGCGTGCGAGAGGTAATGAGTGGTGTGCCGGGCGTGGTCGACCTGTCGCTCGAGCAGCAGATGGACGTGCCTGTAGTCAGGTTCGTGCTGAATCGATCGGCCATCGCCCGGTACGGACTGCGCGCGGACGACGTCGCCGAAGCGATCGAGACGAGTTTCGCCGGCGCGACCGTCGGGCGAATCTTCGATCGCGCCACAGCGTTCGATCTCGTGGTGAAGTTCGATCCAACGTCGCAGGCGGACTTCGAGCGTTTGGCCGATCTTCCCATCGATACGCCGGACGGTGGGCCTGTCCCGGCACGCCTGCTCGCCGAGGTGCGCCGTGAGCAGGGGCCGAATATGGTGCTCCGCGAGAACGTCCAGCGTCGCATCGTGATCTCGTGCAATGTCGCGGGACGAGATCTCGGTGGCGTGGTGGACGACATCCGAAGTGCGGTGGCGCAGTCAGTGTCGATGCCGGCGGGCTATCGCGTCGAGTACGGCGGCCAGTTCGAGAGCGAGCAACGCGCGTCGCGGCGGTTGAGGATCCTCGGCGTCGGCGTAATCGCCGGTCTGTTCATGCTTCTCGTGCTGGCGTTCGGGCGAGCTCGAGACGCGCTGCTGATTATGTTGAATCTCCCGCTCGCCCTGATCGGCGGCGTCGCGGGAGTCTTCCTGGCCGGCGGGGTCCTGAGCATCGCCTCGATGATCGGCTTCATCACGCTATTTGGGATCGCAACCCGCAACGGCATCATGCTCGTCTCGCACATCCAGCACTTGATGCACGAAGAAGGGGTGACGGATTTCCGCGAAGCGGTTGAGCGAGGCGCGCACGAACGCCTCATTCCGATTTTGATGACAGCGATGGCCGCAGGCTTGGCGCTGATCCCGCTCGCGATTGGCGGCGGGAAGGCGGGCAGCGAGATTCAGACGCCCATGGCGATTGTGATCTTGTGCGGGCTCGTCACGTCGACCTTTCTGAACATGGTGGTCGTCCCGACCTTGTATCTCGAGTACGGGAAGTCTAGAAGCCACGCTGGTGGTACCGCTCGAGCGTAGGCGATTTCAAGGAATCGGACGCCGTTGGTCGTTCGCTTGCCCAGGATCGGCAGAGGAAAGCCAAGACGAAGACGAAGCCAGGTCAGGGCGACAGCGGCGACCGATGAACAGTCCGGCTGAGGGGCGTTGCCAGTCCCGATGATCGTTAGACGACAACCACGCCCTTTAGCATGTTCGTCCCGCACGTGAACGCGATCTCCCCCCTCTTCGCTGGCGTGAACTCGATCACGACTGGTTCGTTCAACGGCAACGGGCGCTTGATGTTGAGCGCTGGGATCACGATCTCTGTGCCGCAGGTTTTGTCCGTCATGCGCACGATAGTGAGGCGGGCTGGAACACCAGCGCGTAGTGTGACCGTGTCCGGCTCGTAGCCCCTTTCTGTGACGGCGATCTTTGCGGTTTGCATTTCCGCAGCGACCGACGTAGAACCGGACGTCGTAGCAGGAACTGTCGGGGCTGCACGCGGCTCGGTGCGAAGTCCCAAGCGCTCTGCCTCAGCGCGAATAAAGAAGCTGCCCTTCGAGACCACGGAGTCTCGAGCGTTGATGCCCGACACCACTTCAACGACATCGCCGGATGAAGTTCCCAGTCTGACTTCCCGTTCGATGAACCTCGTCGAGTCACCGGAGACCGTAACGTAGACGACTTGTCGGTCGGCGACGTTCTGAATTGCGCTTTTCGGCACCGAAACAATCGACGCGCTTTGCCCGGTCTCGATCGCTACGTCCGTGAACATCCCGAGCCGCAATTCGCCGCGCGGATTCGCGACCTCGATACGCGCCTTCGCCGTGCGCGTGCTGACGTTTAGCTGAGGGTCGATATAGCTCACCCGCCCACGGAGGGAGAGCCCCGGATAGGCGGCAGACGTGACGGTCGCAGGGGCACCCTCCCGGACACGGCTGAGGTCCTTCTCGTACACATCAGCGACGATCCACACATTGGACAAATCCACGATCGAAAACAGCTTCACAGTCGGATCCACGTTCAGACCAGAGTTCGCCAGCCGCTCGGTCACGACCCCGTCGATCGGCGCTGCAACGGTGACGGTGGCGCCGTCGGCCTTGCTCATTGCTGGATCCTCTGCGGCGGCCCCCAGCAGTTGCAGCCGCGCTCGAGCGCTCTCAACTTCCGCCGTCTGGGCGGCGTGCTCCGCATGGATGCGCTCCAGTTCCTGCTGACTTGCCGCACCAATCTCCGCGAGCTTTTGTGCCCGCTGCAACTCTCGATCGTGTGCGTCGAGCATCGCTTTCGCGGCGATGTACTTGGTTCGTGCGTCTGCGAGTTCCGGGCTGTACACCTGCGCGAGGACCTGGCTCCGCCGAACGCGGTCGCCGAGCTGCGCTGAGACATGAACCACTCGGCCGCCCACAAGTGACGTGACAGCAACCTGACGGTACGCATTCGGTTCAACCACGCCGGGAAGACGGACGTGATCAGCGCCGGCTGCGCTCGCGGCCTCGGTGATCTCAATCCCGGCTCGCTCGACGGCCTCCTTCGTCAGTGTGACCACGATGTCCGGCCGCGGTGACACGTTCTCGACACCCGCGGGCGTCACCGCACTCGGCGTCGCTGGCGGCGTCGGGTTTGAACCAGCCGCGCCGGTCATCCCTGGCATCGTCGCCGGTGAAGCGCCGGATCGCATGATCAGATAGGTGCCGCCAGCGCCGATCAGCAGCACCGACAGGACTGCGGCGGCGGCGGCTGCGGGACTCAGGTTGAATCGGTATTCTCCAGTCATCGCATCTCTCCAACAGCCCGTTTCAACGCCGTTCGTGCCTCGTAGGCCACACGCAGGATCTCCGTGTAGGCGCGCTCCTGCTCGAGGTATCGCTTCTGTTCGGCGAGTACTTCGAAGATCGTGGTGCGTCCGAGCTCGTAGCTTTGTCGAATGACATTCAAATTCTGACGAGCAAGCGTTCGGATCTCCCCGCTGTACACCCGCACGGCTTCCTGCGCGCGTTGATCACCGGATTGCGCTGCTGCAATCTCCGCGTCTGCCGACAGGCGTGCGGCATCGTGTGCCGCCACAGCTCCGGCACGCTCGGCTCGCGCCGCTGCGAGCTCGCCCTGATTGCGGTTGAAGATCGGTAGTGTGACCGTCACGCCGCCGGTTACGTAGTGAAACAGGCCACGAATCGGCTCAGGTGTTCCCGTCGTCGACAGCCCGAACTGCGGGAACCCGGCATCCATCCGCATGTAGCCGCCGGACACACTCACATCCATTCGACCATCCCTTGCGGCGCGATCGATCTTGGCGTCCGACAGGGAGACGCGACCCTGCGCCTCGCGAATGTCAGGTCGTTGTTCGGCCGCGTTGGTTGGCTGCAGTGGCGCTGCAGACTCGCGTGTTACCACGTCCTCGAGTGTCTCTTTGAGGCGGAGGCCCTCAATCGGCGGAACGCCGAGCATGCGCTTCAACTCGAACATCGCCCGCTCGGCTCGACTGAGTTGGAGCAGCCGGTCCGCATCGAGGCGGCGGGTCTCCACGGCGACCAAGTCTCGATCGAGCGGCGGCGAGGCCCCCTCTTCGACGCGGGCGCGCAGCAGGTCGCGCTGACGATAGGCAGCGGCAACGAGCTCCTCGAGGACGGTCAGGTCGCGAACGGCGGCCAGCACTTCGCCAAACCGTGCTCGCACGTCTGACGCCAGCAGTCGCTCGCGATCCGCCACCGACAGCTCGGCGACCGTGACTTC
This sequence comes from Acidobacteriota bacterium, assembly GCA_046726015.1. Taxonomy (GTDB): domain Bacteria; phylum Acidobacteriota; class Vicinamibacteria; order Vicinamibacterales; family 2-12-FULL-66-21; genus QHWT01. Next base: position 7,812 of record JBKOZS010000104.1, read on the forward strand.
GCGTTCAGCAACCGCCATACGGCCTTGACGTCGAAACAGGTCGAGCGGCCACTCGACGCTGAGCATCGTCTGATTGTCGCTGCCCGCGGGCTCACCGCGCAGCTCGCCAGAGAGAGATAAATTCTTTCGCAGGCCGGCCTGAACCTGCATCCCGCGGGCGACGTCCACGGTGGTCCTGGCTGCTCGCAGCGATGGCTCCTGTGCGAGCGCTCCCGTGATCGCCTGATCGAGTGAAAGGCCATTCACCGGGTCAAGAAAGCCCTCGGTAGCAGGTTGCGGCGGTCCGACCGCTTGGGCTGCGGCCGCATGCGGGAGCACCCAGAGCGCCAACAGAGCGACCATCACTCGAGTGTTCATTGCACGCTCCCTTGAAAGTTCACGGACGCCTGACCGGCGGGTCCGTTCCAATCAATGGCCATCTGCCAGGCGCCAGCCATTCCGAACTCGGCGGTCGCGGCGTACCGGCCAGGGACGTTTGTGGGCGTCACCTGCAAACCGCTGGACATCGCCATGCCAGGCATCGACATGTTGCCGCTGGCCCGAACGGTTCCCACGTCCACGAGCGTGTTGCTCGCGGGTCGCCGGAATTCGATCAAGAAGGCGTTTCGACCCTGTCGGAGAGCTCCCTCTTGCGAACGGAGCACGACCTCGAGATCTCCTGAGCGGACCGTCTGAATAACGCCTGTTTCGGCGCGACCCGCCCACGAGTTGCCGCCACTGCGGGTCGCGATCCGCATCGCTGCGAACGCAGCAAGAGTCAGCAGCACGACGGCGAACCCGGCAATGACCGCGCGACGTGACACTGCCGGCCCCGGTGCATCGCGCCAGGGCTCGCCCTGGAGACCGAGCTGTCGCTCACGCAGCCAGAAAAAGATCACGGGCGTGACGATCAGCACATGGACCAGGGACGACACCATGCCGCCCAGCACCGGAGTCGCCAACGGCTTCATGACTTCGGCTCCAACGTGTGTGCTCCACATGATCGGCAACAGGCCAGCGATCACCGTCGAGACGGTCATCACTTTTGGCCGCAAGCGGAGCAACGCGCCTTCGATCACCGCATCCCTGAGCCCCGCCCGCGTCAGCGTTCCGCCCAGCTCGCGGCGCTTCCGCTCGACGGCCTCTTCCAGATAGATGACCATCACCACGCCGGTCTGCACCGCGGTGCCAAAGAGCGCGATGAAGCCGACCCAGACCGCCACTGAAAAGTTGTAGCCAAGCAGCCACAGCAGGTAGACGCCGCCCGTCAATGCGAACGGAACGGCCAGCAGGACGTGCGCCGCTTCAGCGACTGAGTGATACGTGAAGTAGAGGAGCGTGAAGATGATGAGCAGGACGATCGGCAGAACGATCTGCAGCCGTTGCCGCGCGCGGTCCTGGTTCTCCCATCGACCGCTCCAGCCAACGTAGTAGCCGGCCGGCAGCTTCACCTCCCGCGCAACGGTGCCACGCGCTTCCTCGACGAATCCGCCAACGTCTCGCCCTTGGACATTCAGGAGGACAGTCGCGAGAAGCAGGCCGTTCTCTGACGAAATCATTGCGGGCCCGCGGGCATGCTGAATGTGGGCGACCTGACTGAGAGGCACCTGCGTGCCACTCGGGCCGGACACCAGCACGCTTCCGAGCGCCCGTGGATCGGCTCGATACTCCGGCGCATACCGAACGCGTACAGGGAAGCGCTCACGTCCCTCGATCGTCATCGTCAGCGTGGTCTCGCCGATCGCGTTTTCGACAACCTGCTGAAGATCACCGACACCGATGCCGTATCGCGCGGCGGCGGCGCGGTCGACTGCGACGTTGAGGTACTGACCGCTCGTCACCTGTTCGGGGTAGACGTTGCTGGCACCCGGCACCTTTCGGATCACATCTGCCACCTTGCGCCCCAGGTCTTCGAGCACGCGCAAGTCGTTCCCGAAAATCTTCACGCCCACCTCCGATCGGATGCCGGTCGTGAGCATGTCAATTCGGTTGATGATCGGCATCGTCCAGATGTTGGAGACGCCCGGGAGCTGCACGGCCTGACTCATCTCGCCGCGCAGTCGATCCAGCGTCATGCCGGCGCGCCATTGCGCCCTGGGCCTCAGATGGACGATGGTCTCGGTCATGTTGAGTGGCGCCGGATCGGTGGACGTGTCAGCACGCGCGACCTTCGCCACCACGTAGGCGACTTCGGGGAACTTCATGAGGGTGGCGTTCTGGCGCGCGGCGATCTGCGTGTTCTCCTCGAGCGAGATGCTCGGGTCCGCGATGGGCATGAACATCAGATCGCCTTCGTTCAGGGCCGGCATGAACTCGCTGCCGATGCGTGTAGCCAATGCGAGTGCCCCGAGAAAGAGCAGCGCTGCCGTCCCGATCGTCAGCGCGCGATGTCGAAGCGCACTCTCGAGAGCCGGCTCGTAGACCCATCGCAGGCCACGCATGACCGGGTTCGCCTCTTCGGCGTGGAATCTGCCGCCGAGCAGCACACTGCACAGCACCGGCACCAACGTGACGGCGATGACGGTGGCTGCGAGGACGGCGAACGTCTTTGTGAAGGCGAGCGGGTGAAACAGCTTGCCTTCCTGACCGGTGAGCGCAAAGACCGGTATGAAGGCCAACAGAATGATGGCCATCGAGAAGAAGACCGGCCGTCCGACGAGCCGAGTCGACTCGCGCACGGTGTCCCAGACACGCGAGCGGTCGCGAGGATCGACGTCGCGTTGTTCGACGAAGCGAAACGCGTTTTCCGTGACGACGATACCCGCATCGACGAGGACGCCGATCGCGATGGCAATGCCGGCAAGACTCATGATGTTCGAGGAAATTCCGGCGTAGTACATGCCGAGGAAGGAGATCAGCACCGCGAGTGGCAGCGGCAGCGTGACAATCAGAATCGAACGGAAGTGCATCAAGAAGATGACGTGCGCCAACGTAACCAGCGCGATTTCCTCGATGAGGGCCGTGCGCAGGGTGCCGATCGCTTGTTCAATGAGCTCGGACCGGTCATAGAACGGCAAGACTCTAACGCCCGACGGAAGGCCCGGTGCAATCTGGGCGATGCGCGCCTTGACGGCGTCGATCAGCGCCTTTGTGTTCACGCCCGTGCGAGCCACGACCACACCGCCGACAGCCTCGTGCGTGCCCTTCACCAGCGACGCGACCCTGAACGCATTGCCAACCTGTATGTTCGCGACCTGCTCGACGTATACGGGTACCCCGTTCGACGCACCGACTACGATCCGCTTGACGTCATCAACCCCTTGGATCAGGCCGACGCCGCGTACGATGAGCCACGCGCCGTTCGACTCGAGGACGTTGCCGCCGACATTGAGATTGCTGTCGCGAACGGCACTGACCACAGCACTGAGTGGGAGGTTGTAGACGCGCAGCCGGTTCGGATCGACGTCGATCTGGTACTGCTGCACATGCCCGCCGACGGACGCCACTTCGGCGACGCCGGGCACCGAGTTGAGCTGGTAGCGGATGAACCAGTCTTGCAGCGTGCGCAGGTCGCGCAACGAATGGGTGGGACTTTCAACCGTGTACCAGAACACGTGGCCGACGCCGGTCGCGTCGGGTCCGAGCGTCGGCACTACACCGGTCGGGAGCGTCTTGCTCACCAGACTCATGCGCTCGAGCACGCGTGTCCGGGCGAAGTACAGGTCGACGTCGTCCTCGAAAATCACGTAGACCATCGAGAACCCGAAAGCGGACTGTGAGCGGACCACCCGCACCCCGGCGAGCCCTTGAAGGTTCGTCGTCAGCGGGTACGTGACCTGGTCCTCGACTTCCTGTGGGCTATGCCCGGCCCAGTCGGTGAAGACGATGACCTGGTTGTCCGAGAGGTCTGGAATCGCATCGATGGGGGTCGCGCGGAGCGCCCACCAGCCCCAGCCAGCGAGGCCGAGGTACAGGACGATCACGATGAAGCGATTCTTCAGTGCAACGTCAATGAGGCGATTGATCATGAGCCACAACACTCGTCATGTCGCACGCGTACGCGCGCGAGCCTACGTGCTCGGACGTGATGCCCGAGCAGACACACGACGACCGTGGGTGGCTAAACGAGGAAGACCGAGAGGAGGATGTGACGTGGAACCGGCGGGCTATGGATCGGCGCGTCCGTTCGCCAGCCGTCGGTCAACACAAGCGCCGGCGTGGTCGCCGGAACGACAACACCGACGCCCAGGACTGCAGCGGAGGTCGCCGTCACAGCGGTCGGGTTCGAGGAATTCGACTGTTCGCGCTCGGAGGCAGCGCAGCATGCATCCGCCTGCGCTTGCGTGATGAGGCGCCGTGAACCGGACTCGTCGGAGTGGTCCTTGTGCATCGGGCACTCCACGCCCTCAGCGCAGCACGTCATGCGCGCTTCGGGAGTCGGCGCCCATCCCGCGCATACCGCCGCGTTCCCGACGACCAGGGCCAGGCACAGGACGGCGACGGACAGACGATGGACAAATGCCACTGATCAAGGATGCTCGACGCCGGCAGGAGATGTCAAACGGTCCAACCTGGCGACGCTAAGCGGCGATAGCTGAAGACTGCGGTTCGAAGTGCTTCGCTAGCGCAGTCGCCATCTGGTTCACACACCATTTCGCATACGTTCTGCCAAACAGGAATCCCAACCAGTACGTCACCGATCCAACTGGAAGGTCGTAATCGATGGATACGCGCAGTTGCGCGCCACCCTTGAGCGGCGTTACTTGAACTCCCATCCTGTACGCCCCGATCACGAAAAGCCGGGGAGAGCCCGGATGTGTGAGCCGACAGTCTGCCCCTTGGCGGCGTCGAGTTCGACGGACATGCCACCGCCCCCCATCATCCAAGATGATCCGCTCATGTGAGATGACAGGCGTGAGTGGTCATCGACAAATGCAAACACCTGTTCGGGCGGCGCCTCGATGAACACTGTTCGGTCGTGATGGCGCGCGGCCTAGCACCCTCCGGTTCGCCAATCGGCAGAGAAGGTTTCAGCAGTTCTGATGCCAGCACACAGGGGCCAGTTCGAAGCCCGCGATCCCTTCGCGGTCGGGTTTCGGTGCGGAATTTTCGGCCGCCATTGGCGAAATTCCGCGCATCGTCAGTTCGGAGCCCCGTCAAGCGCTCAGGCGGCTTATCGTGTACCTGTTGCGAGGAGTTGAATCCGAGATGCCCACGCCTGCGCGCCACCACCATCATCGGGACGACGAAGCGCCGACGCGACAGGCGCACCGAGTAACCGCCGCGAGCCACGCTCATCCTCGCGGGGGTGCTCGAGACCACGGGCAACATGGTGCTCACGATCGTCACGCTGGCCATAGCGTCGAGATGTTCCGGGACAAGTTCTGGATCACGCTGCTGCTCAGCGTTCCCACGCTCGTGTGGAGTGACATGATCCAGCACTGGGCTCGGTTCACGGCGCCGACGTTCCACGGATCCTCGTACATTCCGGCGGTGTTCGGCACGTCCGTGTACGTATACGGCGGCAGGGTATTCCTTGCAGGGGCCGTTCGCGATCTACGGGATCGCTTACCCGGCATGATGACGCTGATCTCGCTGGCTATCAGCGTCGCGTTCATCTTCAGCCTTGCGGTGACGCTTGGTTATCCCGGAGACGCGCTCTGGTGGGAGCTGGCCACGCTCGTCACCATCATGCTGCTCGGCCACTGGATCGAAATGCGTTCGATCTTCCAAGCCAGTGGCGCCCTTCGTGAGCTCGCAAGGCTTCTACCGAGCACGGGACAGCGAGTCGTGGGCGATCGAATTGAGGAAGTTCCGATTTCGGCGCTGGTCGAGGGCGACGTTGTGCTCGTCAGGCCCGGCGCCAGCATCGCTGCTGACGGCATTGTGCGGAGCGGCGAGAGCGACGTCAACGAGTCGATGATCACCGGCGAGTCGGTCCCGGTCGAAAAGGTCGAAGGCTCAAAGGTGATTGCTGGGACTGTGAACGGATCGGGATCGCTCCGCATCGAGGTCACGGGAGCGGGCGAACGGACTGCGCTTGCGAACATCATGCGACTGGTCGAGCAGGCGCAAACCTCGCGATCGCGTGCCCAGGCACTGGCCGATCGAGCCGCGTTCGTTCTGACGATCGTCGCCGTTGCTGCCGGCGCAGTCACGTTCATCGTGTGGACGGCGCTGGACGCACCCGGCGCATTCGCCATCGAACGCTTGGTTTCGGTGCTCGTCATTGCCTGCCCGCATGCGCTTGGCTTGGCGGTGCCCCTCGTGATCGCCATTTCGACGACGCTCGGCGCGCGATCAGGCCTGCTCGTGCGCGACCGCCGCGGCCTTGAAGAGGCCCGACATCTGACCACCGTTGTTTTCGACAAAACAGGGACGCTCACGAGAGGCGAGTTCCGCGTGGTCGACATCGCGACCGACGGAGGCCTGACCCCGAACGAGGCGCTTCGTCTGGCCGCAGCCGTAGAGCGCGATTCGGAGCACACCATCGCTCAGGGCATCGTCAAGAGCGCCCAGGAACAGGTATTAAGCGTGCCCCGGGCCGACCAATTCGAAGCCATTCCGGGTCATGGGGTTCGCGCGGTTGTCGAGGGCAAGGAGTTCCACGTGGGAGGACCGGCGATGCTACGTCGCCTCTCCGTTACTCCGGCATCCACTGTGCTCGACGCCGCGAATCGAGCGGCGTCGCGTGGACAGGCTGCTGTGTACCTCCTGACGCGCACAAGCGCGATCGCTGTCTTCGCCGTCGCTGATGCGTTGAAGCCCGAGTCAAAGACTGCCATTCAACGACTTCACGATCAGCACATCGACGTCGTGATGCTGACGGGCGACGCCAAGGCCGTCGCGAATGCCGTGGCCGCAGACCTGGGGATTGACAAGGTTTTCGCCGAGGTCTTGCCTGGGGAGAAAGTAGACAAGGTCAAGGAACTGAAAGGATCGGGCAGGCGGGTCGCAATGGTCGGCGATGGCGTCAACGATGCTCCGGCCCTGCTCACGGCAGACGTGGGCATCGCGATCGGCGCGGGCACCGACGTCGCCGTAGAGGCAGGCGATGTCGTCCTCGTACGCAGCGACCCGCGAGACGTGCCGCGCATCATCGCGCTGAGCCATGCGAGTTATCGCAAAATGCTCCAGAACCTGTGGTGGGCCGCTGGGTACAACATCTTTGCGATTCCGCTGGCAGCCGGCGTTTTGGCCTCGCAAGGCATCCTGCTGCCGCCTGCGTTCGCCGCCGTCCTGATGTCGGCGAGCACAGTAATCGTGGCCGCCAATGCGCAATTGCTGCGCCGCGCCCGCTTGTGAACCTGCGTTAATCCTGCCTGGAGTGTCGATTCCCGCTTGCCGTCATCGCAAGTTGCGAGTCCGATAAACCCGCCGGCTCTCTCCGCGCGGCTTCCATCGTTCGGCCGGCCAATCAAGAGCTCCCGCGTGGCATTCCGCACCGCCAGCGTGGCGGCTGGATGTCCGGGGCGCGTCCTGCACGACTTCCGCAGAACCGCCGTCCGCAATCTCGTCCGCGCTGGCATTCCGGAGCGCGTCGCGATGCAGATGACGGGACACAAGACCCGGAGCGTGTTCGAGCGATACAATATCGTGAGCGCTGGCGACCTGCGCGAGGCTGCTAAGCGTCTCGACGCCGCGACAGGGACAATTTCAGGGACAATCGCGCAAAATCGGCGATCAGGGTCGAAAGTCTGAAATCCGCAAGTCCTTGTGCGACAATGGTTAGCTTCGTGCGGTGAGGTGGCCGAGAGGCTGAAGGCGGCGGTTTGCTAAACCGTTGTACGGGCTAAAACCTGTACCCAGGGTTCGAATCCCTGCCTCACCGCCAGTTAAGTTTCTCTAGTCATTGCCCTTTCCTTCGGAGACCCTCCGTCTCCAAATGTCTCCAACGCGCTGTACGGCCAACGGCTGGTCCAGCAGCCGAATCTCGCTGTCGAGCGCCGCTGGACTCCGGTGCGTGTAGCGCTGCGTCATCCTGAGTTCGCGGTGTCCGGTCAGCTCCTGCGACGGTGGCTATCTTCACTCCACGTGGGGATACGACGTTCAGCACGTTGGAGGCAGAGGTGATCAGGGTATAGATCTGATCGCGAAAAGCGGCAATGAAATCGTTGCGCCTTGGCGTTTGTCAACGGTAAAGCAAATGATTAGTGCTGATGCGATACGTGATGGCTTGGTCCAAGGAGAGTTCTTCCTGGAATACCTCCCCACCGTCTCCCTCGCTGAAGGCAGGTGTGTGGGGGCGGAGGCGCTGGCTCGGTGGCGACGGTCATCCGGAGTGGTCCGGCCCTCCGAGTTCATTCCCCTCCTCCAAGGAACTTACCTGTCGGGAATGCTCACTTATTGGGTGTTAGAGACCGTGTCGAAAGAGCTGGGCGACTGGCTCCGGGTTCACAAGGAATTGAACATCGGCGTCAATGTTCCCCCCGAAATCCTGGGGCGGGGCGGGCTGGAATACACAGCAACGAAGACCGGGGTATCCGATATAAGGAATCAAATCATCCTCGAGGTAACGGAGCGCGGGATACCCGACACCCTGGGCATTGCCGCCCTGGAGGCAGCGTCCCGGTCCGGCGTCCGGATTGCTCTCGACGATGTGACCTTGAGCGCGACCAACCTCGTCATCTTGTCACGCTGCACCTTGGACCTGATCAAGACCGACCGGTCGCTCGTCGACCAGATCACGCCCGAATGTCCCTGCCCTGCGTGGCTCAGCGGCCTGTCGGCATTGCTCCAGTCAACGCGAGTAGCGATCATCGCCGAGGGAGTCGAAACGGCGGCACAGGCCGAGGCACTCCGAGCGGCAGGAGTTTCGATGGCGCAGGGGTATTACTTTTCTCCACCCGTTTCGGCCGAGCAATTGAAGGCGTATTACTCCAGGGCGGCCGGCCAACAGGACCGATGAAACGCGTCTCCATGGCGGGGCGTGAGCCTTCATCACGAGCGTGCGTTCTCCCCGATGAGGTCGCAACAGGACGGGTCGTGTTGGAGGACTGATTACGGGCTGCCCGCAGGCGGGAGCCATTCCACCTTGCCGGTCTCGAGCGAGTAGACCGCGCCGACGATACGCAGCTTACGCTCGGCGACGAGTTCCGAGAGCACCGGCTTCGAAGCAAAGAGCTGTTCCACGGCGTGCACCACGTTGTCGCTCCACCGCGGGACGAATCGCCGCCATCAGATTCGGCAACTTGCCCGGGACCGTGCCGCCCTCCAGTGCCGCGGAGACGGCGCCGCAGTGCGTGTGTTCACGACGACCAGCGGCACGTGCAGGTGCTCGGCCGCGTATTCGAGGCTGGCTGTCTCGTCGTCGCCCGCGACGTTGCCAGCCACCCTGACGTGGAAGATGTCGCCGAGCCCCTCGTCAAAGATGATCTCCGGCGGCACGCGGGAGTCGGCACACGCCAGGACCGCGCAGTGAGGGCTCTGGCCCGATGCCAGAATATGTTGACGCGTTGCCGTCTGATGCGGCCGCTGGTACTTCTTGGCGACGTGATGTGCATTGCCGGCCTTGAGTTCAGCAAGCACGGCGTCGGCGGATGGCAGCGACGCCTCCGCGCCCAATGCCAGGAGGCCCGCGGCAACGAGTGAGGTTGCATCAATCCATTCCACAGGCGTCTCCTCTCGGAATGAACACGCGACCCGCGACTATTTCAGCGACGCGATGTCGATCACGAAGCGGTACTTCACATCGCTCTTCAGCAACCGCTCGTACGCGTCGTTGATCTGATCCATCCGGATCGTCTCGATGTCCGAGACGATGCCATGCTGACCGCAGAAGTCCAGCATCTCCTGCGTTTCCGGAATGCCGCCGATCAGCGATCCAGCAATTGACCGCCGCCTGAAAAGCAGGTTCATCACGCCGGGCGAAGGATGCGGCGTGGCCGGCGCACCGACGAGACACAGCGTTGCGTCACGCTTTAACAGCGCGGTAAAGGCATCCAGATTGTGGGGGACGGCAACTGTGTTGAGTATGAAGTCGAAGCTGCCTGCATGCTTCTGCATCTCCTCCTCGTTGCGCGATATAACTACTTCGTCCGCGCCGAGTCGCTTCCCGTCAGCGACCTTTCCCGGGGATGTGGTGAACAGCACCGTGTGAGCGCCGAGGGCGTGCGCGAACTTGACCGCCATGTGTCCCAGGCCCCCGAGGCCGACGATACCAACCTTTGAACTGCGACCGACATTCCAGTGCCGGAGCGGAGAATACGTCGTGATGCCCGCGCACAACAGCGGCGCTGCGGCCGCCGTGTTCAAACCCGCAGGAACGCGCAGCACGAACCGCTCATCGACGACGATCTGCGTGGAGTAGCCGCCATACGTCATCTGCCCGGGGAAGTGTTTGTCGGGCATGCTGTACGTGAGGATCATCTCGTTGCAGTACTGTTCCAGGCCTTCACCACAGTTCTCACACGAGCGGCACGAGTCGACCATGCAACCGACACCTGCCATGTCACCGGCCTTCAACGACGTCACGGCGCTCCCGACCCGCGTCACCCGCCCGACGATCTCATGCCCCGGGACCATGGGGTACGCAGACATGCCCCAATCGTTGTGTGCCATATGGACATCGGTGTGACACACGCCGCAATAGAGGATTTCGATCTGCACGTCGCGCTCGCCCGGGTCACGACGTTCGAAGGTAAACGGCCCCAGGCGCGATGTCGGGCTGGTAGCCGCGTATCCGGAGGTCGTCAGTGTCACGATTGCTCTCCTTCAGGGTGATCGGCGGGACCGCAATGATGCCAAGGGGGAGTGAACTCAGTCGTCAAGAATCGAGGCCCGCACAAGTGCTGTCACCAGTCATACAGGCCCGCCACGCGACGGACGTTGCTTTCTGTTCGATCGGTTTCAGCGCTCGAGCCCCACCAGTAATGCTTCTGTCCAGACGATGTCGACCTTGTCCCCGACTTTCACGCTGGCGAGAGCCGCGGGGTCCTGCACTTTGGACGTGTAGGTCCAGCCATTCGGCCCGTTGAACGTGATCGACGGCATGGCCGGGTCGATGGCCGTGATCGTGGCCGTGATCGTCCGCTGGGTGGCCTTGGTTCCACCCGGGAGGGTCTGCTCGGACGGCGTCGTGCTCTTTAT
>JBKOZS010000105.1:0-32801 GCA_046726015.1 Acidobacteriota bacterium
AAAGCGATTCGCACGTCGATGGCCGCCAGCCTTCGAGTCCCCTTCATTCGCACCGACGACTTTCTGTCTGCGCTTGCCACGCTGCGAGCGGCCGGGTTCCGCCTGGTAGCGCTTACGCCCGCCGCGGGTGCACAATCAATCCACGACTTCGCGCGGACGCCGCAGGATCGGTTCGTCCTGATGCTTGGTTCTGAGGGGTCCGGCTTGACGCCGCCCACGATGGAGCTGGCCGACATTTGCGTGCGCATTCCTGTCGACCCGCACGCGGACTCGTTGAACGTCGTCGTGGCGGCCGCGATCGCGCTGCACGCACTGCGACGGTGACATGAGGCTCGAACCAGGATTGTTCCTCTTCCAGTCGCGGCTCGACGCGAGGCAGCAGCGCGAGCTGTGGAACCAGTGCCGCGAGCTCGCGGAGGGACCCGTCCCCATGTACACGCCGACCGTGCGTGGCGGACGCAAGATGAGTGTCGGCATGCTGTGTCTCGGCAAGCACTGGAACGGGCTCACCTACAAGTACGAGCAGCAGCGGTCCGATTTCGATGGCCTCACAGTGCCCGGGATCCCGGAGGGGTTCGTCGATCTGGCGTCCGCCGCAGCCTCTGACGCCGGCTTCGCCATGCGGCCGGATCTCTGCATCATGAACTACTACACGGAAGAAAGCCGTATGGGCGTGCACCAGGACAAGGACGAGCGCGCCGAAACGATTGCGGCAGGCATCCCGATCGTGTCGATTTCACTCGGCGACGCGGCGCGCTTCGTGATTGGTGGATTGACGCGCAAGGACCCCACGCGTCCGCTGATCCTGCGATCGGGCGACGTGCTCGTCATGGGCGGCGGGTCGCGTCTGCGTTTTCACGGCGTCACGCGCATCCAGCCCGGCACCGCGCCGGGGGGTACGGGACCAGGGCGGTTCAATCTCACTTTCAGGCAGTGGTGATGCGTGCCGAGGCGCGAGGCGCGAGGTGCGAGGTGCCGCAGGCTGCCACGAAAAAAGGGGACAGCCCCCTTTTTTCGCAAAAAATGGGGACAGCCTCAAAGAGACACAAAGCGTCCCAACGTGTCGGCCGTCCCCTTTATTTCACAATAATGGGGGCTGTCCCCTTTATTTGTTGCAGCGAACGATGGCAGGAAGATGCGAGATCGGCACGATGATTCGAGTAGCGGCCCTGGCTGGCTCTCTGATCCTTGCCACGGCGTGCGGTGGAGATACGCCTGAGGGACCAGGGCCCGATACGCAGGCGACGTTTACCCTTTCGGGGACGGTCATCGACATCGCCACCCGGCGGGGTATCGCTGGCGCCCTGATCGTGACGACGAGAGGGTCCACGCAGACCGATCCGTCAGGGAACTTCTCGATCCGGATCCCTCCGGCCACCTACCTGATTAACGTTCTGGCCTCGGGTTACGCCACCGAAAACGTGACGATCGACCTGCGTGCCGACACGGCGCGACAAATTGCGCTCGCAATCCGAACACCGGCATCACCCACCATGTCTGACCTGACCGGCACGTGGTCGGGATCAGCGACGTATCCAAATGCGCCCTTCACCCTCTTCCTGGAGCAAAGTGGCGACACGCTGCTGGGGTACTACAAAGATCAGCACGACGCTGGTTCGGTATCCCGCGAAGTGTCCTCCACGTTCGTACTTCGCGTGGACTTCGGCGACGCGGTCGTCTTCATGGAGTGCGCGATCGACGACCCGCGGCATATCCACGGCGTGATGCGGACGTCGGCGCTCGGGAATGTTCCGTATCCGTTTTCGATGACGCGCTGAAAGAGCGAGCTACATCGCCGCCCGCGCGAGCGACTGCACCGCCTGCACCATCGCCATCAGTCCCATCCCTTTTCCCATCGAGATGTTCTGGCGGAAGATCCGTTCGACGATGTCGCAGCCGACATTGGCGATCTGGACGGGAGGAAGGCCCGAGAGGGTCTTGTCGAGGATTGACGCGAGCGCTTTCGCGGACACCCCCGACGGGTTCTCGACCGCGAAATACAGTTCCAGGTTGCCGTCGGGGCGCTTCATCGCCCAGACGTAGGCGTCGGACTCGCACTGCGGGACCTGGTGGGATTTGGGGAAGGGCCGCGTGGCAATTGCCGGCGGCACTTCCTTGAACTGGTCCGCGTAACTGAGGAGCATGCCGGTTCGATCCGGCGGATCGAACATCTCGAACGTTTCGATCAGCTGCTCGAGGCGATCGGGAAGCTTCGTCTGCTCCACGATTACCAGATTACCAAATTACCTCGCGGCCAGGCTGAGCTGAGCGGCGCCCTTCTCGATGGGAACGCCGACCATGTTGCCCCACTCGGTCCAACTCCCGTCGTAATTGCGGATGTTGTCGAACCCGAGCAGGTACTTCAGCGCGAACCACGTGTGACTGCTGCGCTCGCCGATGCGGCAGTACGCGATCGTCGCCTGGTTTGGCGACAGTTTCTGATCCTCGAGGTACAGCTTCTTCAACTCGGCGGACGTCTTGAAAGTGCCATCTTCCGGGTTGATCGCGCGTGCCCACGGCACGCTCCGGGCGCCGGGAATGTGCCCGCCGCGAAGCGCGCCTTCATTCGGGTAATCAGGCATGTGCAGGCGCGTGCCGGCGTATTCCTCCGGGCTCCTCACATCGACCAGCTGTCCCTGCTTCTTCACGTGCGTCATCACCTCGTCGCGAAACGCCCGGTGCGGCGCGTCGTTGCGCTCCGGCGACTTGTACTGCGACTTGGGATACGACGGCACGTCACGCGACGTCGGCCGCTTCTCCTGTTCCCACTTGAGGCGTCCGCCATCCATGACCTTGGCGTTCGTGTGGCCAAACAGCTGGAACACCCAGAAGGCGTAACACGCCCACCAGTTGTTCTTGTCGCCGTAGAACACGACGGTGGTGTTGGGGGTGGCACCGATGCGCGACATCAGCGCCTCGAAGCCTTCCCTGCTGATATAGTCGCGACGGATCTGATCGTTGAGGTCGGACGTCCAGTCGACGTGCACCGCGCCGGGCACGTGTCCGGAAGCGTAGAGGAGCGTGTCCTCATTCGATTCGATCAGCCGCACCTTGGGATCGTTGAGGTGCTGATCCACCCATTCGGTGGACACCAGCACGTCGGGGTGCGCGTAGCCGCGCTGCTCGATCGCGCTCGCCATATAACCCTCGCTGAAAAATGGGTGAAACGGTCTGCTAGTTGTGCGAACAGGCGCAGTGGCCGCCCTGGGCGCGACACGCCGGAAGGGCTTCCGTTTCGGCGCGTCCGCCGGTCCCGACGTGCCCGGGCCTCGACAGCAGCTTGCGGAGATCGGCGCCCTGGCAGGCCGGACAGGCGGGCTGGCGGTCGGCGGTCACGAACGCTTCGAACTGCCGGCCACAGCCGCGGCAGTGATACTCGAACATGGGCATAACAGATGGATTCTATCAACCTTGTCGGGCTTTGTGCGAGTCCCCGACAACGGGGGGAGGGCGCAGGGTGCGTCAGGTGCGCAGGGTGCGTCAGGTGCGGAGGGTGCTAGCACCCCGCGCACCCGTTCTTTATTTGATTCCCATGTTCGCGGCGGCAAAGGCCCACTCGTCCGCGACCTCGGCAATCTTCTTGTCGGTCGGCCGGTAGCCGTGTGACACATTTGTCTCAATACGGATTAGTGCCGGCTTGTCGCAGGCCTGCGCCTGCTGCAGCGCCGCGATGAACTTGAACGAGTGGCTCGGGACGACGCGGTCGTCGTGGTCCGCCGTCGTGACGAGCGTCGCCGGATAACACGTCTCTGGCCTGACGTTGTGAAGCGGCGAGTACTTGAGCAGGACGCGGAACTGCTCCGCGTTGCTCGACGAGCCGTACTCCGTGACCCACGCGCGCCCGCCCGTGAACTTGTCGTAGCGCAGCATGTCCATCACGCCAACAGCCGGCAGCGCCACCGCGAAAAGATCCGGCCGCTGCTCCATCACCGCGCCGACCAGCAATCCACCGTTGGATCCGCCCATGATGCCGAGCTTCTCCGGTGACGTGTATTTCTCCTTCACCAGGTATTCGGCGACGGCAATGAAATCGTCGAACACGTTCTGCTTCTTCTCGAGCATCCCGGCGCGATGCCATGCCTCGCCGTACTCCGCGCCGCCGCGCATGTTCGCCGTGACCCAGACGCCGCCAAGCTCCAGCCATGCCGGCACGTCGACGCGGTACGTCGGCGTCATGCTGATCGAGAACCCGCCGTATCCGTAAAGCATCGTCGGCCGACTGCCGTCGCGCGCGATGTTCTTGCGTGCCGTGAGGAAGAAAGGCACGCGCACGCCGTCCTTTGATGTGGCAAACAACTGCTTCGTCTCGTACTGCGTCACGTCGACGGGAAGCGACGGCGGCTCGAAAGGCGTGCTGCGCCCAGCCTTGATGTCGTACGCAAACACTGTCGCGGGATAGAGCGGCGAGGTGAACGTGTAGAAGAGCAGGTTCGAGTCGTCACGGCCGGTCAATCCCGCGATCGATCCGGTGCCGGGCAGCGCGATCGTACCGGCGGGCTTTCCGTCGAACGTGAACATCTCGAGGCGGCTCTGAACGTCGACCAGATACTCGGCCACGATGCGATCGCTCGCGACAATTGCGCTTTCAATGGCCTGCGGCCGCTCAGCAACGATGGTCTGCCACGCAGAGCGCTCGCGGTTGCCAAGGTCGATCGCGATAATGCGCCGGTTCGGCGCGTCCAGGTCCGTTCGCAGCAGAATGGTCGACCCGTGATTGCCGATCGGCGCATATTCCGCGTCATCGATCTCGACGACGGGAGTGATGGGTGCGTCCAGGTTGGGCTTGCGCGGATCGCCGAGGTCCTTCACATACAGCCGGTTCTTGTTCTCGGATCCCTGCGCCATGTAGATGAACAAATACCGCCCATCGTCAGTGACGCTGCCGTTGATGAACCACGTCGGCAACTCGGGACGCTCGTAGATGAGGCGATCTTCTGACTGCGGCGTTCCCACGCCGTGGTAGTACACCGCCTGTCCGGAGAGCGCTGCCTGGAGCGCCTTGCCCGCCGGTGGCTCGGGGTAGCGAGAGTAGAAGAATCCCTTCGCATCCTTCGTCCACGAGAGCCCGGAGAAGCGCATCCATTTGACGATGTCTTTCAGGTCGCGCCTCGAGGCGATATCGCGCACGTGAATCGTCTGCCAGTCGGCACCACCTTCCGCGGTCGTGTACGCGAGCAGCGTCGCGTCGGGGGAGGGCGCCGTCTGCGCGAGCGAGGTCGTGGCGTCGGGAAACATCTCGTTGGGATCGACCAGCACGCGCGCAGGCTGCTTGAGATCGGGTCGCATGAAGAGCAGCGACTGTTTCTGAAGACCGGAGTTCCTGCGATAGAAGACGTGGCCACCCTCGATGAATGGCGTGTTCACCTTGGGATAGTTCCAGAGCTCGGTGATGCGCTTGCGCAGCTTCTCACGCAACGGGAGCGCCGCGAGGTATTTCTCCGTGACGGCGTTCTGCGCGGCAACCCACTCCGCAACCGGCCTGGCATCCAGGTCTTCCATCCATCGATACGGATCCGGGACCTTCGTGCCGTCGTAGTCGTCCACGACGTCGCCGCGCGGCGAGGGGGGATACGCGGGACGTTGGCCCTGCACGGCCACGCTGCCGGCGAGGAGCACGGCCGCGGCGAAAATGGAAATTCGATATTGGCGCATAGCGGGATACTATCCGGTTTTCGAGACGAGGGGTGCTTCGATGCGCGTGGTGCTGACGGTGGTGATGCTCGTAGTGGGCGGGGCTGTGCAGATCGGCGCCCAGGCGACCGGTGGACGGCTGGTCGTGCTGAACAAGGAAGAGGCGACGCTGGTCACCGTCGACGTGGCGAGTGGCAAGATCCTGGGGCGAGTGCCCACGGGCGAGGGCCCGCACGAAGTAGCAGTCTCCGAAGACGGGCGGACCGCGTACGTGGCGAACTACGGGACCGGTTCATCACCCGGCAACACCATCTCCGTCATCGACCTGGCAACGCACAAGGAACTTCGCCGCGCCGACATCACTCCATTGCGCCGGCCCCACGGCATCGACGTCGCGGACGGCAAGGTGTATTTCACCGCGGAGGTGAACCGCCTGGTTGGACGCTACGATCCGCAGGCGAACCAGGTGGACTGGATGCTCGGCACCGGGCAGGCGGGAACGCACATGGTGCTCGTCAGCCGCGACGCATCGCGCATGTATACGACGAACATCGGGTCCAACACGATCACGATCATCGAGCGCGGCGCAAACCCGAACGCGTGGAACGCGACGACAGTGCCAGTCGGCCGCGGACCGGAAGGCTTCGACGTGTCGCCCGACGGCCGCGAATTGTGGGCCGCGCATTCACAGGACGGTGGCGTGTCGATCCTCGATCTCGCCGGGAAGAAAGTGGCGGAGACCCTCGACCTGAAGACGAAACGTTCCAACCGGCTGAAGTTCACGCCGGATGGCAAGACGGTGCTGATCTCGGATCTCGAGGCGGGGGATCTCGTTGTCGTGGACGCGGCGTCACGCAAGGAGACGAAGCGGCTCGCGCTCGGCCGAATGCCGGAGGGCATCCTGATTCCGCCCGGCGGGACGAAGGCGTTTGTGGCGGTCGCCGGCGAGGGTCACGTGGCGGTGGTCGATCTGAAGACGTTGGAGGTCACGAACAAGATCGAGACAGGCAAAGGGCCCGACGGGATGGCGTGGGCGAAGTAGTCCCGAGTCCTTAGTCCCGAGTCCTTAGTCCCGAGTCCCGAGTCCCGAAGAGCAAAAGACTCAGGACTCAGGACTAGCGACTCGGGACTCGCGACTCAGGACTCTCTCGCCGCGGAAGGTCCTCTCGATAGCTTCCGCGGCTGCCGCGGCGCCGTTCTCCTGCGCGATGATTTTTGCGACGTGCGCGGCGCGTCCAGGCACAGCTCGATCGTCCAGCAAGCGACGAAGCGCGCGCGCGACTCGTTCCGCGCGGTAGTCGGTGCGCCCAACCGTTTCCGAGATGCCGAGCTTCTTCATACGCAGCGCGTTGTCCGGCTGATCGTGCGCGTACGGCACGATGAGCATCGGATGGCCGGCGCGCATCGCCTGCCCGGTGGTTCCGCTCCCTCCCTGGTGCACGATGGCCGCGGCTTCCGGAAAGAGCTCGGAAAACGGCGCGTAGCCGAACACGCCAATGTTCGGGTCCGCTGCCGGAAGGAGTGCCGGATCCGCCGCGCCGATCAGGAGCGCGCGGCGGCCGATCGCCGCAGCGGCGCGTGCGCTTTCAATGAAGAACGATCCCGGATCGAACACGGCCGCCGATCCGAGCGTGAAGACGATCGGCCGCTCCCCATTCGCAATGAATGCGCGTATCTCGGGCGACAGTACTGGATTGTCTCCATCGTAAAACGCAAAGCCGGTGACAACGGTCTGTCTCGGCCAGTCGGGGCGCGGCTCATCGAGGAGCCGCGAGAACATCGCCAGCACCAGCGACGGCGAATGCTTGTCGTCGAAAAACGGGTCGCGTTTCGGGGCGAGACCGAGGCTGCGGCGGAACTCCGTTATCGGCTCTGACAGCCTGCGCGCCGCATGTTTCGCAAGACCGAGAATCGATCCGTAGATCCGCGGACCAAGGGCTTTCAATCGCCACAACCACGGGAGTGGTGGCAGGACGCTGTCGTCGTATGCGGAGAGAAACGAGAGCGGCGATAGTACCTGCGACGCCCACGGCACGCCGGCCCTTTCCGCGAGAATGGGACCGGCATAAGCGAGATCGCTGGTGACGAGCAGGTCGGCGCCGCCGTCCGCGTTGGCCGCTCGTTCGTAGTCCGCGTACATCTGCGGCAGGTGCCGCAGCATGAACCGCACGACTTCTTCCGGCCCGCGCCGCTGGTCCATCGTCGCGCGGATCAACGCCTTGTCGTCCGGCCGAAGGTCCGGCACGGATCGATGGAATCCGAGACCTGTCCCGAGAATGCGCTCGCGGTGGTATTCGGAGGTGACGATCGAAGCGTGGTGACCGCGACGCTGCAGTTCCAGGCCCAGCGCGATCACCGGATGGATATCGCCCAGGGATCCGAACGTCGCGAGGACGATACGCATCTCTTGGCGCTCGGGGCCTTCGGCCCCTCGCTTAAGCTCGCTCCATTACGCGGCCGCTTCGCCGGCCGCTCCATTCCGCTCGCTCTGCTTGGACGCGAATCGCCGCTTCTGCGTCATCCCTTGTCGGTTGCGGGGACCGTCGCCTTCGAAACAGCTACGAGCGCTGGGCGCAGCACCTCGTCGCCGATCTTGTAACCGGGGCGCACGACGCCCACGACGCGGCCGTCCTGTGAGGGATCGCCGGACGGCACCGCGCTGACCGCCTCGTGCAGCGCCGGGTCGAACGGCTCGCCGGCCGGCTCGATGCGGCGGATGCCGAAACCATCGAGCTTCGCCAGGAACTGCCGCCGCACGAGATCCACACCCTGCAGCAGGGGATCGTCCGCAGGTGTGCCCGCCTGCCGCGCGGCGTCGAGCGCGCGATCGAGGTTGTCGACCACCTCGAGCAGGCTGACGAGCATCTCGCGCCGGCTGCGCTCCGCGTCCTTCGCGATCTCCTTACGCATGCGCGCCCGCGCGTTCTCGAACTCCTGTGACGCCTGCCGGTACTTGTTGAGATATTCCTGGACCTGTTTGTCCTTCTCCGCGACCTGGCGTTCCAGTTCTTCGACGTAGGTCGGCTTCAGCGACGTGCGCTCTGCGGTGGTGGCCTCCGAATCCTGACCCCGCGCCCACCAACGACGATCGACGACCTTTACCGGGATCTCGTGTTCATCATTCATAATCGGGGCTCCGCCCCGAACCCCGGCTCGGTCGCTCGCCGGGACCCCTGCGCCCCGCGCCGCTCCTCGCCCTTCGACATTGCTCAGGGCGACCGTGAGGCTCTCGAAGGATCGCAGGCGCGCCCTGCGCGGCTACTGCCCGGGATCCGAGGGTGTTGCTGATTCAGCAGCTTTCGGCGCGAACGTAAACGTTAGTGCTTCCCCATTATGTCCGATGGTGGCCGTGCCGCCATTTTCGAGCATGCCGAAGAGGATTTCATCGGTGAGCCGGTCACGCACTTCCGCCTGAATCACGCGGGCGAGCGGGCGCGCTCCGTAAACCGGGTCGTAGCCCTTGTTGCCGAGATACTTGCGTGCCTCCGGCAGCAGCGTGATTGCAATGCGGCGCTCCGCGAGCTGTTCCTCGAGTTGGATGATGAACTTGTCGACGATCGTCTCCATCACCTCCGCGGTGAGCGGCTTGAAGCTGACGATGGCGTCGAGACGATTGCGGAACTCCGGACTGAACACCTTCTCGATCGCGGCCTTCGACCGCGCGTGCGCCGCCTTCTGGCGCATGTCGCCGCCGCCGCGCGCCATGTCCGCAAACCCGATGCTGCCCGCGCTCATCTCGCGCGAGCCGGCATTCGACGTCATGATCAGCACGACCTGCCGGAAATCCGCCTTGCGGCCGTTGTTGTCCGTCAGCGTCGCGTGGTCCATCACCTGCAGCAGGATGTTGAAGATGTCCGGGTGCGCCTTCTCGATTTCATCGAGCAGCACCACGCTGTACGGATGCGTCCGTACCGCGTCAACGAGCAGTCCGCCTTGCTCGAACCCGACATATCCCGGCGGCGCGCCAATGAGCCGCGCGACCGCGTGCTTCTCCATGTACTCGCTCATGTCGTAGCGAATGAACTCGTTCCCGAGATGCATCGCGAGCTGCTTGGCGAGTTCCGTCTTGCCAACGCCGGTTGGACCGGTGAAGAGAAAGTTGCCCGCGGGGCGATCCGGTTGACCGAGCCCGGCGCGTGACCGCTTGATCGCCTGCGCCACGAGCTTGACGGCTTCTTCCTGTCCAAACACCACGCGGCCAAGCGACTCTTCGAGTGTGCGCAGCCGATCGCGGTCGTTGGCCGTCGCCTGCTTCGCGGGAATGCGCGCAATGCGCGCAACCACTTCCTCGACCTGCGGGGCGCCAACTTCGAGCACGACCACTTCCGATCCGACAGGCGTGGCGCCGGCCGCCAGGCGGATCTTCGCGCCCGCTTCGTCGAGCACATCGATGGCGCTGTCGGGCAGCCGGTAATCGCGAAGATGCCGTGAGGCGAGCTTCGCCGCCGACTCCAGCGCTTCATCGGTGAAGCGGACGCGATGATGGTTTTCGTACCGCGAGCGCAGGCCCTGCAGGATCTTGACCGTCTCAGGAATCGACGGCTCGTCGATCGTGATCTTCTGCAGGCGTCGCGCGAGCGCCCGATCTTTCTCAATGTGCTTGTACTCTTCGTGCGTCGTCGATCCCACGACA
The DNA here is from genome assembly GCA_046726015.1 of Acidobacteriota bacterium. Taxonomy (GTDB): domain Bacteria; phylum Acidobacteriota; class Vicinamibacteria; order Vicinamibacterales; family 2-12-FULL-66-21; genus QHWT01. Next base: position 10,265 of record JBKOZS010000105.1, read on the forward strand.
CGGAGCTGACCGGTTGTCAGCACCGGCTTGATCATCGTGGCGAGATCCATGGTGCCGCCGGTTGTCGCCCCCGCGCCGACCGTGGAATGGATTTCGTCGATGAAGAGGATTGGCATGACGCGCTTCGCGAGCGCGTTGATGACCGCCTTGAATCGTTCTTCGAAGTCTCCGCGGAAGCGTGTCCCTGCGAGAAGCGCGGCGGTGTCGAGCGAGAAGACTTCCGCGCCCTGGAGAATCTCCGGGACGTCCTCCTGAAGCAGGCGGGTTGCAAGCCCTTCGGCAAGCGCTGTCTTGCCGACGCCCGCGTCTCCGACGAACACCGGGTTGTTCTTGCGGCGCCGGCAGAGGATCTCCATCGTCCGCTGCAGCTCGGTCAAGCGGCCGATCAGTGGATCGAGTGCACCGTCGCGTGCGCGCTCCGTCAGGTTCAAGGCGTACGCAGACAGCGGGTCGCGTGCGGCCGCGCCGCCGCGCTCCCCTCCACCGGCCTCGGCCTCGGACGCGCTGTCATCGGGCTCCCTGCCGGACGAGGACGGTGGAACTTTGCTGATGCCGTGCGTGATGTATTCGAGCACGTCGAGCCGGGACACGCCTTGCGCCGCGAGCAGTTGCGCCGCGTAGGACTTCGCCTGCTGAAGCGTTGCGGCAAGCACGTCGCCAGACTGTACTTCCTGCCGCCCCGCGCTCTGAACGTGCAGCACCGCGGTCTGCAGCACGCGGCGGAACGCCATCGTCTGCTCCGGCTCCTTCTGCTGCCCGCGCGAGAACTGCTCGATGTGCTCGTCGAGATACTTGTCGAGATCCCGGCGGAGCTGCGGCAGGTCCGCGCCGCACGCGGCGAGGATGCGCTCGCCGTCCGGATCATGCGCGAGGGCGTAAAGGAGGTGCTCGAGCGTCAGGTGCGTGTGACGCCGGGCGGCTGCTTCGCGATACGCAACCGTCAGCACGACTTCGAGTGATGGGCTGAACATGAATTACTCGGGCTCCATTGTCGCGCGCAGCGGAAACCCGTTGCTGCGCGCGAGATCCACGACGGTCGCCACTTTCGTTTCCGCGACCTCGAACGGGTAGACTCCGCAGAGGCCCTGCCCCTGCGTGTGCACCGCCATCATGATGCGGTAGGCCTCGGCCGGCGCCTTGTAGAACACGCTTTCGAGGATCTCGATGACGAACTCCATCGTGGTGTAGTCGTCGTTGAGCAGCAGGACCTTGAAGAGCTCAGGCTTCTTCGTTTCCTGCCGTGTCCGCTCCAGGACCTCCCCGCCCGTACGACGTTCCGTATCCCCCATGTGCTCAGGCCTACATTTTACCAAGCGCTGATACCATGCGGGCGCACATGCCGGCTCTCGCTTCAGGCCTCGATTACGCCGATTTGCACTTCCTTGGGCGTCCGGAGCTCATCGCGACGGGGATTCTCCACGGCACCGCCGGAGTGGCGCTCGTCGATCCGGGGCCGTCGACGGCGCTGTCACATCTTGAGACCGAGCTGGAACGCAAAGGGATCCGCTTCGCCGACGTGGGTGCGCTCCTGCTGACGCACATCCACCTCGATCACGCCGGAGCGACCGGGCCAATCCTCAAGAGGCACCCGCACATCGACGTGTTCGTGCACGCGCGAGGCGCGCCCCACATGATCGATCCGTCAAAGCTGCTGTCGAGCGCCGGCCGGCTTTACGGCCAGGATATGGATCGACTGTGGGGGGAGGTCCTGCCGGTGCCGCAGCAGCGTATCCGGGTCCTCGAGGGCGGGGAAACCATCCACGCCGCCGGCCGCGAAGTCCGCGTCGAATATACGCCAGGACACGCCTCCCACCACGTGTCGTACCTGGACGTGGCGTCGCGCATTGCGTTCGTCGGTGACACTGCGGGCATACGCCGGGGATCCGGGCAATTCGTGATGCCTGCGACGCCTCCGCCCGATATCGACCTGGAGGTCTGGCGCGAGAGCGAACGCCGAATTCTCGTGTGGGATCCCGATATGCTGTTTCTCACGCACTTCGGGCCGTGGCACGGCGCCCGTCAGCACTTCCAGGCGATGGACGACAACCTTGGCGGATGGAACCGCAGCGTCCAGCGTTTGCTGGCCGATGCCTCGCTGAGCGATCCCGATCGCGAACGACGGTTCATTGAGGAGGCTTACAGCCATCTCTGCCGCCGCGTCGGCGAACGCGACGCGGAGGATTACGTCCGGGCAGGCGGACTCAGCTATTCGTGGCAGGGACTCGTGCGGTATTGGCGCAAGCGGCAGCAAGTCCCGAGTCCCGAGTCCCGAGTCCCGAGTCCCTAGTCCCTAGTCCGTAGTCCCCAGTCCTGAGTCCACAGACTCGTGTCTCGTGACTCGGGACTAAGGACTCGGGACTCGCGACTCTTGGCACCCGTGTTGATCCTCATGCACATGGAGGAAAGTTATGCGCATGCGAGCTCGGCTGTTGCCCCTGGTCGTTCTGCTCGTCGTCGTCCCCGCCACTCCGCGTGCGCAGGTCGTCTGGCAACCCGCATCGCCACCGCTCGTTACCGCTGAAAACGAGGCGTGGTTTCGCGGTGCCGAGCCGATCATCTGGTCAGGTAGTTACTATTATCCCGCCGGTGCGCTGGTGTTTTTCAACGGCAACCAGATGGTTCGCTCCGGTTCATATCGCGGGATTCCGTTGTACACGGACGCGACGCGCGACGCGCACAGTGTCGTCTACGTTCCTTTGAGCGGCGGCTTGATGCAGCCGTACGAACGGCGTCGCAATGGTGAACTGGCCGGTACGACCGGCAACATCGCGCCGTCGTTTCCGATCGACGTTGGCGCGCAGGGACGGATGCCGGCCGAAGGGATCGCGGTCGATATCGCGCAGACGCCCGGCCCGCCCGACTACGCCCGTCCGTACGATGTCGCCCCCGTAGGTGACTACGCGCCGCGGCTGCCGGATACGGTTTCCGAAGAGATTGTCGCGATGGCGGGGCGTTCGATTGTGCTGGCGCCCCGGGGAACCCGCGAGCCGATCGCCCGGCCGAAAGGGCTGAACGGGGTGTGGGTGTTGTTCGAGGAGCGCCGCTGGTTCGTTGCCGGGCCTGCGCAGCCCTACGATCCGGCGCAATTCTCCGAACGCGGGTCCTATCACGGGTTCCCCGTCTATGCGCGCAAGGGCGATAGCCGCAGCATATACATTCCCTCGGTTTCCGGGCTCGTGACCCCCTACAGCCAGACGCAGCGCAAGACCCAGCGCAAGTAGAATTGTTATGATCGTTACGTGGTGGATCGGGTTCGGCGGTTAATTTTCGGCGAGAATCCGCGCCGGACAACGGTTCGGATTCTCGCCCTGACCGCCGTCAGCGTGGTGGTGTTCGGCTGGGTGCTCATTCCCGTTCGTGCGGAAGGCGTCAGCATGATGCCGACGTACCGCTCTGGCAGTCTTAACCTGGTGAACCGTCTCGCGTTCCTCATGCATCCGCCCCAGCGCGGCGACGTGGTCGCCATCGGTCTCGCGGGGCCACATGTCGTCTACATCAAGCGGGTCATCGGGCTCCCGGGCGAACGGATCGCGATCGCCGAGGGGACCGTGCGAATAAACGGCAAACCGCTGGACGAACCATACGTCCGCAACAAATCGGCGTGGACGATGCGGGAAGTGCAGCTTGGCGCAGATGAGTACTTCTTGATTGGCGATAACCGCGGCATGTCGGCAGACGATCACGATTTCGGGCGTGCGCCACGCTCGCGGATCCTCGGGAAGGTCGTGTTCTGATGCTCCGCCGCGCGCAAGTGCGCATCGTCGGCATCGCAGTCGTCGTGGTTGCCGCCGCGACGTTTGCGTGGCGCACCCTGTTTCCATCAGACGAACGGCAGATTCGGACTCAGCTGACGCGGGTGGCCGACGAGGTGAACTCGCAATCGGAAGGACTTGCCGCGGTTGCCCGCGCGGCGGAGGTCGGGTCCGCCTTTGCCGACGACGTCGTGATCGATCTCGGGCAGGGAGGACCAATCCGCGGACGCGACACCGTGATGGGGATCGTGGCGCGTCTGCAACCCCGCACGAACCGCTACGAAGTCCGGATTCGCGACATGAACATCAAGGTCGGTGACGACGACCAGTCCGCCTCGGTCGATCTCAGTGCCACGACCACCGGCGAAAACGGGATGGATGCGCGAGAGTTCCAGCTGCAGATGGTGAAGCGAGACGGCAGGTGGCTGATCGCGCGGGTGACGCCGGTGCACGTGCTCGAGAAATGATCGGGATCGGGAGGTTGAAGACTCGCGTCTTCAACTCCCCGATCTGAGCCTGGCCGCGGGCGCCGTCCGCCCGGGAACGAGGAAACGAGCCGGCCTTTATGGCTGACGAGGCAGGTTGTCAGCCGACCGGCACCGGTGGGTGAAACTAATCCATCACGCTACCGCCGTAGTGACCGTCCGCCGAGGCGCTGGTACGCGGGACGGTAGCGCACCGTCCATGCGGACGAATGCGCCGTCCCGAGTCTGCGCAAGAAACTTTGCTTCGACCAACGCCCCGAGCAGCGCATCACATACGTCGCGCTCCAATCCCCACAGGCGCTGCGCCTGCGCGGCTGTCAGACGAAGACCAGGCATCTCCACGAACTCGCCTTGTATTCGCTGAAGCACGTCGTCGAAACGCATAGAGTCGCCTCCATCTTGGGGTCGGTCACGTTTTACTGGTCGTGCAGTGACACCTTCAAAAGCAACTCCCGTACCCGGGCTCGTTTTGGTAAATCGGGTCTCCGCGGCGGAGATTTAAGTCACTGAAGATGGCGACCTTATAAGGTTCGGTCGACCGCAGAGGTGCTGCGGGGCGTCGTGAAATGCCTGTATAAAACCGTAGGGGTTGAGGTCGTACTCTGTTGGGATCCGCTACGCACCTGAAACCGTGACAGTCACAGTTCTCAGCTCAAAATCGAGCTGATCGAGAACTGTGAGTGTCACCCTTTCACAGTTCTCGCAGCGCGGTGACGATGGGTAGGCGCGCCGCGCGCCAGGCCGGGAACAGCCCGCCGAGCAGGCCCATCAATACTGAATACACCAGCGCCTGACCCAGTAATGCTGGCGTCACGGCAAACGAGAACGCGACCTGACTGAACGACTGGAAGTTCATCGTCGACGTCTGGTAACCGTCGAATGCCGCCCAGGCGGCCAGCCCCCCGATGAGGCCGCCGACGATGCTCAGCACGACCGCTTCCGTCAACACGGAAAAAACGACCGGAAAGTTGCCGAACCCGAGCGCGCGGAGCGTCGCAATCTCTCGCGTCCGGCTGGCAACCGCCGTATACATCGTGTTGACCGCGCCGAAAACGGCGCCAATCCCCATCAGGCCCGCCACGATGAAGCCGATCGTTCTGATGATCGAGTGCAGTACCTGCGACTGCGCCGCGTAATACTCAGGCTCGGGTATCGCCGTCACGGTGATCTGGGGATTGCTCGTCAACGCGTCCTTGAATGCCTGGAATCCGCTTGCGCTCTCGAGACGCGCATAGACCGACTGGTAACTGTTGCCGCGCCGATAGGCCGGCTGCAGCACCCTCGCATCACACCAGATTTCCGATTCCGACGCGCTGCCCCTGGCGTCGAAGATCCCGACGACCTGCCAGTTGTTCTGTCCCCAGCGCGCCGTCGACCCGACGGTCAAGCCCGCAAACTGGTTCGACGCCGCGCGGCCGACGACGATCTCGTTCGTGCCCGGCGTGAACATCCGTCCCTCGATGATCTTGACGTAGGGACGCACCTTCAGTGCTGCCTCTGACACGCCGCGAAGCGGCACGTTCGCGTCGCTGGGGTCCTTCTTCGTCGGGTGGCCGACGATGACGAACAGCTCGGGGGAGGCGACAGGCCCGCTGGCGTCGCGCATGATGCCGGGCGTGTCCATGATGAGGCGCGCATGGTCGCCGCTGAGACCGCTCGTCATCTCGGTATCGCTGCCGGCGCGCATCACCATGATCGTTTGCGGGTCTCCGACCTGGACCATCGCCTTCTTGAATCCTTCGGCAATGGAGAGCACGCCCAGGAAGACGACGACGACACCGGCAATGCCGACGATGGCGACCGTCGACGATCCAAGCCGCTGCCGGATCGAGCGGAGGTTCACGCCGGTGACGGCGGTGATCTGCGACAGCATGGGTCAGTTCCTCCTCAGGGCATCGACGATGCGCAGGCGGCCTGCCTGCCAGGCCGGGATCGCGCCGGCCAGGATGCCGAGGGTCAATACGAGCAACACGCCAATCACGAGATCCCTGACGGGGAAGTAGAACACCGGCAGGAAGCCGCCCGTCGGATCTCCTGCCGCGACGATCTGCCACGACAGCGCAAGCCCGGCGAGCCCGCCCACCAGCGCAATTACGCACGACTCGAGCAGCACCATGCCGAGGACGCGGCCGTCCCCGAAGCCGAGTGTTTTCAAAACCGCCAGTTCACCCGTGCGCTCGCGAATCGACTGCGCCATCGTGTTCGCCGTGACGAGCAGGATCATCAGGATGGCCGCGGCCGCAACGAGCTGCGTGATCAATCCCACGTTGCCAACCTGCTTCGCCCAGCCGGCGACGAACGCCTTCTCGGTGTCGGTCTTCGTCTCCGCCGGGGAGTTCGCGAACATCTCGTCGATCTTCCTTGCAATGGCCGGCGACTTCTCCGGGTCGGAGACCTTGATGACGTACCAGCCGACCTGGTCGGATAACCCGACGCCGCGAAGCGCCTCGTTCAGATACTCGTAGTGAAAGAACAGCTGCGTCTTGTCGGTGCCTTTCACCGGCGAGTCGTAGATGGCGTCGATGTTGAACTCCCAGGCCTGTCCGTCGGGACGCCGGAAGATGGTCGCCTGCAGCGGAATGCGATCGCCCAGCTTCCATCCGAACCGCTTTGCCGTGTCGATCCCGACGACCGCTCCCTGCCGGTCGGCGAGAAATGCCTTCTTCTGGTCTTCCGGAATGATGAATTCGGGGTACATCGGCAGGAAGGTGTCCGCATCGACCGCCATGTTCGCGAACTGGTTCTTGACCTCCTGGTAGTAGCCGCCGAACCAGTTGGCGTGCGTGACGAGCGTGACGCCGTCGAGGCTCCGCACCCGCTCGGCATAGCTGGCCGGCAACGGCAGGATGATCGAGATCTTGTTGAGAATCATCAGCCGGTCGACGCCGGCCAGGTCGACGCCAAACGCGAATGCCGCGCGCACGGCCATCAGGATGCCGAACAGCACAAAGGCGATGAAAACCGAAAGCAGCGTGAAGGTCGTGCGGATCTTCCGCCGCAGCAGGTTCCGCCAGACGATATGCAGGTACTTCATGCGATCGCCCCTTCCGAAACCAGGACGCCCTTTTCGAGATGCAGCGTGCGCTTGGCGCGCGCGGCCGCATGCGGATCGTGGGTCACCATCACGATGGTCTTGCCGTGCTGTGCATTGAGTGCCTGCAGCAGGTCGAGGATCTCGTCGCCGGACTTGCGATCGAGGTCGCCCGTCGGCTCGTCTGCGAGCAGGAGGGTCGGGTCGGTGACGATAGCGCGTGCGATGCCGACGCGCTGTTCCTGGCCGCCCGAGAGCTGCCGCGGGTAGTGGTGCATGCGATCGCCGAGGCCGACGACGTTCAGGGCCACCTCGACCCGCTTCCGCCGTTCCGCTTTCGACAGCTTCGTCAGCAGCAGCGGGAGTTCCACGTTTCGCGCCGCCGTGAGTACCGGCAGCAGGTTATACAACTGGAACACGAATCCGATGTGGCGCGCGCGCCATGCCGAGAGCTTGCTTCTCGACATTTTGTCGAGCCGATCGCCGGCGACGGTGACCGACCCTTCGGTCGGTGTGTCGAGGCCCCCGAGCAGGTTGAGCAGCGTGGTCTTGCCGGACCCTGACGGTCCCATCAACGCCAGAAAGTCGCCCTGGGGAATGTCGAGCGTCACGCCCTGGAGCACGTCGATGCGTTCGCCGCCCCGATGAAAGACCTTGTGGAGACCGCGGACCGTAACCAGGGAGTTCGACATCATTGCACCTTGACCTTGTCGCCGTCCTTGAGTGTCTGTGGCGCCGAGAGCACCACGCGCTCGCCTGCGGACACACCGGAAATCACTTCCACCTCGCCGCCGTTCTCCAGGCCGACGGAGATCGCGCGCCGTTCGACGCGTTCGTCCCCCCTCAGCACGAACACCACCGTGCGGCCGTCGATCGTACGAACGGCATCCTTCGGGAGCGCCGCGCGTGGAGCAGCCGGGGCTCCAGATGGAGCGGCCGGGGGTGCATCCCCGAGAAAGGACACCTTCACACCCATGTCGGGGAGAATGCGCGGATCGAGCTTGTCGAACGCAATGCGCACCCTGACCGTGGCCTTCTGCCGATCGGCCGACGGAATCGTCGTGATGACATGCGAGGGGATCCGCCAGTCGGGATACGCGTCGAGCACCGCTTCGACGCGCTGCTCGCTGCGCACGCGATTGATGTAGCTCTCGTTCACGTCGACCTCGATCTCGAGCGACGACATGTCGACAATCGTGCAGATGCCGGTTCGCGTAAACCCGCCGCCAGCGGAGACGGGGGAGATCATTTCGCCGGGCTGCGCGTCCTTTGAGATTGCCACGCCGTTGAACGGCGCGCGCACGACCATGTCCGCCAGGTTGGTCTTCTGCAGGTTCACCTGGCTCTCGGCGACGGCCACCTGCTGTTGCGCGTACTCGATGCGCGCGCGCAACGCGTCAACGTTGGACCGCGCCTCGTCGAGCTCGGCCTTGCCGACGACATTGTCCTTGAGCAGCTGCTCACGACGCCGCAGTGTGAGTTCGGCCTGCTGCAGCCGGGCCTGGTCTTCCGCTGCGCTCTTTCGCGCCGCCGCAAGCTGCGCCTCCGCGTAGGCGAGGGCCGCACGAACCTGCGTATCATCCAGGTGCGCAAGGATTTGTCGCTGCTTGACGGACTGGCCTTCTTCGACGAGGACGTCGATCACCTTGCCCGTCACCTTCGAGGACACGGTGGCGCGGCGGCGCGCCGTGACGTAGCCGGACGCGTTCAACACGGCGCCCGGGGCAGATGGGCCGCTCGACTTGGCCGCAACCGTCGCGATTTTTACTGGCGTTGCTTGAAGTTGTGTCGACCAGAACCATCCGCCGCCCGCCAGCAGCGCGATGACCACGAGAATCGCGATAACCACGACGGGCTTTCCGCGCCCGCCGGCGCGATGTTCCTGCGGAATGCGTAGCGACGCGAGATCGGTATCCAGATTAGCCATGGGGAGCGACGACCAGTATAGACAAATACGGGATTGCGCGGCCGAGGGGTCAATGACGCCGGTAAACAGAGGGTAACGGGCGGCGAACGGCGGGTGAAAGGCGTCAATGCCGAATGCCAAATGCCGAATGCCGAATCACATGTGGTGAGCGCAGGATGATGAAAGGCGGCACTCTTCACCGCCCGTACAGGAAACGAGCGGCCGAAAGGCCGCTCGCACAGCTGAAACCATTAACGTTTTGGCATTAGGCATTCAGCATTTGTCATTGACACGGCTCAGCGCCAGGTGCCTTCCACCCAGCCCCTGCTGATGTAATCGGCCATCGTCAGGCCGAACATAATCAGCAGCCAGAAAAATCCCGACGTGACCACGACCCACGTCAACCGGGTGCCCCACCGAACGTGCATGAAGAAGAGAACCACCAGCGCCGCCTTAGTACAGGCGATGGCGAGCATCACGATGTTGTTCAGCACGCCCAGGTCGAAGAAGGCGGCCAGCACGGTCAGTCCTGTGCCCACGATGAGCGCCAGGAAGACGGCGTAATACAAACTCTTGGGTGCAACGTGTCCAGACATGAGCCTCTTCGTTCCTATGCAGCGTGATAGTGCCGCCCGATCAAGTACAGGAGCGGAAACAGGAAAATCCAGACGATGTCGACGAAGTGCCAGTAGAGACCGGCGACTTCAACCGGCGTGAAGTAATCCTCGTCGAACGTGTTCCACCACGCCAGGATCAGGATGACCGACATGATGCCGACGCCAATCACCATGTGCAGGGCGTGCAGCCCCGTCATGGCAAAGTAGAGCGAATAGAACTGCTCGGCCGCTTTCGGGTATTGCCCTTCCCAGTGGAAACCCGGCCCCGGCACGATCCGATCGCGGAACTTGTCCGTGTACTCAATCGCCTTGATGCCCAGGAACGCGAGACCGAGAAAAATCGTCAGCCCCAGGAAGAGCACCTGCGTCCCTCGCGGCTGGCTCGTCTGCGCCGCGCGTACGGCCAGCGCCATCGTCAGCGAACTGATGATCAGGATGGCGGTGTTGGCCGTGCCCCAATAGATATTGAGGTGGTGGCTGGCCTCCTGGAAACCTGACGGCGAGTACCAGCGGTACACGAGATACGCCAGGAAGAGGCCGCCGAAGAACATGATTTCGGTGACCAGGAACACCCACATGCCGAGCGTCGACGCCTCGGCCTGCTGCTCCATGCTGTCGAAATGGTGCTGGAGCCATGGGTGGTGCGCTTCATGCGGGCCAGCCGGCGCCGGCTGAATCGCGATCGGACGCCCATGAATGTTTCCCTCAGTGGCCAATGCCGACCTCCCGGCTCGGAGCGTACTGGTGCGTCCCCTCGGTCACGATCGGAGACACGACAAAGTTTTCCGTTGGCGGCGGCGAGGGAATCTCCCACTCCAGGCCGCGCGCGCCCCATGGATCCTCGCCCGCCAGCGGGGCATTCCTCAGAGACCAGACGAAATAAATCATCGGGATCACGTACCCGGCGCCCAGTATCGTCGCCCCCGCTGTCGAAAGCACGTTATAGACCTGGAACTCGGGCGCATACATCGCGTAGCGGCGCGGCATGCCGAGATAGCCGACGATGAACTGCGGGAAGAACGTCAGGTTGAAGCCGACGAACACCGTCAGCGCGGCGAACTTCGCCCAGCCTTCCGGATACATCCGGCCGGTCATCTTCGGCCACCAGTAGTGCATACCTCCGAGGTACCCCATGATGGCGCCGCCGACCATGACGTAGTGGAAGTGCGCGATGATGAAATACGTGTCGTGCATGTGCACGTCCAGGCCCATCGTCGCCAGGAACAGCCCGGTGAGGCCACCGATGGTGAACAGGCCCACGAAGCCGAACGCGTAGAGCATCGGCGAGTCCCACGAGACGGCTCCCTTGTAGATCGTGGCCGTCCAGTTGAACACCTTCACCGCCGAGGGGATCGCGACGAAGAACGAGAGGATTGAAAAGATCAGTCCCGCGTACGTCGACTGTCCCGCGACGAACAGATGATGGCCCCACACGAGGAACCCGACGACAGCAATCGCAAGGCTCGAGAACGCGACGAACGCGTACCCGAAGATGTTCTTGCGCGCGAAGGCCTGCACGATCTCGCTGATGACGCCCATCGCCGGCAGGATCATGATGTAGACCGCCGGGTGCGAGTAGAACCAGAACAGGTGCTGGAAGAGGACCGGGTCGCCACCGAGGGACGGATCGAAGATGCCAAGGTGCAGCCCGCGCTCGACTGCCACGAGCAGCACGGTGATCGCGATCACGGGCGTGCCGAGGATCATGATCAGGCTCGTCGCATAGTGCGCCCAGACGAACAGCGGCAGCCGGAACCAGGTCAAGCCGGGCGCACGCATCCGGTGCACCGTGACGATGAAGTTCAGGCCGGTGAGAATCGATGAGAAGCCGGTGATGAAAATGCCGAGGCCCGCGAGAATGACGTGCGAGTTCGATGCCGACGTGCTGTACGGTGCGTAGAACGTCCAGCCGGTGTCCACGCCGCCCGTCAGTGCCGCGACCATCGTGAACGCGCCACCGAGAATGTAGATGTACCAACTGAGAAGGTTGATGCGCGGGAACGCGAGGTCCTTCGCACCGACCATGATCGGGATGAGAAAGTTCCCGAGCACCGCCGGGATCGACGGGATCAGGAAGAAGAACACCATCACGACGCCGTGCATCGTGAAGAGCTTGTTGTAGGTGTCGGGCTGAACGAGGTCCGAGTCGGGCGTCAGCAGCTCGAGGCGGATCATCAGCGCGAAGAACCCGCCGAGGAAGAAGAACGCGGTAATCGAAATCAGGTACAGGATCGCGATGCGCTTGTGATCCTTCGTCAACAGCCACGACTTCAGGCCGTGGCCGTTGTTCAGGTAATTGAGGCCTGGTGCTGTCGTTGTTTCCATGTCAGTTTCCGGATCCTGGGTTTCTCGGGGCCGCGCCCGGCGGCGGCGTCGGTGCGCCAGGCTGTCCCGCGGGTGTCTGTGTCGCGGGTTGTGTCGGAGGCGTTGGCCCCTGCGAGGTTCCGAGCGACTTCACGTATGCAATGAGCTGCAGCAGCTGCTCCTCGCTGACCAGCCCCTGGAAGGGAGGCATGACCGGCTGGAAGCCGCGCACGACCTTGGCCTGCGGTGTCAGAATCGACTCGCGAATGTAGGCGTCGTCCATCGTCACGGTGGCGCCGCCTTCGAGTTCCACCGGCTTGCCGTATGCGCCCTTCAATACCGGACCGCGCCCCTGGCCGGTGTCGAGGTGGCACGAGTTGCACGCCAGGCTCGAGAACAGCTTCTCGCCCGCGTCAGCCATTGTTCCCGTCGTCGAGCCGCCGCTCAGCCACGCTTGATAGTCGGATGGTCCGAGCGCCGTGACCCACCCGATCATTGCGGAGTGCTTGGTGCCGCAGTACTGCGTGCAGAAGATGTGGTATTTGCCGGGCTTCGAGGCGGTGAACCACATCGTGTTGTAGCGTCCGGGGATGACGTCAGCCTTCACGCGAAACTCGGGAATGAAGAAGCTGTGAATGACATCTTCCGATCCCATGATCAGCTTCACGGCGCGCCCGACCGGAACGTGCAACTCGTTGATCTCGCGGGCGCCGTCCATGTGCTGCGCCTTCCACATCCACTGCTTGCCCACGATATAGATTTCCATCGCTCCCTTGGGCGGGCGGGTCAGGTGGAAGAAGAGCTGCGCGCCCCACACGAACATGATCATCGTGATGCCGAGCGGAATGATCGTCCAGAGGAGCTCGAGCGCGATGGAGCCGTGGATGGCGTCTCCAACCTGGTCGTGGCGCTTGCGGTGGAACTTGAACGCAAAGGCCACGACGAGGATCGCGATGAGCGCCGCAAAGAATCCTGAGACGGCGACCAGGAAGAAATAAATGGCATCGACCTGGGCCGCCTGCTCGGACGCCTGCTGCGGAAAGAAGGGAAAGTTCGTGAACATCGTTTAGGTACGGTTCGCGATGTGTGCCTCGAGACGCGGGTCACCGGCGGTGCGGGCCCTTTCGCGATCGCGGCGGAGACTGACGAATAAGAACACCAGGAATGCCGCCACCGTCAGCACGCCGCCCACTCGCACGGCGCGCAGGATCGCGACGCCGTATTTTCCGGTGGCCGGGTCGTAGTGATAGCAGAGCAGGAGCACCTGGTCTGCGATCGTGCCCAGCTTGTTGTTCGACGCCTCAACCAGCGCGTAGCGCAAATGTGTCGGCGGGAAATCCACACCAAGGAAATACCGGGCGACCACGCCGTTCGCCGTGGCGACGTAAATCGCCGCACCGTGGGCGTACTGACCGAATTTTTCGTCGTACGCGTAGCGGAATCCCAAGGCATCCGCGACGGCCTGAATCGATGGCTCGCTGCCGGTCAGGAAGTGCCAGCCGGCGGCGGTCTGCGGCCGCCCGTAGTGCTCGACGTACGTCGCCTTCTTCCCGGCCGCGAGCGCGGGCATCTCGCGCGGGTTGATGCTCACGACCACGACGTCGAAGTCCTTGCCAGCATCGAACGACAGCGTCTTCAGCGCACCGGTCATGCCGTTGAGCACCTGCGTGCACAGCATCGGGCACTCGTAATACGCGAGCGCCATCACGACCGGGCGCGAACCGAAATAGTCGCCAAGCTTCACGTCGCGGCCGGTCTCGTCCTTGAAGACCGCGTCGAGCGGAAGCTGCTGGCCAATCTTCTGATCGATCCCGACCTTGTCGAGGATCGCCGGCTTCTTGCTGACCGGATTGATCTCCGGCGGTGCCGGCATGCCCATCCCCTGCGCGTGCGCGACCGCCGGTGCGAACAGCGCGGCGATGAATAGTGCCGCCGCGCATTTGTTAAACATCGATACCCTCGTCTGGTTATTTCTCGGCGCCTCCTGGCGCTTTCGCTGCTTTCTGGGCGCTCAACGCGCGAATATTCCTTCCCCCTGCGGCCTCCCCGCTCGCCGCGACGTTGGTGCCTTCCGTCGGGTCCGGCGGTACGTCCGTGCGGGCTTTCAGCCCGCGCTCGAGCAGCAGTTCCTTCGCCCGCTCAATCGGCAGGTGCCCGACGCCCTTGCCCTGGTCCACCCAGCCGTAGGCGTTGAGGCGCTTCAACTCGTCGTCGCGAAACTGCTGCAGGTCGTGCCACGGTGCCGTCTGCAGCCGCGGTTCCGCCGGCAACTGCCCTGGCGCTGCCGCGAGCGGCGTCACGTACGGATCGTTGGCCCGTTCGATCCTCTGGAACACCCTGAGCAGTCCCCACATCGCGATGTCCGTGAGGACCACGATGACGACGAGCATCACCATGAACCACGCGATGACCTGGAGGTTGATGTCGCTGTGCTCGTGCGCAACGTCAGGGTTGTCGAGGCTCCCGTGCGGATGCGGATGCGGCGCGTGGGCGTCAGTGCCCGGCGTGCTGCCCATGAGCGAGCATCTCCTTGAAGTACGGATCGTTGACCGGCACCAGCGCGTGACGGCGAAGCTGGGCGGCAAACAGGAACAACCAGATCCCGGCAAGGCCCACCGGAATGGCCACGTTCGCAAGGCTGATCGGGAACGAGCCCTCGTGACTGAACGACGGCGCAATCAACCAGATCAGATCCACGAGCCGGATGGCGACGATGTACCAGGCGACGCGCGCGAGCAGCCGCGGCCTGCGCTTCAGGTCACGCGAGAGCAGGAGGAAGAAGGGCAGGAAGAAGTGCCCGACGACGATCAGCAGGCTGACGTATTGCCAGCCGTGCCGCAGCCGTTCGACGTAGAACGGGATCTCTTCGGGGAGGTTCCCGGCCCAGATGATCAGGAACTGCGAAAACGAGAAGTACGCCCAGAGCATCACGAAGGCGAGCATCAGCTTGCCGAGGTCGTGAAAGTGCCCGGCGCGCAGCACCGTCGACATAGGTGAGCTCTCGGCAAGGAGCGCGAGCACCGCCACGGAGAACGACAGCGCGCACAACGCCTGGCCGGCAATCACGATGAATCCAAAGATCGTCGAGTACCAGTGCGGGTCGAGCGACATCACCCAGTCGACCGCCGCGAGGCTCATCGTCAGCACGTAAAGCAGCAGGCCGGGCGCGCTGATGACGCGGAACCGCCGCGTGTCCGCTTCGGTGACGCCAACCTCGCCGCGATCCTGGGCCGCCGACCAGCGGTTCAGATACACCGCGCAGAACAGCCAGACGAGGAAGTAGCCCGCCGCGCGAATGATGAAGAACCAGGTGTTCAGGTAGGGCGCCTTGTGCTGCAGGATCTCATCCGCGCGGACCGCCTCCGGGCGCGCCCAGAGATACAGCTTGGGCAGGAAGATCGCGACCGGGATGAAGAGCAGCACGCAGTACGGCAGGAGGCGGCTGCCGGCTTCGAGCACGCGTCGCGAGACCAGCCCCCACTGGCCACCCGACATGTGCTGCATCATGAGCAGCGTCAGGCAGCCCATCGAGAGCCCGAGACAGAACGTGAAGCCGATCAGCCAGGATGGCAGCAGTTGATCCGGCTGCAGGAGCGCGCCAATCGCGCCGACGACAAGGCCGGCGACGCCAATGATCAGGCCTCGCCGCTGGAGCCGCGCGATGTCGGCGTGATCGCTGAGAACGTTTGTGCTCATTTGTGCGTTGCCGCGCCCTCTGCAGGCGTGCTCGCCGGCTGCGAGAGCTTCTGCCGGTCTTCCGCTGGAATGTCCGCGGCGGCCGCGTTTTGACTGAGTTGCAGCGCGCGGATGTAGGCCGCGACCGCCCATCGATCGCGCGGGGCCACCTGCGCGCGATAGTCCGGCATCGCGCCGAAGCCGTTGGTGATCACGTCAAAGTAATGGCCGATCGGCACCTGCCGCAGCCGATCGACGTGGAACGAAGGAGGCTGCCGGTACCCACGCCGCACGATCATCCCCTGGCCGGTGCCTGCGATGTCGTGGCATGGAGAGCAGTAGATGTTGTAGCGCTGCTCACCGCGATCCAGCACTTCCTTCGTCAGCGGAAACGGCAGCGTGTCGACTTCTGCGCCGCCGCTCTTGCCCGTGAAGAATGCCTCGTCCTCATGCAGCGTGCCGCGCGCGACGGTCCCCTCGACGAACGGCCGCGCGCTCGATCCATCCTTGAAAAAGGTGCTGTCGCGGAGCGGGATGTACTTCGGCTGGTTGTGCATGTCCTGGCGGCAGGCAGACACAATCGGAACCACGGCGATCGCGATCAACACCAGCAGGCTGTGTCTGCATTTATTAATGCGCGTGGGGCCCCACTTCTCTTGTGCGCGTTGGGGCCCCACCCCCAACGCGTGCCGCTCCGCCCTGCCGGGCTCCGCGGCGGCTGAAGGCTCCCACGCGCTCTCGCTCGGCGGCCGGCCTGCGGCCGGCTTCACTCCGTCGCCTCGCTCGGGCCGCAGGCGCTCGCGCATCACACCTCGCACATCGCGCATCGCGTTACGGCTCCACTTCATTGACTTCGCTCGCATCGAGTCCCTTCAGGAACTCCGCCGTCTTCTGTCGATCGAATTTCGGATCGTTCGACTCGACCAGCAGGAAGAACTTGTCGCGACTCGCGTGCTCGAAGCGAGGCACGTTGAACACCGGGTGGTAGGGCATCGGCAGGCCATTCAGCAGGATCATGCCGAGGACTGCCGAGAGCGCCGCGATCAGGATGGTCAGCTCGAACGTGACGGGAATGAACTGCGGCCAGCTGTTCAGCGGCTTGCCCCCGATGTTGATCGGATACGCCATCGCGTGCACCCAGTACGCGAGGCCGTAGCCGCTCAAGCCGCCGATGATGCCTCCCGTCAACACGATGAACGACAACCGCCGGTCGTGGTGGCCGATTGCCTCCCACGCTTCTTCAATCGGGAACGGCGAGAACGTGTCGAGCTTGCGGTAACCTTCGGCGTACGCACGGTTGGCCGCGGCGACGAGCGCGGCCGGCGTATCGAATTCCGCGAGGAGACCGTAAGGAGCGGTGGCCATCAGTGTCCTTTGCCTCCCGGAACCCTGGCTTCCGGCGCCAGCGTGCGCATTTCAAAGATCGAAATCATCGGCAGCGCGCGGATGAACAGGAAGAACAGCGTGATGAACAGGCCGATCGTTCCAATGAACGTCATCCAGTCCCAGATCGTCGGGTAGTACATCCCCCACGACGAGGGCAGGAAATCACGGTGCAGGCTCGTGATGACGATGACGAAGCGTTCGAGCCACATGCCCACGTTCACGACCATCGCGACGAGGAACAGGCCGAGCGGGCTCGTGCGCACGCGCTTCAGCCACAGCCACTGCGGCGTGATGATGTTGCAGAAGATCAGCGTCCAGTAGTACGGCCAGTACGGACCCTTCATACGGTTCAAAATCATGAACCCTTCGTACTTGTTCGCGCTGTACCAGCCGAAGAACGCCTCCGACATGTAGCCGTAGCCGACGATGAGCCCCGTCAGCAGCGTCACCTTGGCCATGTTCTCGAGGTGACGCATCGTGATGAAGTCTTCGAGCCCGTAGATCTTGCGGAGCGGAATCGCCAGCGTCAGCACCATCGCGAACCCGGCGTAGATGGCGCCGGCGACGAAGTAGGGCGGGAAGATCGTCGCGTGCCAGCCGGGGATGATGCCGATCGCGAAGTCGAAGCTCACGACGGTGTGCACCGACAGGACCAGCGGCGTTGACAGGCCCGCGAGCAGCAGGTAGATGTGCTCGTAGCGCTGCCAGTGGCGCGCGGATCCGCGCCAGCCGAGCGAGAGGAAGCCGTAGGCGATCTTGAGACCGCGGTGCCTCGCCCTGTCGCGCAGCGTTGCCAGGTCGGGGATCAGCCCGACATACCAGAACAGCAGCGAGACGGTGAAGTAGGTCGAGACGGCAAACACGTCCCAGATCAGCGGGCTTCTGAACTGCGGCCAGACCGACATGCTGTTCGGATAGGGGAACAGCCAGTAGGCCGCGAGCCACGGCCGGCCGGTGTGGATCAGCGGGAAGATCCCCGCGCACATGACGGCGAAGATCGTCATCGCTTCGGCGAAGCGATTGATCGAGGTGCGCCAGCCCTGCTTGAGGAGCAGCAGAATCGCGGAGATCAGTGTGCCCGCGTGGCCGATACCAATCCACCAGACGAAGTTGATGATCGCGAAGCCCCAGCCGACGGGGATGTTGATGCCCCAGATGCCGGTACCCTTGATGAGCAGCCAGGTGATCGCCATGCCGAGCATGCCGGTCAGCAGCAGCCCAATCGACAGCACGATGAACCAGCTGAGGGGCTGCCGCCCCGACAGCACGACCGCGCCGATCTTGTCGGTGATCGATCCGAACGTGTGGCCCGGCTCGATGAGCGGGGCGGGCGGATAGGTAGCGGGTTTGGGATCCATCAGTGATCAGTGCGTGAAGCCGCGCCGCCCGACGGCTCGAGCTCCGGATTCGCATTCCGGAGCGCCGCCAGGTAGGTCGTCCGCGGACGCGTGTTGAGTTCCTCGAGCAGCCCGTAATTGCGCTGCTGCGCTTTCAACTTGCTCACGGCGCTGTTCGGATCGCCGATATCTCCGAACACGATCGCGTCGGCCGGGCAGGCCTGGGCGCACGCCGGAATGATTTCCCCGTCCTGGATCTTGCGGTCCTGCTTCTTCGCCTCGATGCGCGCTGCGTTGATGCGCTGCACGCAGTACGTGCACTTCTCCATGACGCCGCGCGACCGCACCGTGACGTCGGGGTTGCGAAGCGGGTAGAGGCTCTGCGTATCCCAGTCGGAGTAGAGCAGGAAGTTGAAGCGCCGGACTTTGTACGGACAGTTGTTCGAGCAGTACCGCGTGCCGACGCAGCGGTTGTAGACCATGTCGTTCAGGCCTTCCGCGCTGTGGGCCGTGGCGCCGACCGGGCACACCACCTCGCACGGCGCGTTCTCGCACTGCATGCACGGGACCGGCTGGTGAAACGCCTGGATCGCGCTGGGGTCGCCTTCGGGGTCGCCCGAGAAGTAATGATCGACCCGGATCCAGTGCATCTCGCGCCCGCGGTTCACCTGGTCCTTGCCGACCACCGGAATGTTGTTCTCCGCGACGCACGCGATCGTGCAGGTGCTGCAGCCCGTGCACGTGGTCAAGTCGATCGCCATCCCCCAGCGGTAGCTGTGGTATTCCCAGTCAGGCGTCAGCGACAGTGTGCGCGGTGGCGTCTCCTCCATTTCCGCGACGAACCTCGGGCTCTCCTCGTACTCTTTCAGGGTTCCGGCGCGGACCGGATGACGCCCTTCCATCAGGTGGTGTTCCTGCGTGCGCGCGATCACGTATCGACCGACCCTCGAAATTTCAAGGCCGTTGCCAAACCAGAGCGCATCGGACGTGCGCAGGCGGAACACGTCGAACTGCATCGTCCCGTTGTCTGGCGCCATGCCGACACGGCCGACACGCTGACGGCCGTAGCCAAAGAACACGGTGACGGAGTTGTCGGGATGACCGGGCACGATCGCGACCGGCAGCCTCGCGGTGTTGCCGCGATACCGCAGCTCGATCAGGTCCCCGTCGTCGAGACCCTTCTGCTGCGCCGTTCGCACGCTGACCCACGCCGAGGGATCCCACGTGATCTTCGTCAGCGGCTTCGGCAGTTCCTGGAGCCAGCCGTTGTTCGCGAAGCGGCCGTCCCAGATGGTGGGATCGGGACGGAAAATGATCTCGAGACCGCCGGCTTCGCCGGCGGGTGCCGATGCGGGAGGCGCGATCGGCGACGTGCGTTGAGCACTCGAAGATTCGGGAGGCACAGGCGTCGCCGGTTGCCCGCCAGGCGCCGCAGCTGGTGTAGCCGCGCCTCGTGCATCGCCCCTCGCGCCTCCCGTTCCCGTCACAAAGCCATCGTGCAGTGCGCGCTTCCAGAACGTGTCGACATTTGCGAACGGCTGGCCGTTTGGGTCGGTAATCGTCCAGCCACTGACCTTGCCGCCGTGCGCGCGCGTCCAGTAATCCTTGACCAGGTCGTACGTCGACTTGCCACTCTGCGCGTCGATGAACGAGGCGAAGAGCTCGTGCGCCGTGCGCCCCTCGTACAACGGCGCGATCAGCGGCTGCATGATCGTGACGGTGCCGTCGAACGATCGCACGTCACCCCAGCTTTCAAATGCGTGCGCCTCGGGAATATTCCACTGGCAGAATGCGGAGGTCTCGTCGAAGTACAGAGAATGGTGAACGGAGAAGGGGACCTTGCCGAGCCGCTCCTGGAACCGGAGATCCGCGGGCGCCGTGAACACCGGATTGCCGCCGACGATGATGAGCATGTCGACCTGCCCCGCGTCCATGGCCTGGGCGAGCCCGCGAAGCGACGCGACCTGTTCCGTCGGGTTGACCTCGACCGACGGCATGTAGGTCACTGTGGTGCCGACGTTGCCGAGCGCCTGGTTCATCGCGCGCGCGATCGTGTGGACGGCGGCCGGCTGGTAGTCTCCCGGGATCACGAGCGAACGCCCGCGATGCGCCTGGAGATCCTTCGCGATCGCGGTAATCCACTTCTGCGCGTCCGGCGCCGATAACGTCGGCGCTGCTCCACCGGACCCGGCGCCAACCGCTCCCGCCAGCGCGCGCGCAAACCCTTCGATCTCCGAAGCGCGCAACGCGAGGCGGTGGTCGGCCTTCATGCCTGTCAGCGTTGGCGTGCTCTCGATCGAATACAGGCGGTTCATCTCCTTCTTGTCGTCGGTGATGCGCCGCCGCGCGGAGAAATCCTTGGAGTAGCGCACGGCCGCCGCACCGCACCCGAGGAAGTCCGCGTCGAGCGAGACGACGAGCTCCACCGTGTCGAAGTGGTAGAGCGCGTCGGTCGCGCCGCCACCCTGCCGCGACGCGGCGCGGGCGCCATCACGCGCGACGGGATCCCACTGGTGCCACTTCGCCTGCGGGAACGCCTGCTGGATCTGCGTGACCTGCTCGGCGATCGTCGGCGAGGTGATTGCTTCGGTCAGGAAGTGCAGACCTGCGCCCTGCTTGGCTTTTTGCGCACCGAGTGCACTTTTGACGGCGGTCAGGAATTCGCCCCAGCCGCGGATCTCGCCGCGGTGCACGACCGACTGCGCGCGATCGGGGTCGTACAGCGTCAGGATGGCGGCCTGGCCGAAGATGTCGGTTGCGCCCAGGCTTGCCGGGTGTTCGGGATTGCCTTCGACCTTGGTTGGATGGCCTTCGTGACTCTCGACGAGGACCGGCTGCGCGTATCCGCCGAACGGGACCGCCGTTGCGAAGAACAGTGGCTTCCCCGGGACGAGATCTTCCGGTTGCCGCACATAAGGAACGATCTTCTCCGCCGGCTGTTTCGTGCACGCGCTAACGCCGGCGAGCGCCAGCGATGCGCTCATCAGCTTCAGGAACTGGCGCCGCCCTTTCGGGTCGTTCCACTGCGAGGCCTGTTCGGGGAATTCACGATGCAGGTACTCGCGGAACTGCGGCGTGTCCGCCAGCTCGCCAAGGCTGCGCCAATAGAGGCGGCCTTCGGCGCCGGCAAGACGTGATCGGATGGCGGAGAAGTCCATAGTCAGTAACAGTTACCGTTCCCAGTTACCAGTCGTCAGTTGCAAGCCGGGATCAGGGCGATTGGTACTGGCTGGACCCTGGCCGCTGGCCCCTGGAAACTTCACCTGTGGCACGTCGAACAGCTCGTGAGCTGCCGCACGTCCGCGATCTTGTATTCCTTCACCAGACGCTCGCCCAGCTCCGGGTCGTCCGGCGGACGCTGCCACGCCATGTTGAACACCTGATCGCGCGGACGGATGTATTTCTGCGGGTTCCGGTGGCAATCGAGACACCACCTCATCTGGAGCGAGTTCTCCTGGTAAACGAGTGGCATGCGGTCGACCGGGCCATGACAGGTTGCGCAACCGACGCCCTTCGCGACGTGGATGCTGTGATTGAAGTACACGAAGTCCGGGAGGTCGTGAACGCGCCACCACTGGAGCGGCTTGTTCTCACGGAAGCTGGCGCGCACCGGCTCGAGGATCGGGGCATTCGTCCAGATCTGCGAGTGGCAATTCATGCACGTCTTCGTGGGTGGGATGTTCGCGAATGCCGACTCTTCCACGGTGGTGTGGCAGTAGCGGCAGTCGATGCCCATCGAGTTGACGTGATGCGCGTGGCTGAACTGAACCGGCTGATCGCGCGTCTGCCCCTGGCCGGTGACATAGCCGGACCAGGAAATCGTGACCACAACCGTCGCGAGGACGGCCACGAATGCCAGCACCGCGATGATGCTGACTTTGGACCAGATGTTCGTGCTGCGATCGAAAATCTGACTCATCGTTCAGAGGCGCCCCGGACGCTCCCCAAAAACCATAAGCCTATATCTAACGAGGCACATTTCGACAACGAACAGTGTGCGAGTACGACGTGCCACACACCGCCGATGACCGGGCGCAGGGGAGC
>JBKOZS010000106.1:0-15857 GCA_046726015.1 Acidobacteriota bacterium
GCCGGCTTGATGAAGGTGAGAATGGCACGCTCGATGGGAGATCGTTTCGCGAACGCCGCGTCGCCCTTGTCGTAGGCCGCGACGAATTCCTGCTCGCGCCAGCTGAAGATCGGTGTGACGGACATCTCGTTCGTCAGTCGATCGATACGCAGCATCTGGCGATCGTTCACGAATTCCTTCTGGAGATTGTCTAGCTGTTTGTCCAGTCGATCTCCTGTATACGCTTCGCTGCGCAGCCGCCCGCTGCCGACGGCGCCGCGGCCGAGCGCCAGATACAGGCGCGGTTCCTTGAACTCCGGCACGATCGTTTTCTCGATCTGCTCGAGCGTGACGGAGCGTCCGGCGGCACGGAACGGGCCCTGCTCGTAACCGGGAATCTGCCGGATGCTGTTGGCCGGGTAACTCGCGCTGCGGCTGCGAATCGGATAGTGGTTGATCACCGTCTGGAGAATGACGGCATTGTAGGCGTTCACCCAGAACGCCATTTGCTGTGGCTTCGACCAGCCCTGGTAGGTTGCGGCCGGCACGTTCAGCGACGCGATATAGCGATCCAGCCGCCCGCGCTCCCCCTTCAATGCACGGTAGTAGACAAGGCCGTCGCGGACGTGGAGGTCGAGAATTTGATCCAGCGGCCGATGAAGGAGCTCGATACTCGCGGCGGGAGCGTCCTGCGCCGCGCGCGCGACGAGAATGGCGCTGGAGAACAGCAGCGCCAGGAGCAAAACGGAATTGCGCATGGCTTACAGATTACATAGGCGCGACGAGAAAGTCATGGAGCGCCCGGGAGAACTCGTCTGGTCGCTCCACGTTCGAGAGGTGCCCGGCCTCCGGGATGACGGCCAACCGCGATCGCGGCATCAGCTTCTGCATGCGCTCGGCCTCGTCCTGCGGCGTCACCGTGTCGCGTTCGCCAACGATGATCACGGTCGGGCACGTCATGCGACACAGATCGGGTGTCGAGTCCGGGCGGTCCATCATCGCAACCAGTGCGCCATCGATCGCGCGCGCCGGGACCGCCTCGATCATCCGTCGCACGCTTGCGACGAGATCCGGATCGGCAGCAGGCGAGAGCAGCCTGGGCAACATTTGATCGGCAATGGCCGATGGGCCCTGCGCGGCCACCACCTCACGCATCTTCACCCGCGCTGCCTTCCCATCGGCACTATCGGGTCCGGGACGCGTGTCCGCCAGGATCATCCCGGTGAAGCGTTCGGGAGCCAGCCTGAACAGCGCGAAGGTCACGTAGCCGCCCATTGACAACCCGCCAATGATCGCGTTGTCAATCTCGAGGCCATCGAGGAGGTGCGCAACGCTTCGCGCGTGGTCGTCGATCGTGTGTCCGCACCCCAGCAGATCGGGAGCAATGAAGCGCCAGCCTTCCGGCACCCGCGCGAGCTGAGGACGCCACATGTCGGCATTGACCGGGAACGCGTGAATCAGCACCACCGGCCAGCCGGCGCCCGCCTCGAGGTACCGCATACGATCAATCACGTGTTCGTGCATCGGCGGATCGTAGCCGAGGTCCGAGGTTCGAGGCCCGAGGTTCGAGGTCCGACTTGTCCACCGGAGCGCGGAGCGCGATGGTGGAGGTTCGAGGTTCGAACGGTATCAGGCGCCGCGGCGCCGGCCGGCGCGTTGTACGAGCGTGATCTCGAACAGCTTCGGCCACCACTTGCCGGTCACGAACAACCGGTTACCTGCCTGGTCGTAGGCAATGCCGTTCAGTACGTCGGTGCCGCCGCGATCCATGGTCGGCAGCAGCCCCGAGAGGTCGATCCATCCGGTGACGCGGCCGTCCTTCGGCGAGATACGCGCGACGCGATCGGAATTCCAGATGTTCGCGAAGATCTCGCCGCGCACGTACTCGAGCTCGTTCAGCTGCTCGACCGGACCATTCTGATCGCGCACCCGCAGACGGCCGGTCTCCTGGAGGGTGGCCGGATCGAGGAAACGCAGCGACGAGGATCCGTCGCTCATGATCAGCCGCGTGCCGTCCTGTGTCAGCCCCCAGCCTTCACCGCGGTACGCGAACGTCTTCTTCTGCTGAAACGTGGCCATGTCGTAGACGAAGCCGATCTCGGTCTGCCACGTCAGCTGAATGATCGAGCCCTGCCACTCCGTGATGCCTTCGCCGAAGTACTCGCGCGGCAGCGACCGCATCTGCAGGACCTCGCCGGTCTCGAGCTTCACCTTGCGGATGCTCGACTGCCCGTTCATGCCGGTGCCTTCGTACAGGAACCCGTCCCGGAAGATCAGCCCCTGCGTGAACGCCCGACGATCGTGCGGATAGCTCTGGACGACGCGGTAGCTGTAGGCAGGAGGGGCCGGCCCGTCGGCGCGCTGTGGCGGGATGAAACCAATGCTGCCCATCAAAAGGCTCGCCGCGGCGACGACGCGCATGGAGCCCTATTTCCGCCGCGCCGCGGTGAACGTGCCGTCCGCGAGCCCGCCGTAGCTGACCTCCCCCTTCATCGAGTCCCTGTCGACCACCGTTCCGCTGTACGAGACGCTCAGCGCATTACCTTCGATCGTCATCTCGAACCCGAAGTCGATCGTGTTCCCCTTGATCGTGCCCCTCAGCGGGAACTTGCCGTATGTCGCGCTCTGATATTCCCCGGTCAGCGACTCCCCGTCCTGTTTAAGAACGACGGTTGGCGTCGCGCTGATGTTCGGCAGCTCGATCGAGAAAGCCCACTCGCCCGTCACGTCGACCTTCGGGGCAGGGGCGTCACTCTTCGGCGGTTCCTTCTGCTGCGCACCGCGGCTGGCACGCCACGACCCCATACCGCTGCCGTAGTCGAAGGTGCCCTTCATCGTGTCGCCGTCCAGGTCACCCTTCATGGCGATTGGAATCGGGCCGTTCTCCCCCGTCGTCGTGAACGCGAACGTGACCGCCTTCCCGGACACGGTTCCAGTAATCGGCGTGTCGCCACGATCGGAGGAAATCGTACCCGTTGCTTTCTCGCCGTCCTTCTTCAGGACCATAGTCGCGGGATAGGTTCGCCCGTCCGCGTCGAACGTTGCCGTCCAGGTCCCGCTGACGTCTGCGGTCTGCGCCGAGACTGTTGACGCCGTCGTGAGCAACGCCGCGAGGGTGATGATGATGGCCTTGTGAGTCATAAGCTTCTCTCGTCTACGGCTGAATCTCGATTTCAATCCACCCGACCGCACCCGCGGCCAGGTTGTACACACCGCATTCAGGACGCCTGTGATGAGGCCCATGACGCCAGGGTCACCTCACCTTTCACTCAACCAACGATCCTGCAGCACCTGGAGTGGCTTTGTCAGCTTCTTTCCACCGGCCTCCAGCGTCACGATATATGTTCCGGCCTCCACCGTGATGAAGCCTCCGCGCCCCCCGCCGAAACCGCCACCGCCTTGTCCCTGCGTCGGCGACAGATTCCACATCACCCGATTGATCCCGGCCGCCTTGGTACCGTCGAGCGTCCGGATCACTCTTCCGGTGACATCGGCGATCGAGATCTTCACGTCGCCGCTCGCAGCCGACTTCAAGTAGTAGTTGATGGCGGCACCGCGCGGTGCGTTCTCGCCGACGAACACCTTCTGGCCGCCGACCTGCTGGTTGCGCTGTTGATCGTTGAGCCATGCAATCGCGGGACGGATGTCGAACAGCGTGGCTTCGGCATCGCGCACCGCCTGCGTCAGCTGTTGCAGCGGCGTGATGTCATCGACGATCCAGACGCTGCGTCCGTGGGTCCCGACGATCAGGTCGTTGTCACGCGGATGAACGAGGATGTCGTCGGTCCGTACCGTTGGAAAGTTGTTCATGAACTTTTGCCAGCGCTGGCCGCCGTCGAGCGAGATGAACAGCCCGAACTCGGTGCCGACGTAGAGCAGATCCCGGTTCTTCGGATCTTCGCGAATGACCTGCACGTTGCCATACGCCGGCAGATTGTTCGTAATGTTTTCGAAGGTGTTGCCGTAATCGCGCGTGACGAAGACGTATGGCTTGAGATCGTCGCTGCGATGACCGTCACCCGACACGTAGGCCGTGGCCGGATCGAAATGCGAGGGGTCGATGCGGGAGATCCAGTGCTGATGATTCGGCGGTAGGCCCGGCAGGTTCTTCCCGACTTCCGTGAACGTCTGACCGCCGTCCCGGCTCACCTGCAGATTCCCATCGTCCGTACCCGCCCAGACGACGCCGGGCATGACCGGCGATTCGGAGATCGAGACGATCGTGCTGTAGGACACGACCCCGTCGTTCTTGGAGAGTTGTGTCTGGTTGCCCGGGATGCCCATCAGCGTGACCGTGTTGCGATCGATTTTTTTCGTGAGGTCGTCGCTGGCGATCCACGAGTCGCCACGGTTGTACGACTTGAACAGGCGGTTACCGCCGAGCCACACGATGCCGGGGTTGTGCGGCGACAGCATGAAGGGCGTATTCCAGTTGAAGCGGTACTGCTCGCCGGGGCTCGCATTGATCACGTTGGGCCCGCGCGCACCTGGCGCACCCTGCGCACCTGCCGCACCCTGTGCACCCGGCGCGGTTTGCTGTCCGCTGCGACCGCGTCCTGCATTTGGGCGGATGCTCTGTCCTCGCCCGACCCGCAGGTCGTATCGGTTCGTATTGCCGTCCTGGGATTCCGTGTAGACGATGTTGTAGTCGGTGGGATCGACCGCGGTGTAGAAGCCGTCGCCGCCGCCAATGCCGAACCAGTCGGAATTCATGATCCCGCCGCGTCCGCGCACCGCGCTCGGGCCTCCCCAGCTCCCGTTGTCCTGCAGGCCGATGTAGACGTAGTAGGGACGCCTCATGTCGGCGCTGACGACGTAAACGAGCGCCGTATCCATCGTGTTGACGAAATCCCACGACTTCCCCTGGTCCCAGCTGATGTTGAGACCTCCGTCGTTCCCTTGCATGATGTGCCTCGGGTTCTTCGGATCGATCCAGATTGCATGCTGATCGACGTGGCCGGGATCGCCATTACCGCCTGCGCTGTCGAGCGTGACAAACGTCTTGCCGCCGTCGATCGACTTCGCAACCGGGAGGCCCGCAACGTAAACCGTCTTGTCGTTCGTGGGATCGACGCGAATCTGCGAGAAGTACATCGGACGCGAGTTGCAGTTGCTTACCAGCGTCCAGCTCTGTCCCTTGTTCTCAGAACGCAGGATGCCGCTGCGTTTTGGATCCAACGGCGGCGGTTTGCGTGGTGGTCCGGGCTCCGCCTGCCCGCCACGGCCGACCGCAAACCCTTTCGAAGGTCCACCGTTGTTGCACCAGCTGTAAGCGATGCCGCGTCCGAATCCGCCACCGCCCCCAGGAGTCGCCGGCGCATTCGTCGCGGCTGGCGCCGGCGCCGTTGCACCCGGCGCATCCGGCGCACCCGCGGCACCCGGGGCACCCGCGGCACCTGCACCCGGCGCACTCGGTGCACCCGGCGCACCTGCACCCTGCGCACCCGCCGCACCCTGCGCACCTTGCGCACCCGTCGTGCCGCCTGGCGGCGCGACCGCCGCGGCGCCCGGCGGTGTAGCTTCGGTCGCCGCACCGGGGTCAACGCCGGCGACACGTTCGGGTGTTGCCTGCTCGCCGACTTCAATCTGCGCGTAGACAACGTTAGGATTCGAGCGGGACACGTCGAGCGCAATGCGGCCATGGGTGCCCTCCGGCAGGCCGCTGACGGTCAGCCGGTTCCACGTCCTGCCGGCGTCCGTGCTTTTCCAGATGCCACTCCCCGGGCCCCCGCCATTGAAGCAGCACCCGCTGCGGCGGCGCTGGTAGCTCGCCGCGTAGATGATGTTGGTGTTCGCGGGATCCAGGACGATGTCGGTGAATCCCGTGTCCTCATCGATGAATTTCACCCTGTTCCATGTCTTCCCGCCGTCGGTCGTCTTGTAGACACCACGATCCGCGTTCGGGCCGAACAGGTGCCCCGGCGATGCGACGTAGACCGTGTCGGGATTCTTCGGATCGATGACGATCCGCGCGATCGTCTGCGTTTCCTTCAGGCCGATATTGGTGAACGTCTTGCCGCCATCGGTCGTTTTATAAATGCCGTCGCCGAACGATGACGTCTGGCGATTGTTGGCTTCGCCGGTGCCAACGTAGACGATGTTCGCATCGCGCGGGTGAATGGCAATGTCGCCGATCGAGGCACTGTTGTTCGTCTCGAACACGGGTGTGAAGGACACGCCGTTGTTCTCCGACTTGAACACCCCGCCAACCGCGTAGCCGACATAGATGATGTTGGGATCGCTCTCCGACACGGCGATGTCGTCGATGCGCCCCCCCATGCTTGCCGGGCCGATCGGCCTGAAACGGAAGACCGACAGCAACGGATCCTCCGACGCGTTGATCATGCGCGCCGGGGCCTGCACAACGGCGCCGCTCTGCGCGCTTGGATAAACCGTCAAAACTGTGATCGCGAGCGTGATGAAGGGAAGCGCCACGAGCAGCGCGTGGCAAATGCGGCGGACCGAAGCCTGCATGGTGGCGCGAGTATATCCGGCTTCGCGGACCGGATCAGGGCTCAGGGCTCACGGCCCACGGCCAGGGCGGAAGTTCACGGCTCAGAGTCGGCCAGGATCCGGTCGAAGACGTCTAACGACATCGGGTGGACATCGCTGACGACGCGCCCTGAGCCCGAGTCCTCAGCCCTGAGCCGCTGATCTGGTAGCATGCGAACAAACGGGTCCATACATGCTGCGACGCCGCCTGCTCGTTCTCGCGCTGCTCTGGTCGTTGATCGTGCTGTTGCCGGCGTCCTGCGCGAAGCAGGCGCCAGCGACGGTAACGCCAGCGTCGCCCCCCTCGGCCGCACCGGCGCAAACACCGACGCCGCCTGCGCCCGAAGCGGCACGCCTCACGATCCCCGATCGGCTGAGCGACGCCGAGTTCTGGAAAATCGTCACGGAGTTCTCGGAACCGAACGGTTTCTTTCGCTCCGACAATCTGCTGTCGAACGAAGTATGGATGCAGTATGTGATTCCGGACCTGATGGCGGTCGCGAAACCGGGCCGCGTCTACATGGGTGTCGGACCCGAGCAGAACTTCACGTACATCACGGCTGTGAGGCCGACGATGGCGTTCATTGTTGACGTCCGGCGCGGCAACCTGAACCTGCAGTTGATGTACAAGGCGCTGTTCGAGCTGTCGACGGATCGCGCCGACTTCGTGTCGCGCCTGTTCTCGCGCCCGCGTCCCGAAGGGCTGTCAGAGCGCTCCACCGCGGCGGAAATCTTCGCCGCGTACTGGTCGGCTCAGCCGAGCGACGAGCTCTTCAAGTCGAACGTCGACGCGATCGTCACGCACCTGTCGAAGACACACGGCTTCGCGCTCACGGCCGAAGACATCGAGAACATCCGGAACGTCTATATGCAATTCGAGATGGCCGGTCCTGCGCTGACGTATTCCATGGGAGGCCGCGGCGGCCGCAACTTTCCAACCTACGCGGACCTGATGGTGGCAACCGACGAAGGCGGGGTCAATCGCAGTTATCTCGCCACGGAAGAGAACTTCGAGTTCATCAGGTCGCTCGAATCCCGTAACCTGCTCATCCCCATCGTCGGCAACTTCGCGGGACCGAAAGCGGTCCGCGCC
Source organism: Acidobacteriota bacterium (assembly GCA_046726015.1). GTDB lineage: Bacteria > Acidobacteriota > Vicinamibacteria > Vicinamibacterales > 2-12-FULL-66-21 > QHWT01. The sequence goes on from JBKOZS010000106.1 coordinate 7,565, forward strand.
GTCGGCACGTACGTCCGCGCGCGGAACGGCATCATCCAGACGTTCTATCTCTCGAACGTCGAGCAGTACCTGACCATGGATGGCATCTGGCTCGAGTTCTGCCGCAACGTCGCCACGCTGCCGATGGATGACACCAGTCGCTTCATCCGCTCGGTGCGCAACAGCCAGTTTGGTTTCCCCGGTGGCCTGACCAATCAGCTCGGCATGATGGTCGAGGAGATCAAGTCGAACAGCTGCGGCATGTAATGGGCTCGGGGCTCACGGCTCAAGCCATTCAGAATCTCACGCCAACTCCCACTCGCACCTGGTTGATGTTGTACGGATCGCCGCCATTCAACGCCGAAGCCGTGGTGCCGCCCGCGAGGATCTTCTTGTAGCGGTATCCGAGGTCGACCGAGAGCGGGCCGCTCTGGATCAACACGCCGCCGCCGGCTCCAAGCATTGGCTCGGTCCGATTGAGGAACGTCAGGCCGGTCTCGATGATGTCGTACGCGGGGCCGTCGATCCCGTCGATATCGGGCGTCAGACGCGCAAATCCGGCGGTCGTCTCGAAGTAGGGACGCACCGCAGAGTGGGAGGTGGCCAGACGGACGCCTCCTTCGCCGTACCATGCTGACACGCTCAGGTTTACGGGCGTGAAGCCGAGGACATCGAACACCGGCGCCTTGATATCGGACAATCGTCCGCCCTCACCAATGATCTGAATGTTCGGCGTCAGGTCGGCCGCAATGCGTCCGCCAAACGTGGATGCGCTCGTGCTGCCGAAGCTTGACGACCCGAAGGTCAACCCGCCGAATCCCTGCACTTCCGTGTGCATCTCCTGCGCGGACGCAACGGACGGCGGCGCACACACCGCGGCCACTGCGACGACAATCATCAGTCTTCGCATGATGAGGACACTCCGACGCTGGCAGCACGGGACTCAGCAACCGGAGTACCACGCCGCGACGCGAAAAACTGGCGTAAAACCACGCGGTTCCGAGCGGACACGCGCGGCGAGCGCCCTGGGATGGGGACAACTGAGCTGGGGCTGAGCCGCTGGCCGGTCGTTCAGGGCAGCGGCCTCATTTCCTGGATCGACACGGCGAGGCCGACGTGCAGCCACCGCGTCGGGAACTCACCAGGAACGAAGAGCTCGGGCCGCGTGATCTCGTCGGCAACTTCCACGAGAATCCACCCGTCCGGCGCGATGTCCTTGACGGCGTACGTCTGTGCAGGACCGCCGCTGGCCCATGTGAATGCGTATCGCCGGCCCTTCACAAGGAACGACGGTGTGGCCAGGTGCACCGCAGTTCCCGCGGCGAGACCCACCGTCGTGCCAGACGCGAGACTAATAGTGCTGCCGGACGCGAGGCGGACGTAGTCCTGTCCGTCCGCGCGAAGGGCGGTGTGCGGCGACACGCTGAGGCCGAGCACGAACGCGAGAGCGATGAGGAAGAACCCGAGAGGGCCTGAGAGGCGGATGTGCGCCATGGGAGGGACTCCTCGAGGCGCTGGCGATTACAGGATACGGCAACGGCGCCGTTTTGCGAAGCTGGCGTTCGGGTGAGTGGCCGCCGGTGCCGCCGTTTGATGACCGCTCACAACTCGCGCACGTGACCGACGAATCGATACCCGCGTTTCGGTACGGTCTCGATGTACTTCGACGAAGCGGTCTCTTCTCCGAGCGCCTTTCGGACCAGCGAGATGCGCTGAGCGATGGTGTCGTCGCCGACAAACGTTCCCGCCCAGACACGATCGAGCAGCATCTGCTTTGACACGAGCTGCCCGTGACGCTCGACGAGGAGTCGAAGCGTTTCAAACTCCTTGGGAGCGAGCGGCACCTGCTTGCCGTCGCGTAACAACCGCTGCTCTGCGACCTCCAGCCTGAAAGAGTCGAACTCGTAGATCGCCTGCGTGGTGCGCCCCGAGGCCTGCACGAGCGCCTCGATGAGCACATCTTCGGGACGTGGCACTTCAGGTTTGTTTGCCATGTGAGGAGAACGTGAAGAATCCGTCAGCCTTCCGTCAGCGCCCCGCCTTGCGCCCAACCGTTCAAGTAGTAACCACGGAACCACACGGATTGACACGGAACAAAGGGGCCCGGCGTGCCGCGCCCCTTTCATTCGCCTTTACCTCGTCACCGAATAGCGCTGGTACATCGGGTCACCGTCGAGGTGAAATTCCTTCAGGAACGCCCAGACCGCCTTGTTGATCTCCGACGCACGCCCGTAATAGTCGTGGGTGTGTCCCCTGATTTCCGTGAGCTCCGCGGTGAACCCCCGGCTCTTGAGCGCATCGCGTGTCGAGCGCACGGATTCGACCGGAAACAGGGAATCGTTCGTGCCGACCCAGATCCCGATCGGGATTTTCCGCGGCACGCGATTCAGGAATGGATAGAACCCGGGATCGATCGTGCCGGCGTGGACGGCCGCCGCGGCAAAGTATTGTGACTCGAGCGCGGCCAACTGAAGTCCCTGTATCGCGCCGGCAGAATGGCCGAACAGGTACATGCGACGGGCGTCCACGTCGTAGGTCCCGCGCACGATTTCGAGCAGGTCAAAGACGGCGTCCGGACCATCTTCCGGCACACGCCAGCCACGAGAATCCAGGGCATCGGGGGCGACGAGGATGATGCCTTCCGCCTTCGAGAGCGGCATCCACCGATCGACGAGCGATTTCCCGTTCCGCCCCGAACCGTGCAGCAGCACGATGAGCGGCGCACTACCTGCCGACGCTTTCTCGGGAACGAAAAGGTAGTAGGTGCGGTTCTTCTCGCCAGATCCGTAGGTAAGCTTCTCAACTTTTTCGGCGGCGACGGCAGGCAGCATGGCACCGGCGACCACCAGGAACAGGAATCCGATCAGTCCCCGCCGTGTCCGTCCGTGTGTTTCCGTGGTCGTCATTTGCTCTCCGTGGCCGCGAGCAGCTCTCCGAGGTGCTGCCTCCAGACCGCCGCGAGCGTGTGCGTGCCGTGCCCCGCGGTCCGTTCGCTCAGCGGGATCATGATCGCGCGTCCCTTTGCCACGCGCGTGATCTCGCGTTGCAGTACGCCGATCTCGGGTGGGTTGACGAGGTCGTCGGCAGAATTGATCGCAACAAGCGGCGCCTTGATCTTTTCGAGCGCCGGCGCCGGATCGTAGTCGCGCGAGGCGTCGAGCGCATAGAGGATGTCGTTGGCGTCGTTCGTGCGCACGTAATTCGAGACGTAGTCGTCGATCTCCTTGTCCGTCTGCGCGAGCGTTGGGGCCCGGCGATACCGGATCACCGGATTGCTGCCGACGAGCCACAGGAGCTGCGCAACGGTCCGCAGGCTCTGCGGCTGAGCCGTGTAATTGCCATCCTTCCACTCCGGATCGTGCCTGATGGCATCGATCGCGGTTCGGCGCCAGACGCGGTTGCGCCCGGCGATTTGCGACGGCACACTCGCGAGCGGCATCAGCGCATCCATGAATTCCGGGTACTGCTCACCCCACATCCAGGTGTGCATGCCGCCCATCGACGTCCCCATGACGAGGCGCAGATGGTTGACACCCAGCCCCTCCGTGACGAGCCGGTACTCGGCCTCCACCATGTCGTGATAGCCGTAGCGTGGAAACTTCGCGCGAAGGCCGTTGCTTGGTTTGCTGGACTGGCCGTGACCGATGTCGTCCGGCAGGATGATGAAGTAGCGGGACGTGTCGAGCAATTGACCCGGGCCAAACAACTCTCCCGCGAACGACCGCCCGACGAACTGCGCGCCGGTTCCGCCCGTCCCGTGCAGGATCAGCACGGCGTTCCGCACCATGCCCTGCTCATCTTTCCGCGGCTCACCGTAGGTGCGGTAATGGATGCGCAGCCCCGGGAGCGTCTCACCCGACGCGAACCGGAAATCGCGGATCACGTAGTCGCCCTGGACCGGCTGGGCGGGAACGGACGGCTGGAACAGAAGCAGACACAGCATCAGCGCGGCAATCATTTCTTGCGGCTCGCTTCGTACACTTCGATGTGATACCCCTTTGGAAGATCCTTCTTAATCACGCTGCGCACCTTCGACATCACCGCACGGCGCTCAGGCGGAAGGGCGTCGAGGTATTCGGCCACCGTTTTGGCTTTTCCGTTGAACATCGACACCTCCGCTGTCACGGCTGACGGCTCACCACAGGCCAACCTTCCCACTCACCGACGCAATGAGCTTTGCGGGATCGTAGCCAATACCCTGTTTGAAGACGGTCTCGACCCTGCGCACGTCACCGATGGCGCGCGCGGGATCGCCATCGATGACCACGAGATCCGCCTGCTTTCCAATCGCAATCGAGCCGACGCGCGTGTCGCGGCCGAGATATTTCGCGCCGTTCAGCGTACCGATTTGAATGGCCTCCAGAGGCGTGAAGCCTTCCTCGACGAGCAGCTCGAGCTGGCGCTGGTTCGAGTACCCGGGGATCACCCCGCCGAAGCCGGTTGGATCGGTGCCCGCGATCAGCAGCCCGCCCGCCCGCGCGAAGGCGCGCTCGAGCGCCATGCCTTTCGGCAGCAATGTCGAATAGATCGATTGCTGATTCTGCGAGACGCGCTGGTACGACTGTTCGAACTGCTGCTTCAATTCCGGCAGCAGCACGTCGAGACCGGGAGGCATGGCGCGTCCGGGCGTGAACGTCTCGAACACCGTCATCGTCGACGTGAGCGCCACGCGCCTGGCCACGAGCTTCTGCACGAGCGCCTTGAATCGTTCGCCGTTTTCGTCGAGCGCCGCGATGCTGCGTTGGCCGTTGGCCTGGCCCGGGCACACATCCGGCTGCTTGTCGCTGACGAAGTCCGTCGAGGCCATGAACCCGTGTTCGAGGTTGTCGATGCCCATGTCGGCCGCTTCAGCGTACGTGACGGAGCAGAGGTGTCCGGTGATCTTCAGGCGGCGCGCGTGCGCTTCGTCGATCGCCGCACGGAGCTCATCGCGCGTGATCTGCATGTAGGCCTTGAACGACGTCGCGCCCATGTCCGCCCAGTACGCGACCTGCTTCCTGGCGTCTGCCGCATCCGCAAGCGTGTGCATCTGCAACAGGCTCTGTGGTCCGTTCAGGTACGGCGCGGTTGCGTCGAGTGCGGGACCAGGCTGCGTACCGGCATCGATCTGTTTTTTGAGATTGATGTCCATCAATCCGTTCGTATTCCCACCGGTCCTCATCGTCGTTACGCCGCCCGCCAGATACAGGCGCACGAAACTCGCGCCGAGTTGTCCGTACACGCTTGGACCGGTTGGATAGTAAAGATGTTCGTGGACCATCACGAGCCCGGGAATCACACTCTTACCCGCGAGATCGATCGTGGTTGCGCCGTCTGGCGCCCTGGTGCGGGCCGAGTCTCCCATCTCCGTGATCTCGCCACCGCGAATGACCAGCGTCTGGTTCTCCCGCGCAGGTGCGCCGCTGCCGTCAATGACGCGCGCGTTGGTCAGCGCCACGACGGGCGCATCCACCTTGATGAACGCGCGGACGGTATTGGCGAACTGCGGCGGCTGGGCAACGACGATTGCCGTCCCGGCGGCGACGAGGCCCGCCAGAATGACGGCTCGAGTCGACATGACGCGCGGATTCTATATCGGCTGTCGGTTGACGGAGAACGGAGGTGGGTACGGAGGACGGAAGGCGGAAGGAGTCTGCTACAGTGACAGTATATGTGCCGCAATATTCGCCCCTTGTTCAACTTCGATCCGCCGGCAACCGACGAAGAAGTCCGCGCCGCGGCAGTGCAGTTCGTCCGCAAAATCAGCGGCTTTACCAGGCCTTCTCATCTAAATGAAGAGGTGTTCGAGCGAGCCGTGGATGAAATCACGGACAGCGCGCGCAGGCTCGTGGACGCACTGAAAACGACGGCGCCGCCGCGCGATCGGGAGGAAGTCGCGGCCCGCGCTCGCGCCCGCGCCGCGGAGCGCTTCGGGGCTCGCTGATCCGGGCAAGGCCGCCCTTCTGCGGCAATTTTGCTGCAGCAGACGGGTCAACACACCGTCTGACGCCAGGTTAAACTCTGAAAATTTTGCTCAGTCCGTACGTTTTTCCTATCCCCGGACAGCGTGAATCTACGCCTCACACCATGGAGTCTGGTATTGCGGCGTGACGCCCGTAATGGCGTCGCACTTGCACCCTCGCTTCGCACCGAAAGGAACGGTGATGCTCCAGACGCCAGATCTCTCCGTCGTCATTCCCACGCACAACCGTCCTGCGGAGCTCGCCCTGCTGATCGATGTGTTGATGCGGCAGCAGACCGACGGCGTGAGCTACGAGGTGATCGTCGTCGACAACAATTCGCGAGAGGACACCCGTGAAGTCGTTGATGCGGCGCTCGCACGTGGAACACCTGTGGCGCTGCGATACGTCCGCGAGCCGCGCCAGGGCGTCTCGTACGCGCGCAACACCGGTGTGAGTCACGCGCGTTCTTCGCTCATCGCATTTCTCGACGACGACGGAATACCGGTGCCCACGTGGGTGAGACAGATGAAGCGCGCGTTCGACGAGCACCCGGACATCGACTGCATTGGGGGCCGGGTGCGGCCGCTCTGGAGCACGCCGCCGCCGACGTGGCTGACGGCGGCAGACGGGGGTCCGATTGCCATCCAGGACCGGCCGAAGGCTGCACCGGCCGATCGCGATCACGCCTCGGCATGTCTCTCTTCAGCGAATCTCGGATGTCGACGCGAGGCGTTCGAGGAGGTTGGTGGATTCTCACCGCTCTATCCGCGCCACCAGGATCGCGAGTTCGAGTTGCGCCTGTGGCGCGCCGGCAAGCGCGGACTCTACCTCCCGATCGCTGACGTGATCGTTGACGTACCCGCGAACCGGCTGACGAAGGACTATCACCGCAAGTGGCAGGCGATGACCGGGCACTACCACGCCGTGATGCATCACCGTGACACGATCGATGCGTCCGGCAGGATGATTGCCGACGGCACCTATCGCACGTGGTTCGGCGTCCCACGCTTCCTCTATCGCGAGTGCCTCGAGCACATCGTCGCGTGGCTGCGGGCCGCAGTGACAGGGCGCGCCGACGAGCGCTTCCACCACGAATTGCGGATTCGGTATTACGTGAGCCTCTTCAGAACGCGCTGGGCAAGCACGTGGGCTGCGAGGCCGCGGTGGTCGAGGAAATCGCGGCAACTCTCGAGTGCGTAACCCGCGGAATAGATCAACAACATCTCCTGCTCGGCCGCTTCAATCGGGCGATAGCGAACCCTCGCACGAAGCGCCTTCCAGGTGTGATCGAGAAGCTCCCCGAACACGAACCGAGGCACACCAAGGATCCGGTGCGCGTCGCTGAGTTCCAGGCCGCACTCGGTCTGTGGATGCAGCTGGTGCAACCGAGCCCGTGATACGCCCTTCCACCACCACCAGCGACGAAAGTATCGGCGAGTCAGGCGTGAAGCCGGAATGTAGTGCCTGACCGCCATCTCCGGCAGATAGAGGCCGCGCGCGCCGATGCTGCGGGTGCGATAAAAGAACTCCGCCTGCTCCTGTCCGATCAGCGCGGTGCCTTTGCGCCCGAGCGCCGGCTCAAACCCTCCCGCCTGCGCGACGACGCTGCGCCGAACGGCCATGTTGGCACCGATCGGCACGCGCTGCCGCTTCTCGAATTCGAATGACGAGGTGCCGTAGTCGAGCACCGCCACGGTGCCCCACAGATTGCTGTTGGCGGCTGGAAACCATGGCGGCGGACGCGCGCCCCAGATCGGACGCACCGGTCCGCCCACATACGCGATGTCCGGCTTGCGCTGCAACACGTCCATCGCGGCGCGCAACCATCCAGGTGTCACCTGTACGTCGTCATCGGTAAAAACGACAGTGTCGGCAGTGATAAGGCTGAGGCCGGTGTTGAGCGCGTAAGACTTTCCCTGCCGGCTTTCGAAGACGTAGCGGAGCGGAACCGGAAACGACGTTGCACAGGATTGCACGACCTCGGCCGTGCGATCCGACGAATTGTTATCGACAATCAACACGTCCCAGGGCCCCGGGACCCCTTCGAGGCGACGAAGGCTGTCCAACGTCTCCGCGAGGCGTTCGGCGCGGTTATATGTGCAGATGAGAACGGTAGCCGTCACGTGCCGACGGACGGAGCAAGAGCGGGTCCACTTCAGGCAAGATGGCACTAATCCCGCCGGGACCGCTCTCGCGCTAACGTGGCGATCCGGACGTCGTGGGTGGGGAGTCGGGTGCTCCCCAGATGTATCGGTCGAACCAATCGAGATTGTGCTGCATCACCGCGCGGCTCGACTTCGGCTTCGATGGTCCGTGCCCGATGCCTTCGAATCCCTTGTAGACGATCAACTTCGCTGGCACGCCCACGTCCT
>JBKOZS010000107.1:0-17912 GCA_046726015.1 Acidobacteriota bacterium
AGGATGCCCTGGGCCTTGGCGGGGGTATCTGGGATCGCCGCGAGCGCCGCCGCGTAGGCCGCCTCGACGAGGTCGACGGCTGCCGCTGGGGTGAGCTCAAGCTCAGCAGGGAGCTGAGGGAAGAGCGCGACGAGCACGTCGTGTGCCGCGGCCGCCACTGCAGCTTCAGGAGCGGCGCCGGCCGGCGCCTGGGCGTCGAGCGCGTACGGCTGGTACCGCCTGTCGATCGCATTCAGTGCATCATGGATTGCCACGTGCATCATGGCAAAGATCCGCGACTCATGGAGCGCGTCCACACACCCAAACTCATTGTCCAAGCCAGCAGCGAAGCCGGCACTCGCCGCAGTCGCGTTCCAGTCAATTACTGCATCAGCCCGGGCGGGCCCTGGCCAACCCAGGAGAACGAGTACGAGCAGTAGTTTCTTCACACGCACCTCGTTTCTGACTCACCGGTTCACCCGGGTAAGCGGAAAAAAGGTCGTGGAACTACAATCGAGGATCCAACTGGCTACTGGGGGCTTGGGGACAACCCGATATCTCGCAAGAGCTTTCCGTAACGCGGATCCGAGCGGAATGAATCAATCCAGGGCTCCACGCCGAGCCATGCCATGCAGTCGGCACGTTCGTCCGTGCCCTTTCGAAATAGCTTATAGGCGGTATCACGATCACCAAGGCTTACGTACACGGTGGCGATTTCGTACGGGCAGAAGTATCGGTGCCTGGCGGCGTCCTCTACCTGCCGTAGGAGCGTTTCAGCCTGTTGCTTGCGACCCGCAACCGCGAGCACATGCGCTTGCAAGGCAAGTATGGTCAGGCTGTTGTCCAGCTGCACCGCTTGTCGCAACGTGTCAGTCGCTTTGTCGAACTGCCCTTTCTCCGCATACGCGACGCCCAGGAACGCAAGCGTGAACGCGGAATTCGGTTCGAATTCCAAACCCTCTCGAGCGAGTGCGATTGCCTCGTCATACCGCCGCGTGAACAGCAGAAGGCTGGTTCCCCAGGCATGGGTCCGTACCGACAGTGGATCAAGGTCGACCGCTCGTCGGACCTCGCGGACCGCGTCGTCATGTCGTGCCTGAGTGGTCAAGTACGCCGCATAGTTCAAGCGGGCAGTCGCCAGCGTCGGGTTGAGATCGAGCGCGCGCAAGAGGGCTTTCTCCGTAGCCGGTCCGTCCCAGTCGTACACGAGATGGACGAACCCGAGGGCCGCGTGCGCGTCGGCGAGCGACTCATCCAGGCGAAGCGCGCTTTCGGCGGCCCTCTTCGCTTTCGGCATGGCCTCGCGCGGGTCCATGTAGAAACCGGATAGCTCCGTGTACGCTTCCGCCAGGCCCGCATGTGCGATCGCGTTCGCCGGATCCCTGGCGATTGCCGCGTCGAAGTACCGAACGGCTTTGCGTAATCCCTCTTCCGTTCCTTTGCTCGTGTGGTGTCGGCCCAGCAGAACCTGTCGATGGACCTCGGGGTCGACAGGCCGTGCTCTCGCCAGGCGCGCCTGCTCCTGCGGCGTCAGGGAGATATCGACCTTGGCGGTGATGGTTCTCGCCACATCGCTCTGCAGGGCGAGGACGTCTCGCAGCTGACGCGCGAAACTCTGCGCCCAGATAATTTCCCCTGTGGTGCCCCTGACGAGTTTGGCGGTGATTCTCACCTGATTGCCAGCCCGGACAATCTCGCCTTCGATCAGCGCATCGACTTGCAGTTCACGCGCAATTGTCGTCACGGGCTTGCGTATTGTCTTGTAGTGCATGACCGACGTGCGTGAAATTACGCGCAGCCCGCGGACGCTGGCAAGATTCGCGATGAGTTGCTCTGTCATTCCATCGGCGAAGTATTCCTGTGCTGGCCCGCTCGACAGATTCTCGAGCGGCAGCACCGCCACTGATCGAATGTGGCGCAAGTCCGCCGTCGTCGATGATTGTCCCAGCCTGTTAGCGATAGTCCAGACGGCGATTGCGACCAGAGCGGCGATCAACGATGCCGCAACCCATCTCCACGCCTGGGCGCGCGTCGTTCCGTCCAGCGGCGATGCGTGTCTACTCGCCTGACCGGTCGCTCCGGAGGCCTGTTTCAGATCGTAGACGAGTTCGTTGGCGGTCTGGCATCGCTCGTCCGGGTTCTTGGCGAGACAGCGACGCACGATAGCGTCCGTGCGCGCCGGCGCCAGTGACTGGAGAGATGTAATCGGGGGTGGTTCGTGCTCGAGAATGGCCGCGCGCACACTGGCTGCGTTGTCCCCATCGAATGCCCGTCGCCCGGTCAGCATCTCGAAGAAGACCGCGCCGAAAGCAAACAGATCGCTCCGCGCGTCGGCCTCGCGGCCTTCGATCTGCTCCGGGGCCATATAACGAATCGTGCCCAGGATGGTGCCGTGGCGCGTCACTTCCGCGTCGTCGCCTGCGAGCCGAGCGACGGCCGGGTCTTCAGGGCTCGGGATGGTGCCGTCGCCGAGCGCATCCGCCTCTCGTGTACCCGCAATTACGGCCGGGCGGAATTTCGCGAGCCCGAAGTCGAGCAGCTTTGTGCCGCTCGGCGTCAGCATGATGTTGGCGGGCTTCAGATCACGATGGATAATTCCGTGGCGATGCGCGTGTTCAAGCGCGCTGGCGACCTCGATGGCGTATGCGAATCCCTCGTCCAGCGACATTTGGCCGTTTGCCAGTCGTGACGCCAGCGTGTCGCCCTCGATGTACTCCATGACGAGAAAATCAATCTCGCCATGACGCCCAATGTCGTAGAGCGTGCAGATGTGCGGATGCGTGAGCGCAGCGACCGCCATCGCTTCCCGGGCGAACCGGGCGCGCATCTGCTGATCGAGTGCCACGCCCGCCGCGAGGACTTTGATCGCCACCGTGCGATTGAGACGAGTATCTGTGGCGCGCCATACTTCTCCCATACCGCCGGCGCCGAGAGGACCTTCAATGCGGTACGGACCGAGAGTGGTACCAGGAAAGAGATCGGCGGCGACGTCGAACAGCGGCGCCGCGGTCGACCACACCGACCGATCGAGGACGAGCCGCTCCGAATCCTGCTGGAGCAATGACTCGACCTCGCGACGCATTGCCTCGTCACCCCCGCATGCTCCGGAGAGAAACGCGTCGCGCGTGGCCGGGTCCTGATCGAGGGTGAGCTCGTAGATTCTGGCGATGTGCTGCCATCGTTCGGGAGTCAGGGTCACGTTGTCTCCCTGCGATCGGGGCCGCAAGGAACGCGCCGGGGGAACGCGCCGGGCGTCGATGTCGCCCACCGGCGGGTCGAAGCGTACTCGGATACCTGGGACCGGGCAAGAGCTAAAGACAAAGACTGAGATTGATGAGGCGCACCTGGCTGCGGAGCGACAGACACAGAACTACAATAATTTTCGTGACGCCGCCTGACGCGACTGATATCACGGGCCTGCTGAAGGCATGGGGCCAGGGTGACCAGGCAGCCCTGGAGCAGCTCACACCGCTGGTATACGCGCAGCTGCGCGCGCAGGCGCGGCGATACATGCGCAACGAGCGTTCAGGTGTGACGCTGCAAAGCACGGCACTTGTTCACGAGACCTTTCTCCGTCTGATAGACGCAAAGGATGTCGACTGGCACGATCGCGTCCACTTCTTCGCCTTGTCGGCGCAGCTCATGCGTCGCATCCTCGTCGACGCGGCGCGCGCCCGGGCGGCGGCGAAGCGTGGCGGACGCGTGGCACGGGTCGAGCACTCGTCGGAAGTAGACCTCGATCAGATTCCAACCGCCGATCTGAGTGCTGCGCGGCTCTGTGAACTCGACGATGCGCTCGAGGATCTGACTCGAATCGATCCGCGACGTGCGAAGGTGATCGAGCTGAGATTCTTTGGCGGGTTGAGCGTAGAGGAGACTGCGGCGGCGCTCGAGGTGTCACCGCAGACTGTGATGCGCGACTGGCGACTCGCGAGGGCCTGGCTCGGTCGGGAGCTGCGCGGCGAATAGAACGTTGTCGCGATCGGCTCAGAAGGTGACCTTCGCTCCGATCTGCCACCAGAAAGGCAATTGCTGGCTGATCGCTTTCCCGAAGTTGCCAGACGACAGGTCGTTACTCAGATACAAGTTGTCGTAGTTGAACAGGTTGTAGAACTCGAACCGTAACTCGAAGTTCAGTCGCCCGGCGATACGGGTGTTCTTATATGCCGCCAGATCGACCTCGGAGAAACCAGGCTGCCGGAACTGCTGCGGCTGCTCGTTGCCCTGCGTACCCGGCGGGGGCGCGCTGAACTGCCCCGGTAAAAAGACCCCGTTCAGATACGCATCGTGCGATCGGTTCATGTCGTAGCTGTTGACGTCCGGGTAGTCCAGATTGTCGCCGTCGGCGTTGTAATCTCCGCCGGCCGTGAACGCCGCCGTCGTGATAACCGTCATCGGGTACCCGGACTGCTGGATGCTGAGGGCGCTGACGCCCCAGCCGGTCGTCAATCGGCCCAGGAATCCCTGGCCGTCGTTGTACGAAGGCACCTCGTAGTTCGCCGTGAGCGAGAAGCGATGGGGAACGTCCCACGGCGAGGGCCCATAGAACTGATGCGGGTTCTGCGAGGTCGGGTACATGCCGGCATCGTCCTTGGAGCTCGATCGCGTATAGGAAGCATCGAAGAAGAGCCGTTTCGCCCGGCCCCTGAGATTGAACGTGACGCCGTTGTAGTTGGCGACGCGATCGTTGTCAGCGTACAAGATGCCGCCGAAACTGGGATTGAGCCGCGTGGGCGGTGCGTCAGCCGGCTGATCGAGCATGTCTCCAGGGAAGGCGTTGATGTTGATGCCGTAGCTGACGACACCGGCCTGGTTGCCATTGCCCACCAGATTTTCGGAATGGGACCCGCTGTAGAGCACGCTGGCGGCAAGGTTGGTGCCGATCTTGTGCTCCACGGCGGCGGTGTAAATATACGCCGTGGGCGTCTTCAGGTCCGGATTGATGCCGCCGATTGGGAACGCGGCGCCGGCAATTCCTCCTTTCGCATCGAGACATGGTGCCACCGGACACAACGGGGAACCCGCGAGACTCGGGAATGTGAACCCGAAGGGAGGCTCGCTCCCGCTTCCCTGCACGAATACCGGCGGGCTCGCCGATCCGGGAAAAAACGTCGGCAGGATCAACCCCGGCGGATTGCCTCGAAATTCTTCCTGCACGTTCGCCTGCGTCAGCCAGTTGGCGTACACGCCGAACCCGCCGCGCACCACCCAGTCGCCCTTGCCCGTGACGTCCCAGGCGACGCCGGCTCGCGGATTGAACGCTTTTGGCGACTGATTGAGCGCATGCTCTGACGGCCTTGCCACGCCGTTTGACACCTGCTCTTGAAAAGTCTGCCCTTCGCCGAGATAGAAATTGCCGAACACCGTCGTGTCGGTTCGCGAGTACGGGTTCCCCTGATTGTCAAAGCGGAAACCGAGCGTCACGGTCAGGTTGCGCCTGGCGCTCCACGTATCCTGCGCGAAGATGCCCCACGTTCTCGAGGCTGCGTTCCACTCCCACAACTTCTGCTGACCGGTCACAGGGTCGTACATGACGCCGTTCTCGTTGTTCGGCGCGTCCTGCGCCAGCGTCAGCAGGTTATCGAAGCCGAACTTCGGCTGCGACCACGGCCCCTGGAACGGCTCGACGTCGTCGCCGAACCACCCCTCGTAGCCGAACTTCAGGACATGCGCGCCCCGGACATGTGTCAGCACATCGCGCCACTGATAGTTGTGCTGGATGAAATTGCCCTGCGCGAAGCCGACGCCGTACCCGACCGAAAGTCCGGTCACGCTGATCGAGGGAATCGTGAAGTCGCCGGTCTCGCCGATGAACCCTTCGATCCGGTTCTGCGCGAAGATTGCCTCGTTCAGGGTATTCGGACCGAACACGTGCGTGTAGTTGACCTGGTAGGCCTGCTGCGTGTTGTGGTTGGTGCTCGAAAAATCGGGAATGACCGCAGGGCCCCCATAATCCAGCGTCGTACGAAAGATGCTGCCGTAAATCCGGTCGGCCTTGAAGTGTTTGTCGATTCTTACGAAGTATTGGTCGCCGTCGCGGAAGTTGCTCGAATTGAAAATTCCCGAGTCGATCATTGGCAGGTCGCAGGGCAGGTTGTTCGTTGCCGGCGTGCCGCAGGTTTTTGGAAAGACGCCACTGGCTCGCTGAGACACGCCGCTGATCGTCGCCCGGCTCGGTTTGTACGTGTTCAGGATGTGCGTCCCGAACGTGTTCGGGTAGTTGTCCTGCGCCCACGCGGCAAACTGGTCGTCCGGGAAGAGGAGCGTCTGGTTGCCCGTGGACGCGGACGAACGCAGCGGTGCGGCCGAGAAAAAGAAGAAGAACTGCTTGCGGGGAACGATCGGCCCGCCGACCGTGAACGAAAAATTGTTGCTGTGAAACGGATTGTATTCGGCGTCCGGCCCCATGAACACCGTCTTGGCGAACATGCTCTCATTGTTGTAATAAATGCTGGCCAATCCGTGGAGCTGGTCCGTTCCTGATTTCGTCGTGCTCGCCATCTGGATCGAGCTGCCGCCCCCATATTCCGAGGAGAAGGTATTGACCTGGACGCTCGTCTCCTGAATGGTGTCGGGATTTGGCGTCAAGTTCAGGACGCCCTGGCGAATAGCGCTCGTAACGTTGAGGCCATCGATGATGAACTTGTTCGCGACCGTGCCCTGGCCGTTCGCGCTGGCGTCTACGGCGGTTTCGGTGGAGTAGTTGTCGGGGGCCGATCCCGGAGTGCCCGCGCCGCCCGGCTGCCCGCCCCCCATCGTGCCGAGTCCCGACACGCCTGGTGCAAGCGTCGCGAGCGAGATGTAGCTGCGGCCGGCAAGTGGCAATGTCGAGAGAGACTCGGTCTGCAGCGTCATCTGGTTCCGGGTCTCGGCGGTGTTCACGAGCGGACTCTCGCCGGTCACCATCACCTGTTCAGTGAGTCCAACCTCCAGGGGAATCGGAACGTTGAGAGTCTGGTTCGTCTGGAGGATCACGGTGACTTCGGCCTTGCGGAAGCCTTTGGCTTCGGCCGTGAGCTTGTAGGTTCCGGGCGCCAGGCTCAGGAATCGATAGTTGCCCTCTCCGTCGGACGTGGTGGTCGCCAACACCTGTGTCGCAAGGTTGACCGCTTCGAGGGTGGCGTTCGGGATCGCGGCGCCGCTCGGGTCCGCGACGACGCCTTGAATGTTGGCGGTGTATTGAGCGTAGCTGACGCTGCACGTCACCAGCACAAGGACGAAGGCGCAGTAACCAACCCACGCACGTCGGGTGCACATGTTTCCCCCGATCGAAGCAGGTAACGAGGCTGTCCACCGTGAACGTTCACGGCGGCCAAATACCGCGCAACCTAGCGCCAAGACCAGGCGATGTCAATGAGGAAGTATCGATGAGCCGGACTGCGCCTTGGGAATCGACTGACTACGCCTTGTTCCCAACCTTGCCCACCACCGCGCTGGCACCTTCACGCACGGTGACCAGCTGGTTCGCGGCCACGCGTTTCAGCGTCTCGTGCAGGCCGCTCGGCCAGTAGATCTCGACGTCCGCGAAGGTGATGCCGCCCAGACCGAAGTGCAGGCGCGGATCGTTACAGGAATAGAAACTGGACTGGCTGAGCACTGACTGAGTCTGCGTTCTGCCGCCGGAATGGACGAGCACGCGCGCCCCAATCGCGCTGCGATTCGATTTCACGCCTTCGAGTTTCACCTTCAGCCAGTTCCGCGAGCCCTTGAGATCGTTGCGCAGCAGTGAAGGCGGTTCGTTCACGTTGACGATCAGCACGTCGACGTCACCATCGTTGTCGAAGTCGCCGAAGGCGCAGCCTCGGCTGCAGTGCGCCGCCGCGACGCCCGGACCCGCCTCCTCCTGAAGTTCCTCGAACGTACGATTGCCGAGATTGCGGAACACGGCCCGCGGCGTCTTGCTGGCATACTGCGGCAGCTTCCGTTCCACCTCCGGGTAGACGTTGCCGGTCACCATGAAGATGTCCGGGTGGCCGTCGTTATCGAGATCCACCATTGCGGCGCCCCAGCCGACATACCGGGTCTCGACTCCAATCCGCGACACGCGCGTGACATCGTCGAAGTTCCCCGTGCCGTCGTTCTTGTAAAGGCCGCTTGCGTCGTCTGCAAAATGTGTCTTGAAGAGATCGAGGTGTCCGTCCAGGTCGTAGTCGCCGGCTCCTACTCCCATCCCTGCCTGCTCGCCACCGTCATCGCTCAGTGCGACGCCGCGCAGCACGCCCTCTTCGCGAAAGGTCCCATCGTGATTGTTCAAGAACAGCAGGCTTGGCGTCGAGTCGCAGGCCACGTAGATGTCGGGCCATCCGTCTTCGTCCAGATCCGCAGTGACCACCGTCATCCCGTAGCTCTTCGCCGCATCTGAAATGCCCGCCTCCCGGCTGACATCCGTAAACGTCCCGTCGCCGTTATTTCGGTATAGCGAATGTGTTCCTGGCGGCAGGCCGCGGGGCCCGCACACAACCGGAATTCCCTTCCAATTGCAATTCGTGTTCTCCCCGGGCACCGGCGCATGTTCGAAGGAGAAGCGCACGTAGTTGGACACGAACAAGTCCAGGTGGCCGTCCCGGTTGTAGTCGAGGAAGCTGCAGCCGGCGCCCCACCGCGGTTGCGGATTCAAGAGTCCGGCTGTCGCGGTCACCTCTGTAAAGGTTCCATCGCCATTGTTGCGGTAGAGGCGGTTTTGTCCGAAGTAGGTGCAGAAAATGTCGTCGAAGCCGTCGTTGTTGTAGTCACCGACGCAAACGGCTGATGCCCATCCCACCGCCTGCAGGCCGGCCTTCCCGGTGACGTCGGTGAACGTGCCGTCACGATTGTTCTTGTAAAGCCGGTTCGTCGCGCCCTCGGGATCTCCCTCCAATCGGGTGCCCGTGAGGAGGAAGATGTCCATCCAGCCGTCGTTGTCGTAGTCGATGAACGCACAGCCGCAGCCAACCGTTTCCAGAATGTACTTCTGGCCCTCCATGGCGCCGTAGACGATCGGCGCGCGCAATCCGGCCTCCGAGGCGATGTCAACGAAGTGCGCGAGAAAAGGAAGGCCGGAGGGAGCTGGCCTGGCGAGCGGCTTCGCCGTGTGGGTCGCGACGCCCTGAGCGAGCACGCGCCGCGCCGTGGCCGACATCGCTGAGGCGAGTGAGAGTGCCATGAACCTGCGACGAGTGACTCTCATTCTGAGTGAGCTTTCAGGGCCGCCCCGACGGCACCGGTGTCTTGTCGCCTTCGATCAATTTGTACCGGTACCGTTCTCTCTCTTCTTTTGCTGCCTCCTCGCGAACGAGCGCAAGCCGTTTGAGGAGATCGGGAATCTCCGCCTTGTTGCCAGTCTTCCGAAGCGCCTGGATGAGGCGATATAAGGTTGTCTGGTCCTTCGGATCGCTGGCCAACGCCTTCCTGCACTGTTCGATCGCTGCCTGGTTCTGTCCCGACTGAAGGTAGAGTTTGGCCAACACTCCGCGCGCAGCGGCAAGCGAAGGGCGAAGCGAGACCGCCTTTTTCGCTGACGCCAATGCCGTCTCGAACTGCGGTGTGCCCGGGTCGGCCCCCTGCTGGGCGAGAATGTCCGCCTGGACATAGAGCAGCAGCGGGTCATTCGGCTTCCGCGCGAGCTTCTCCTGTACGGTGGCGAGCGCGCGATCGAGATCGTTCGCCTGCACGGCGGCTAGTCCCTGCGCGGCCGCGCTCAACGACTGGCTGGGATCCAGCTGGTTCGCTCGTTCGAAGTCCGCCTCCGCCTTGTCGTACTCGGCCAGCTGGACGTAAAGAACGCCGCGCGCCACGTAGAGCGGCGCAGCCTGCGGCTGCAGACCGAGTCCGTCGCTGACGATGTTGATGCCGACCTGAAACGATTGGTGAGCGAAGGCGATATTGGCGAAATCCAGATAGAGGTTTGTATTCCTCGGGTCGAGGAGAATTGCCTGCCGCAGGGTCGCGACCGCGCGGGCGGTGTCACCCGTCTCCTCGTAGGCAGTGGACGCCAACTCGAGCGTTGCTGAATCCGGATTGCTGTTGGCGAGCAGCGGCCCCATGGTTTCAAGCGTGTCGTGCGGCTTCTCGGCCATCAGTTGTATGGCGGCCAGCAGCCGACGCTCTCGCCCATCTTCCGGGCGAAGGGCCATCGTGCGCTGAAAAACTCTGGTGGCTCCGTCGAGCTGTTTCATTCTGACGAGACAGGTGCCGTACGCATGCAGCGCGTCGATCTCCGAGTCGAGCAGCGTTCCCGCCTTTTCGAAATGGGCGACGGCCGTCTCGCAATTCCCTTCACGGTACTCCAACACCGCGAGCATGGCGTGACTGGTCGGATCGCCTGGACGCAGGCGCAGCAGCCGGTTCAGCAGCGGTACGGCGTCCCGACTGCCAGCCTCGTAAAGCAGTTGTGCCGCGCCCTCCAGGGCCGCGACGTAGTCGGGAGAGAGCTTGAGCGCGTGGTTGAACGCTGAGAGGGCATTGCGGGCATCGCCCTTCGCCGACAGCGCAATGCCTTGCAGCGTCCACAGCTGCGCATCGTCTGGCGACACCTGCAAGGCAGAGCGGCTCAGCTCCACTGCCTTGTCGAAATCTCGAGCCCGCAGTGCCGAACGGATGGCGTCGGCCTGATCGTTCGTGGTTCCAGTGACCGCGATCCCGAGGCAGGTCGAGATGGCAAGTGCCAGCCCCAGGTGTTTCAACCGAATCGTCGCGCAGCGGTGTCGAATCATCGCGCAGCCGTGCCGTTGACAGGGCACTTGTCAAGTTCTATACCGTACTTTGAAGCTCGTTCCGTATACGCAACCTGTGCTTCTCGACGGAGTGTGCCATGACAGCAGTGAGCCGGCGAACCTTCCTCAACGCGGCGACGGCCGCCGCCGTGTGCGCGACGCGCGTGCTGCCGGGCCGGGCTGCGACAGCGGAACGCGGGTCGGTGGCAATCACACTGCCGCTCGCGACGTTTCCGTACTCCGATGTGCAGTTCCTCGATGGCCCCATGAAGCGCCAGTTCGAAGAGAACCATGCGCGATTCCTGAATCTCGACGAGGATCGTCTGCTGAAGGTCTTTCGCCAGGTGGCCGGCCTTCCCGCGCCCGGGGAAGACATGGGGGGCTGGTACGATCTGACAGGATTCAGCCTGGAACGGAATGACTTCCACGGCTTCATCGCAGGGCACAGCTTCGGCCAGTACGTGTCTGGCCTGGCGCGTGCCTACGCGATAACCGGATCGGAGCCCACTCGGGCCAAGGTCAATCGGCTGGTGAAGAGCTACGCCGAGACGCTGGACCCGAAGGCGACGTTCTTTCAGGGCTACCGGCTGCCGGCCTATACCTACGACAAGCTCTCGTGCGGCCTGATCGATGCCCACGAATTCGCGCACGACCCCATGGCCCTCGACGTTCACGAGAAGCTGTCGCGCGCAGTCGTGGCGCATCTGCCGGAAAAGGCGCTCTCCAGGGCGGAACAGCGCGCGCGTCCGCACAAGGACACGGCGTTCACCTGGGACGAGTCGTACACGCTGCCCGAAAACCTGTTCCTCGCCTACCAGCGCAGCGGCAAGACGTACTACCGGGACATGGCGAAGCAGTTTCTCGAAGACGACACGTACTTCGATCCGCTTGCGGAAGGCAATAACGTGCTGCCCTTCGAGCACGCGTACAGCCACGTGAATGCGTTCAGTTCCGCCATGCAGGCGTACATCACGCTCGGGAGCGAGAAGCACCTGCACGCCGCCAGGAACGGCTTCGACATGGTCCTGACCACTCAGAGCTTCGCAACCGGCGGTTGGGGTCCGGACGAAGCCTTCGGAGAACCCAACCGCGGCCAGCTTGGCGATAGCCTGCGCCACACGCATGCCAGCTTCGAGACACCTTGTGGCGCATACGGGCATTTCAAGATCACGCGCTATCTATTACAGGCCACCAAGGACTCGCGCTACGGCGACAGCATGGAGCGCGTGCTCTACAACACGATCCTGGGTGCGTGGCCGATCCAGCCTGACGGCACGTCGTTCTACTATTCCGATTACGCGATTCCTGGAAGGAAGGGCTGGTACAAAGACAAGTGGCCGTGCTGCTCCGGTACGTTCCCGCAGCTTGCCGCCGACTATCACATCAGCACGTATCTGCGGTCAGCTGACGGCGTCTACGTGAATCTGTTCGCACCATCGTCGGTGCGCTGGACCGAGGGTGCCGCTCAGTGCGCGCTGACGCAAGAGACCGACTATCCATTCGACAACACCGTCACGATGAAAATGTCGGCCTCGCGCCCGGTGGAGACCACGCTGTATGTGCGCATTCCTGCGTGGGCCGCGCCCGCTCCGATTCTGTCGGTAAACGGGAAGCGCGTAACAGCTCCCGTCCTCCCGGGTACCTTTGCCGCTGTCCGGCGCACGTGGCACGACGGCGATCGGGTCGAGCTCGAGTTGCCGATGCCGTTGCGCCTTGAACCTGTCGACGTGCAACACTCGAATCAGGTCGCATTGTTGCGCGGCCCGTTGGTCCTGCTCGCGGTGGCGACGTCGCAGCCCGCGTTTGAGAAGGCCGAACTGCTGCGAGCGAAAAAGGCGACCAATGCCGCGGGAGACTGGACGGCTACGGCAGCCGACGGGACGAACGTTGTGCTGCGGCCCTTCATGAAAATTAAAGAGGAGAGCTACATCGCCTACGTCCTGGCGAACTCGTGAGTCCGCACCATTCACTCCTCAGACCGAGCGCGATTACTGGCACAGGAATGGCAGTGACATCAACGGTCGTGCTGCCTGGTGGCAGCAGCTCATCCGACCGACTGAGGAGCGTTATATGTGTAGAAAACTCATCTTCGCATCGCTCGTGCTCGGTTTGTGCGTCGCGTCGCCTCGTCTCGTTTCCGCCCAGGAGCGGGAGCCTCACCGAGGATCGACGGCAGCGGGATTCGACGTGGGTGCGTTCATTCCGAAAGACGGTGCGTTCGACTCATCGCTGGTACTGAATGCGTTATACGAGTACTACCTCACGCCGCGCGTCAGCCTCCGCACCGAGTTCGGCTGGGCCGATCCAAGCTTCAAGCGCGAAGCCAGCGACTCGTTGCGACAGCTACCATTGAGGCTGGACGTCAACTACAACTGGGAGGGCGGCAAGTGGCATCCGTTCGTGGGGGCCGGGGTCGGCGCCTACTTCCTGCAGTCCAAAGACAACGGGCAGTCGTTTGGTGACTCTGAAACCAACGCTGGCTTCAACCTGGGTGGCGGGATCGAGTACTTCCTCACACGTAATTTGACCGTCAAGGGAGAGGGCCGGTACCACATCGTCGACGAGACCCGGACCGGGATCAATCCCTCGGGTTTCGCGATCACCGGCGGGGTGAAGACGTACTTCTGATCGCCTGCTCGACGTGGGTCCGCCTAAAGGCGGACACTACCGTCGTGCTCCGAATAACTGCTCGCGCAGGCTGTCCGGCCTCTCCACGAAAGGACGTAGTGGTCCGCAAATGCGCCGGACAGCTTGCGCAGTGGCCGCTGCCCGGAGACTCACCGCCGCACGCGCTCTACGAATGTCAGGTACCGCAACAGGCCGACGTTGAGCAGGAAGCACAGGAAGCTCGCGATCGCGGCCGGCCAGATCACGGACTGATCCCCACCGAGGTAGGCGTTCATCGTCGCGGTCAGCAGCCAGAGCTGCAGGATGACGATGATCAGGACGAAGGCAAGCATGCCGTAGACGATCGTCGTGCGTTGTTCGCGCGTGAACGGACGGTTGCGCGCCATGATCAGGTAGTCCTCGACTCGACGCCGATAGCATAGACATCCTGGCCGCGCACTTCGAGCACGATGCGCGGCAACGGTCGACGAGGCGGGCCGGCGACGGGTCGGCCGGATCGCAGATCGAACCGGCCCTCATGACAGGGGCAGTGCAGCACGCCCTGGTCCGGCTTTGGCACGACAGCGCACGAAAGATGCGTGCACTTCTGGCCGTACGCCACGACCTCGGCGTCGGCCAGACGCACCAGCACGCAGGTATCGTGTTCGCCCGGGTATTCGAAAACGAGCGATCCACCGATTGGCAACGCGTCGAGAGACGTGATTCTTCGCGTTGGAGGGAGGCCGCGCCGCGTTCGCCACCAATTCTGCGCGCCAATCCAGAATTGGCCGACGGTGAAGGCGAAACTCGTGAGCACCATGAACTTCATGAAGTCGCGGCGCTCCACATACTGATCCTGCGGCCAGTCGATGGGAAAGTCCTGGCGCCATGCGGGCTGGTCCTCGATCGGACGTCCGTCGGGCGGAACGGTAATCTGCTCGCGCGTGCTGATGGGAGCGTACAGATTCGCAGGCGCCGTACCGGTCAGGCCCTCTCGCCCGGGGGAGTTGATCTGCGCGTCGAGCGGTGCGCGCGGATCGAGCGTGTCAGGCATCGCTAGACCTCCACCTCCGCGTAGGGATCGGCATCGACGGGCACGGTGGGTCCACGACCCTGGTCCCGCTCCGGCCCGGCCGCGACGACTTTGAGTGATACGGCACGACTTCGAGGCTGTTCCTCCATCGCACCGGTCACGTCGACGTACGGCGTGCGCGTCACGATGTGGCGCGGCGCCATGACGAACACCTTCGTGGTAATGGTCTGATTCCCGAACTGAAACTGGTTCACCGGCGCGGACATCGGCCGCAGCTGCTCGATCTGCTCGCGCGTGCCGAAGAAGAGCGCCTGGCTCGGGCACACCGTCGCACACATGGGTTTCTTGCCGACGCTCGTGCGGTCGTAGCACATGTCGCACTTCATCATGATCTGGCGGTCGGCATAGAGCTCCGGCACGCCGAATGGACAGGCGACGACGCAGTTGCCGCAGGCGATGCAGCGCGGTTTGCGCGCAGACTGCACGACGCCGTCTGCGGTACGCTTGATCGCGTCGGCGGGGCACACTTCAGCGCACGTCGGCTGTTCGCAGTGCATGCAGACGACGGGAACCGTCTGCACGCTGTGCGCGCGATCGATGTACTCCAGATGGATCATCGACTCGCCCCGGTGGGTGTCGCACTCCGTGCAGGCCTGGAGACACGCCTGACAGCCGATGCAGCGGTTGGGGTCGATGAAGAAATGCAGGTAATCGGGCTTCGCCATCGCGTCTCTCGACCAAAGCCTACTGTTGCGGTTCGTGCGTCGACGCATACTCCGGCGGACCATCCGCCTTTCGCACGCGGCAGCCGCATACCTTGTATTGAGGGATCTTGCTGATCGGGTCCTGGGCGGCGATTGTCAGCTGATTTGCGCTCTTCCTTCCCGGCCAGTGGTAGGGAATGAAGATCGTGTCCGGTCGAATGGTGGTCACGATCATCGCCCGGAGCGTGATCGAGCCCCGTCGCGTCTCGGCCGTTGTCCACTCGCCATCCACAACGCCGAGTTTTGCCGCCAGCCTGGGATGCATCTCGATCCGCGGTTCCTGGTACTGCCGCACCAGCGGCCCGATGCGGCGCGTCTGCGTGCCCGACAGGAACTGGCTCACGACGCGACCCGTCGTCAGATAGATTGGGTACTCCTCGCTGGCATCGTCCACCGGTGGCCGATAGTCTGCGACGTTGAAACGGGCACGGCCATCCCGGAAGTAGAAAGGTCCCTGGCCTCTGGCGACCGGGTTGTAGCTGCCGCGCTCGAACAGCCGCGGCGTTCCCGGATGGTCGGGCACGGGCCGTCCCGTTTCCGGATCCTCGCTGTAGCAGGGCCAGAAGACGCCCAGGTTCCGCTCGACCTTTTCGTAGGTGATCCCTGAATAGTCGGCGACGCCACCCTTGCTCGCGATGCGCAGTTCCTCGAAAATTTCGCGGGCACTCGCGAACGTGAAGCCTTTCTGACGTCCGAGCGCCTTCGCAAGATCCTGAATGATCCGCCAGTCCTCGCGCGCCTCGCCAGGACAGTCGAC
Source organism: Acidobacteriota bacterium (assembly GCA_046726015.1). GTDB lineage: Bacteria > Acidobacteriota > Vicinamibacteria > Vicinamibacterales > 2-12-FULL-66-21 > QHWT01. Next base: position 15,832 of record JBKOZS010000107.1, read on the forward strand.
GGCCTTGTTGATCTTGATGACCCGACCTTCGACCTGCGTCACGGTGCCTTCGTCTTCTTCGTGAAGGCTGCCGGGCAGGACGACGTCAGCATGTAGCGCCGTGTCATTGAGGAAGAAGTCGATGGCGGCGTAGAACTCCAGCTTTTCGAGGCAGCGCGTGACGAACGTGTTGTCGGGCAGCGACACCTTGGGGTTGAAGCAGATCGAGAGCAGCCCTTTGATTTCGCCGGCGTCGATCTTGCGGAACATCTCGTAGGCGTCGACGCCTGGACCCGGGAGATCCCGCTCATCGATGCCCCAGACGCCCGCAATGTACTGCCGGTGCTGCGGATTGCTGATCTCACGCCAGCCTGGGAGCTGATCGCATTTCTGGCCGTGCTCGCGCCCGCCCTGGCCGTTCGCCTGGCCGACGATGGTGCCGTACCCGCTCTTGGGCTTCCCGATGCGGCCCGAGGCCAGGACGAGATTGATGGTCCCGAGCGAGTTCTGCACGCCATTCGAATGATGCTCGATGCCGCGCGCGTGGAACAGGAAGCTGGTCTTCGCTGTGCCCCACCACTCGGCCGCTTGCAGGATGGCACTCTGCGGGACACCTGTGACGTCGGAAGTCTTCGCGAGGGTCCACTGCCGGCAATGCCCGGCGACATCATCGAAGCCCACGGTGTGAGCATCGATAAAGGCATGATCCAGCCAATCGCGTTCGATCATGACCTGGAGAACGCCCGCGAAGAGCGCGGCATCGCGTCCCGGTTTCACGGGCAGATACAGATCGCAGGTGCGGGCGACCGGCGTGATCCGCGGATCCTGCACGATCACTTTCGCGCCCTGCTCGCGCGCCTGCCAGATGTAGTTGGTCGTGATCGGCGAGCATTCGGCCACGTTGGAGCCGGCCACCCAGATGACGTCGGTCCCGACCATGTCCGACCACGGATTGGTCGTGCGATCGATGCCGAATGCCTTCTTGTTCGCCGCGCCCGCGCTCACCATGCAGAGCCGGCCGTTGTAGTCGATGTACGGGGTCTTCAGGCACACGCGGGCGAACTTGCCGAGCAGATACGTTTTCTCGGTGGTGAGGCTTGCGCCGCCGAGGACACCGATCGCATTCAGCCCGTGCGTCTTCTGAATCCGATCGATCTCTCGAGCGACGGTCGAGATCGCGTCCTGGTATGGCAGGGGGTTGAAGCCCGCCGGAGCCGACGGGTCCCGGCGCAGTGCGCTGAGCAGGCGATCCGGATGCGAACCCTGCAGGTATCGCTTCACGCCCTTCGGGCAGAGCATGCCGCGGTTGAATGGAAAGTCCTCCCACGGCTCGAAGCCGATGACCTGATTGTTCCGCACTTTCAGCTGGATTCCGCACTGCTGGCCGCAGAAGCAGCAGTGCGTCTTGACGAGTGCCTCGGGCTCCACGCTCGTCGACAGCCTGATGCCGGTCATCGACGAGAGGTGCGGCCCGAACCGCTCGATGATCTTTAATTCGTCAGCGGGAAGCGTCGCCATCGTCTGGATGTCCTGATTGGCTCCGAGCGGCCCGCGCCGACAGATGTTCCTGCCACAGCGCGCCCTGCGCGAGCCCGAAGAGGGCACGGCGGCATCTCGGGCAGATTTCCTGGTAGTGGGCGCGCTGACCCATCTCGTAGGTGAACCCCAGCTCGCGTTCCACGACCACCAGGTCGCGCACCATCATCTCTGGCGCGTACGGCTGCCCGCACCGCCCGCAGCGGGCTTGTTCACCCCGTTCACCGGCGTCCTTATAAAAGCTGACGCCGAGCTGTGCTGGCCGCTGGAACACGTGGAACAGTTTCCCGAATGGCAGCCAGAGCAGCGTGATGATGACTGTTGCCGCATGAACGATCGCCAGAAAATCGTAGGCGTAGCCCTTCATCCACGTGTAGCTTGCCGTCAGCAGCAGGCCAGTGACGCTGATAGCGAAGAGCAGTAGCAGCGGAAGAATATCCTGACCGAACTGCTGGACGGCAACGGCGCCGTGGTCGATCATCCGCCTTCGAAACGCGACCATCACGCCTGCGATGACCAGGACCGACGACCACACCAGCCCATGGACGACGACAAACGCCAGAGCC
>JBKOZS010000108.1:0-6239 GCA_046726015.1 Acidobacteriota bacterium
GTAATCATCCTGGACGAAGTAGAACTGCATGTCCTGCCCCTGGTCCATGACGGTGTAGCTGGTGAGAGCCAGCTGCGAGGGCAGACCAAGCAGCAGATCGCCGACGGCGCGGTTGGTGAAGCGGTTATCGAAGTTCATCCGGCCAATCGTGGCGTTGAGATCGTTGATCCCGGTCTGCACGTGAAGGAACTCGCCGCCGAACTTGACGAAGTGTGCGCCGCGATTGAGGCTGAACGTCGCGCGCGGGTTCCACGACCGTGGCGTCTGGAATTGTGGCGTGGAGGTGTGCCGGCCCACCGCGTCGAACCCCTGAATGTTGACCTTGGGCACGCCGCCCATGATCGCCGGGTCGCTCGGGACGTTCTTGAGACCGATCGCTGCCGGACCATCGACGCCGTAGTTGGGCGGGGTCGTGTAGTAGTCGCCCCGCGAGTATCCGAAGCGGATGTCACCGACGAGTGTCGGCGAGACCGTCCAGGTCAGGCCGATCGCCAGCCCCTGCGAGCGGTTGTCGTTCGCGCCGAACGCGTCATTGAACGAGCCCTCCGCAAGACCCGGCAGCGGCGCGGGGCGGAACGTCAGCGTGTCGACGAAGCTGTAGCGGCCGAACAGCGTGAGGTCGGCGGCGATCTGGTGATCGACGCGGACGTCGAACTGATCCTGCCGCGTGTCGGTCACCGGGGTCGACGCGTAGATGGTCGACCCCGGGACATTCGGATCCGGAGCCATCGCAACGATGGCGGCGCCGACCGGGTCCCAGCGCTCGGGCGGGATCACCCATTGCCCCTGCGCGTTGCGGCTGAACTCCGGGCGTCCCGCGGCAAACGGATCGACGACCGCCGTGCTGAACAGGCCGGCTTTTTCTGCCGCGGTCGGCACCTGACGGACGCGCGGCACCCCCTCGAGGTCGCGCAAGCCCTCGTAGTCGCCGAACCAGAACGTCCGGTTCTTTATGAGCGGGCCTCCCACCGCGCCGCCGAACTGGTTGCGCTCCCGCTTCGGCTTGGGCGCCCCCAGCGCATTCGAGAAGAAGTTGTTGGCGTCCAGCCGGTCGTTGCGCAGGAACTCGTAGACGCTGCCGCGAACCGCGTTGGTGCCGGATTTGATCGTCGCGTTCACCACGGCCCCGGAACTGCGGCCGAATTCGGCGGAGTAGGCGTTCGTTTGAATCTTGAATTCCTGCAGGGCCTCGATCGAGGGTTGGACGAGCTGAACGTTCTCGCCGCGGAAGGAATTGGAGTAGGAGATGTTGTCGACGCCGTCGAGCAGGAACACGTTGTTGAAGGTGCGGTTCCCGTTGACGTTGAGCACGCCCTTGAAGTTCACGCTGGCCAGACGCGGAGTTCCTGGAAGCACCCCGGGCGACAGCAGCGCGAGCTGGTTGTAGTCCCGGCCATTGAGGGGCAGCTCGACGATCTTTTTCTGATCGATCACCGACCCGCGTGATGACGTGAGCGTGTCGAGCAGCGGCGTCGCGGCCACCACCTCGACCGACTCGCTGAGGGCCCCCGTTTGCAACGTGACGTCGATGCGGGCCACCTGTGCGACCTGCAGCGTGACGCCCGTCCGCACCGTCTTCTGGAAGCCCTTGCTCTCGACCGCGATCGAGTAGTCGCCGGGCCGGAGGCTGGGAACGACGTAGGTGCCTCCGTCGGTCGCTGTCGTTTTCACGCTGATGCCGGTCTGAACGTTTGTCACCACCACTGCTGCGTGGGGCACGACGGCGCCGGTCGCATCCGTGACGGTGCCGGCAATCGTCGCCATTTCCTGCTGGGCGAACGCCACAGCCGGCGAGCACAGCAATACAACCAGAAGTGCACAAACCGAATGTCGTCTCAGCATGTTCTACCTCCGCAATGTCCTCGACGAGCCGGTGGCCGAGAGTCTGATGGACCCGTGTGACGTTCGGGCGACACTCACGTCCGGCCGATGATGCGGCGGTCGGAACCCGTTCACCCTGAAGAACGGCAGATCGTCCCTACGAGGGTCCCGAAGTACCCGGAAGGATATACTCGTGCCGATCGGCCTTGTCACGTTTCACCATCGAACTTGGGACAACACTCCCGCCTGTGAGACGGAGCTCGGTGCGCTAGTCTCTGTCGATGGGTCTGCTGCGATTCCTTCTCTGGCTTCTCCCAGTCTTCGTCGTCGGCTGCGCCACTTCCCAGTCGACCGTGCCCGACATTCTTCTGTTCAACGGACGTGGCACATCGCCGAATGACGTGGCGGCTCTCGAAAACATCTTGCGCGAGCGTGGCTTGCACTATTCGACCGCGAGTTCGGCGCGCCTGAACGCGATCGACGAATCGGAGTTGAAGACCTTCCGGCTCATCGTGGTTCCCGGCGGGAACTTCGTGGACATCGGCAACGGACTCACGACGGGCACCACGGCAAAGCTTCGCAGCGCCATCGGGAGCGGCTTGGACTACCTGGGCATCTGCGCGGGTGCATTTTTCGCGGGCGCGTCTCCATACAACGGGCTGAATCTCACGGAGGGCGTCAGGTTTCCGTTCTACGCACTCGAGGATCGCGGCATTCGAAAGGCGCGCGTCACCGTAACTCCTGCAGCTGGCGCAGCGCTCGAGGTCTACTGGGAGGATGGCCCGCAGTTCACGGGTTGGGGTCAGACGGTCGCGAGGTACCCGGACGGAACGCCAGCTGTGGTGCAGGGCAGGTTTGGTGACGGATGGGTGGTCCTCGCCGGGGTTCACGCCGAAGCCCCCGAGAGCTGGCGCCGCGGCATGGACTTCACGACACCGGCTAGCCTGAGTCGAGCCTATGCCGCCACGCTCATTGACGCGGCACTGAATCGCAAGCCGCTCCCGCACGATTGATGCGGGCGCTATTCGCCGCGTTTGACAGCGACGCGCCGGCCCCGTGATACTGCCGGGAGCGCGCTGACAGGGCGCCACCAACCCGCGGCAAGGGAATACTCCCACCTGTTTGGTCTGAGTCGTGTGCGTGTGCACCTTCTTTCAGCCTGGTTTCAGCGGGGCACAGGCGATTCATGAAAGGAGGTCGCGATGACCGCTTCCAAGTCGCTCCCTGCTCGTCCGTCTGTCGAGTCCCTCCGTAAACAGGCAAAGAAACTCGCGCGCGACATCGCCGCCGGTGACGCCGGTGCCATCGCGCGTGCGCGGGTGCAGCTGCCACACGTTCATCTGCCCTTGACACAGCGCAACGCGCAACTCGTGATCGCCCGTGAATACGGCTATGCCGGCTGGCAGGGCCTCACCACGGAAGTGAGCAGACGCCTCGGCGCCGGTCTCGACTCGGCGGCAACGCAGGCTCGACGCGCGATTCACGACAACGACGTCGAACGCTTGAAGCAGCTGTTGGCTGAACACCCGGCGTTGCTTTCCTGGCAAGGCGCCGACGATAACGGCGGCCTGCTCGGATCCGCCACCGGGGCCTATGGCGACGCCGGCGACCCGGAGAGAGAACGGTGGTTTACCCGCGCGCGGTGCGCGGAGCTGCTGATCGACGCCGGCGCGGTCGTGATGCCATCGGTGTGCGAGGGTCTGATCGAATCCCGTGCCAGAGGGCTGCTGCAGCTGTTTCACCGAAAGGGCCTCCTTCCGCGTACGCTCAAATTCCTTGCAGCGCTTGGCGATCTCGACGGTGTTCGCGCCTCTCTTGACGAGCGGGGGAACGATCTGGCGGCCATCAATGAAGCGTTCGCCTGCGCCTGCAGCTTCGAGCACGAGGCGGTCGCGTCACTCCTGCTGGAGCGATCCATCGCGCTCGATCCCGAGCTCGGCACACACGTCGATGGAAGTGCGGGACGCCTCTCATTCATCAAGTACTTCATCGAAACGCGACCGGCGCACGCGACAGCGGTCGGACCGTGGAAGGCATTTGTCATGGCGCAGGTAACACGCGCGGTCCTGGATGGCGACCTCACGGCGTTCGTCCGGGGGTTACAGCGTGAGCCGTGGCTGCTTGGTGAGGACTGGGTGGACTTTCAGAATGGGCTCATCGGGAGCGCAACGCTGAACGGCCGCCGGCAATTCATTACCGCTCTTCTCGACCTCGATCCTGCGATATTGCGGCGCCAGCCGCCGCCCCCGTCGCAAGCCATCGAGTTCGCGGTCACTTACGCACACACGGATCTGATTCCCGTTCTCACCCGCATCTGGCCACTACCAGATGATCTGCCGCATGCGGCGGGCATTGGCAACCTCCCGCGAGTGAAGCGGTGGTTCGACGAATCCGGCGCGCCGGCACTGGGCGATGTCGAGAATCACTACCCCTGTAGTCCATACATGCCGGAGAACCGAGTCGAGGAATATGCACGCCAGTGGGGCGCGCCAAGCGTGCAGCGTGTTCTCGATACGGCGTTTGCCTGGTCCGTCATCAACCGCCACTTCGACGTGGCGGACTTCCTCCTCGAACACGGTGCCGATATCAACACCACCTGGAACTCGCATGAGCCGGCGAGCATCCTGCACCATCTGGTCTTCCTGCAGAACACCTACGCGTCGATGCGATTCCTCATCGACCGCGGCATCGACATGACCATCAAGGACTACCGTTGGAACAGCACGCCACAGGGTTGGGCGTTACACGCCATCAAGGACGAGAAGATGGCTCAATGGCTGGAGGATGCGGAACGGCAGCGGAAACTGACACGATGACCGCGCCAGCTCCACGCGGCGACGCAGCAGCTTCGCCGAGGGAGATCGCCTTGCAGATCGGAAGGGATTCCGGCGCCGGTCAGATGGCGCAACCCGTCGTGTCCGCGTCAGCCTCGCCGCGCAGCCTCGATGGTGGCGATGTCGATCTTCTTCATCGGCATCATCGCCGCGAAGGCACGCTTTGCCTCGGCGCCACCAGCCGCGAGCGCGTCGGTCAGGATACGTGGAGTGATCTGCCAGGAGAGGCCCCAGCGGTCCTTGCACCAACCGCACTGGCTTTCCTGGCCGCCATTGCCGACGATCGCGTTCCAGTAGCGGTCCGTCTCTTCCTGACTGTCGGTCGCGATCTGGAAGGAAAAGGCCTCGCTGTGCCTGAACTGCGGGCCGCCGTTCAGACCGAGACAGGGAATACCCAGAACGGTGAATTCCACCGTCAGGACATCGCCCTCCTTACCGCCAGGGTAGTCACCGGGCGCCTTGTGAACGGCGGTCACTTTACTATCCGGAAAGGTGGCGGCGTAGAAGCGCGCCGCCTCCTGCGCGTCCTTGTCGAACCAGAGGCAGATCGTGTTCTTTGGTTTCATGTTTCGTGTGCTCCTTGTGCTCGATCAGGGCGAACGCCACGGTGCTCCGCGTCCGAACGCATTCGGCGACTTGGCCGCCATCGCCGCCGGGCGAGCGCGTCGATGGTGTTCGCAGTGACCTCATTTCATTGAAGGCTCTTCAATCCGTGACTGTCGAGGTATGACGTGATCGCCGTAGCGCGCCGCTCGCGATCCGCAAGAGCCACATAGCCATCTGGTCGCACGAGATACACGGCATCGCGGAGCAGGCCGGCTCCCTTAGTCTCTGCGCGCCACGGGAAGACGTGCAAGCGCAGGTCTCGGGCGCGGCACATCTCACGAATTTCCGGTCCCGCATCGCCGTAGACATGGACCTGCCAGTCGAGCGATGTGAGCGGGCTGAAGTTGTCGCCGTCGAGGCCTTCGCGCGGAGGTACCCACGGCAGACGATCGCCGCCGTGCACATCGCCCGCCGATCCTTCACTCAGAGCGCTGTCGCGGTAATGCACAGCCGTCTGCGACACGGTTCGAAACATGAACCGTCTGACCGCTGGGATCGTAAAGAGCGCCGGCAGCATACGCGGGACGATGGCCAGGCGCAACCATCGCGCGATCGCCCCGCGACTGGTCACGCCGGTGAATGCCTGATCCGTCGTCGCGACGAGACGGTGGGCGAAGGCGATGCGTTCGGATTCGTAGGTCTCGAGAAGCGCCGCACGGGCGCGGCCGCGCAGGACCGCGGCGAGTTTCCACGCGAGGTTGGCGGCGTCGCCGATGCCGGTGTTCATGCCCTGTCCCCCAACCGGACTGTGGACGTGCGCGGCGTCGCCGACGATGAAGGCATGCCCCCGTCGAAAATGATTCGCGACGCGATGGTGCACGTGATAGGTGGAGAACCAGTGGACCTGGCTGACGTCGATGCGCATCCACTGAATGACCTGGTGGCTCACGTCGTTCCACGAGAGGTTGTCGTGCTGATGCTCGAACTCCTCTCGTACCGTGCCGATCAGTCGCGCGCGTCCGTTCCCCTTGAGTGGAA
>JBKOZS010000109.1:0-8720 GCA_046726015.1 Acidobacteriota bacterium
GTCCGAACCTCTCTCGGCAGGAAATGACCTTTCAAGGTCAGCAGATGGTACAGGCATTTGACGGGACCCGCGTGTGGGTCCAGTCTCCTGGCGCGGGGAGCGACCAGCCGCAAGAGGTGAAAGGGGCCCAGGCAGACCTCGCCCGCGCACAGTCGGAATTCGACAGTGTGCTGTTGGATTACAAGACGAAAGGTCACAAGGTCGAGCTCGTGGGACAAGAAACCGACGAGGGAGGGCCGGTGTACCACCTGAAGGTGACCCGCAAGAATGGCACCGTCCAGCACTACTACCTCGACGCCGAGTCGGGCATCGAGCGGAAGATCACGTCCACGCTACAGGGGCCGAATGGCGAAACCGCAACCGCGACTATCGAGTTCTCGGATTTCCGCGACGTCGACGGCTTGAAGGCGCCCTTCACGATCAAGAACCTGCTCGACGGACGGCTGATTTCCCAGGTCACCGTCTCCAAGGTCGAGTTCAACGTCCCGGTTGAAGACAGCCTGTTTCAGATGCCCCGGAAGCCGGGGGCTTAGCGCCACCTCATGGTGCGTCCTACATGCATCGATTGATTGCGGCGAGGAGATCGTCCGCCGTGAACGGCCGAACGACAACCGCATCGCCGTGGGTCGAGGACGCACGATCGCAGATGCGAACCACGCGCAGGTTCTGGCTGTAGCGTCGCAGGCGCCGAGCCACGTCGGTCGCATCGCCGTCAGCGCCGCTGTCGTTGATGATCAGCACGCTCGTCGACGGCTGTTGAATGCACGCAATCAGGGCGTGCCCGGCATGCGGCACGGCGGTGACGCGATGCCCCGCACGGGACAGCACGCGACTCGCCACGGCGCGGTAGTCCGCGTCATTGCTGACGATGAGGACCTGGGACATCGGGATGCCCGGTCAGGGGCAATCACAATGCCAGCTGAGCTAGGTCGGAATCGGCCAGATCTGGCCAGAAATCTCCCGAAATCGCGCGGAGTCCCGCCGGAAAGCGCCCTAAAACTGCGCGCTGATTACAGATTCGTTCCACCTTCTCGGACCTCGGACCTCTCACCTCGGACCTTGGGCCGCGGATCGCGCGCGCTCGCACCTCGGCACGCCGTTACACCTTCAGCTTCTCCTGCAGCTTCTCGCGGTAACCACGGCTCAACGTGAGACGCACGCCCGTGCGCAGCACGACCGAGTACTCGCCGTTCAACCAGGGCTGCATCTCCTGGATGCGTTCGACGTTCACGATCCGGCAGCGATGGATCCGGAAGAAGCGCTCCGGATCGAGCCGCGCCTCGATCCCGTTCATCGTCTCGCGCAGCAAGTGCGACTGGCTGCCGACGTGCAGGCGCACGTAATTGCCCGCAGCCTCGATCCAGTCGATCTCGTCGGCGCGCAGGAAGAACAGGCGGCCGCCGGATTTCACGACGAGGCGATCGGTCTTCGGCACGTCGCGCTTCAGGTCCTTCATCAACGCCAGCAGCCGCTTCCCGAGATCGCCATTCGCCTGGCTCTCGATCTGCGTGCGCGCGCGCTGCAGCGCATCGCTGAAGCGCTCGCGATCGAATGGCTTCAACAAGTAATCGAGCGCGCGTACCTGGAACGCCTTGATCGCGTGCTGGTCGTACGCGGTCACGAAGATCACCATCGGCATGCGTTCGGCGCCGATGGTGTCGATCACCTCGAAGCCGTCCATGCGTGGCATCTCGACATCGAGCAGCACGAGATCGGGGTGCCGCTCGTGAATGGCACTGACTGCTTCTTCACCATCGCGGCACTGGCCCAGCACCTCGATGTCAGCTTCATTGGAGAGCAGGCCGAGCAAGCGCTCGCGGGCGAGCGGCTCGTCGTCGACGATCAGCGTGGTCAGTTTTCGAGTAGACATGGTTGTGTGTGTTAGACGGAGGTACGGGGCATTTCGTCTTTATTGAATTCGAGTGTCCGGACTGTTGGATTTCGCGCGGTGTGCGCTCGCGAACACTTCGTGCTGGCGCGAAGTCGCACCGCGCACTTCGTCACCTCGCCCGAACGCCTCGCCACGCTGCGATCGCCATTCGTCACATGCCGTCGCAAACGCGGGATCAACCGCAAAAACTCAGTGTTTGCGGGCACTTCGCTTGCTCACTGCCACCGTCTGCGGCGGGCCACGCTGACAGCGCCCGTGCGCGCATTGGAGGCTTAGCGATGAGCAGACATCAACGCGGCTGGCGCGCGCCCCTCGCGTGGGCGCTCGCGGCGCTCGTGTGGACAGCGAACTCAGCGTCGGCTCAGGTGTTCACTGGCCGCATCGACGTGACCGTGCAGGACGGCACTGGCGCCGTGCTACCCGGCGTTACGGTTGACGTGACGGGGCCGCAGAACGAGAGTGCCGTCACCGACGCGCAAGGGGAAGCGCATTTTCTGAATCTGCCTCCTGGCGAGTACCAGGTGAAAGCGTCGCTTTCGGGCTTCGCTGATTTCATGAATCGCGCGGTTGCCGTGGCAGCCGGCGGTGCGGTGCCGTTGCGCGTCACGATGGGCGTGCAGGGCGTATCGGAGCAGGTGCAGGTATCCGCGGAGACACCGGTGCTCGAGCCAAAGCGCCAGACGGTGTCGACCAGCATCACGAACCAGGAACTGCAGAACATTCCCACCGCGCGCGATCCATGGGTCGTGCTGCAGACCGTCCCCGGCGTCATCGTCGATCGCGTCAACGTCGGCGGCTCCGAGTCGGGGCAGCAGTCGAACTACATCGCGAAGGGCGCGACAACCGGCGACAACACGTGGTTCATGGACGGCATTCCCATCACCGACATGACCGCGCTTGGGTCGTCACCGAGCTACTACGACTTCGACATGTTCCAGGAGATGCAGATCACGACCGGCGGCGCGGACGCACAGCAATCGACTCCCGGCGTGCAGTTGAACTTCGTGTTGAAGTCGGGCACGAACACACCGCACGGTTCATCACGCCTGTTCTACGAGAACGAGGATCTTCAGAGTGACAATCTTCCCGATGATCTCGTGGAGTCGCTCGGCGGTGAGAGCGGCAAGGGCAACCGCCTGACGAAGTACGCGGACTACGGCGTCGAACTCGGCGGGCCGATCATGAGGGACAAGTGGTGGGGTTGGTTCTCGGCGGCAAAGACCGACGTGAACATCCAGACGCTCGCCGGCTTCCCCGACAAGACGACGCTGGAGGATATCAGCGCGAAGACCAACGCCGCGTTCAACCCGAAGCTGCGCGGCAACTTCACGTTCTTCAGCGGCAACAAGAAGAAGGACGGACGCGGCGCGGGCCCGGAGAATCCACCGGAGACCACGTTCATCCAGAACGGTCCCTCGAAGATGTACAAGGGTGAGCTGAGCTACGTGGCGTCGAACTCTCTGTTTCTGACCGGGCGCGGGGCGCACGTGAACGGCCCGTTCTCGCTGACGCCGAAGGGCGGATTCGACAACGGCCAGGTCTTCATCGATCACAACGGGGTGTTTCACAACAGCAACAGCTTCCTCGACACCGACCGCCCGCAGGTCGTCTTCAATGGGGATGGCAACTGGTTCCGCGGCAAGCACGAGATCAAGTTCGGCGCGTCGGTGCGGCGCTACACCGACGACACGGTGCTCCGCTATGCCGGTGACTTCCTGGATGTCGAGCTCAACGCCGCCGGCACCACGATCGCGATTCCCGTTCGTCCGTATCACCAGGTCAATCACGCGCTCTATTCGTCGTTCTACGTCGGCGACACCCTCTCGCTGGACCGGCTCACGCTGAACGGCGCACTGCGGTTCGATCGCACGACCAACTCGATTGACGCGATCACGGTGCAGCCGCATCCTGTCGTCCCCGACGTGCTGCCCGGCGTCGACGCCCCGGCGGTGGAAAACGCTGTCGTGTGGAATGCATGGTCACCGCGCGTGGGCGTGACGTACGCGGTCGGCGCGGATCGCAAGACGATCGTGCGTGGCAGCTACGCGTCGTTTGCCAGCCAGTTGAACGCGACGACGGCCGGCAACGTGTCGGCGGCGAGCTACGCCTATGCGTATTACCTGGCGGTCGATGCCAATCACAACTTCAACATCGAACCGTCCGAGCTGCGCGGTCTGCTTTCGGCACGCAACATCGACATCGACAACCCCGCCTCGCCGGTCAACGAGATTGCGTCTGATTTCACGCCGCCCAGGACGCACGAGATCGTGGTCGGCATCGACCGCGAGCTGATGGCGAACTTCGGCCTGTCGGCGAACTACACGTGGCGGCGCTACGTGAACCTCCTGTGGAACGAGGCGCCGCCAATCGGCGTGACCTCGGCGGACTACTTCGAGAACGGCCGAATCACGGGGACGCTTCCCGATGGCACGCCCTTCGACCAGCCGTATTACGCGCTCGATGCGGCCGCGGCGCCCCGCGGCAACGGTGTGCTGACGGCCAACCGCGGGGGCTACCACCAGAGTTTCAACGGCCTCGAGCTGGCCGCGACCAAGCGCCTCTCGCACCGCTGGATGAGCCGTGTCGCATTCTCGTGGAACGACCACAAGGAGTACTTCGACGACCCGTCGCGATCGATTGTCGATCCGACGCCGGTAACGGCTGACCCGAGAATCAATGGCGCCGTCGTCACGGTGCCCACGGCGGGCAGCGGGAAGTCGCAGATCTATCTCACGCTGCCGAAGTACCAGTTGACCGCGAACGGCTTCTACCAGGGCCCGTGGGGCGTGAATTTCGGGGGCAACGTCGTCCTGCGACAGGGCTACAGCGAAATGTTCTTCGCCAACGACGTCGGCACCGACGATCCCGTCTACGCCACGAAAGACGTCCTGGTCGTCGGAACACCCGGGAAGTACCGGCTCCCGAACGTGTCGTCACTCGACGCACGGGCGGAGAAGGAATTCACTTTCGGCCGGGCGCGCGTCGCGTTCGACGTCGACGTCTTCAACCTGCTGAACAGCGGAACCGTGCTCGGCCGGAAGTACGACGTCGAGGCCGACAATTTCAACGCCGTGACGGAGATCATGAACCCGCGCATCGTGCGCTTCGGCGTAAGGCTGCAATTCTGAGTAGTCCCGAGTCCCGAGTCCTGCGTCCCTAGTCCTGAGTCATGAGTCCGCTGAGGGCTCGCGACTCGGGACTCGGGACTCGCGACTCGGGACTCGGGACTCGGGACTCGGGACTCGGGACTCGCGACTCGGGACTCGCGACTCGGGACTCGCGACTCGGGACTCGCGACTCTCTCGATCGCAGTTTTTACCTCCGCGCCCGATCCATCCGCGACAAAGGTGTGTATCATGAACGAGTGAGCACTCCTACAACTCGAGGGCACCGGACCTGGCAGGCGGGAGAGATCTTCACCGTCAACGATGCCACCGAACTGTACGAAGTGGATCGCTGGGGCAAGGGCTACTTCTCGATCTCGAAGGACGGCCACGTCCTCGTGCACCCGACGAAGGATCCGTCACGCGCCATCGACCTGAAGCAGCTCACCGATCACCTGATGCTGCGCGGCATCGGGCTCCCCGTGCTCATCCGATTCCGCGACATCCTGCGGCACCGGGTTGGCGATATCCACAACGCCTTCCACACCGCGATCAACCAGCACAATTACGAGGGGCGCTACGTCTGCGTCTACCCGATCAAGGTGAACCAGCAGCGGCAGGTCGTCGAGGAGGTCCTCGACTTCGGCCGCGAGTACGGCTTTGGCCTGGAGGCGGGCTCGAAGCCGGAGCTGCTGGCCGTGATGGCGCAGGCCTACAACGACACGCCCATCATTTGTAACGGCTTCAAGGATGCCGAGTTCATCGAGATGGCGATGCTGGCCCAGAAAGTCGGCAGAAACGTCATCCCCGTCGTCGAGAAATACACGGAGCTCGGCCTCATTCTCAAATACTCCGAGAAGGTTGGCGTCCGGCCGCAGATCGGCATGCGCGTGAAGCTCGCCGCCCGCGGCGGCGGCCGCTGGCAGGGCTCGGGGGGCTATCGCTCGAAGTTCGGTCTCACGGTCGCCGAGGTGCTGCGAGGGCTGGATGAGCTCAAAGCGCTCGGCATGCAGGATTGCTTCAAGCTCCTGCACTTTCATCTTGGCAGCCAGATCCCGAACATCCGCATCGTCAAGGGAGCGCTGAACGAGGCTGCACGTGTCTACGCCGAACTCGTCAAGGCGGGAGCAGGGCTCCAGTATCTGGATGTGGGCGGCGGCCTGGGCGTCGACTACGACGGGTCGCAGACCAACTTCGAGTCGAGCGTCAACTACACCCTCGAGGAATACGCCAACGACGTCGTTTACCACATCCAGACGGTGTGCGACGACGCGGGCGTGACGCATCCGACGATCGTGTCGGAGAGCGGCCGGGCGATTGTCGCCTACCACTCAGTGCTGATCTTCAACGTCCTTGGCGTATCGGCCTTCGGCGAGGAGAAGATCCCGGACGCGATCTCCCCGGAGGAAGCGGAACAGCCGGTCATCGATCTGCTCGAGACCTACCAGAATCTCTCGATCAGGAACGCCCTCGAGAGCTACCACGACGCGCAGCAGGCGCTCGACATGGCGCTGAACCTGTTCACGGGCGGTTACCTGCCCCTCGACCAGCGGTGCCAGGCGGAGAACCTCTATTGGGCGATCCTCGTGAAGCTGCGAAAGCTCGTAGCCCAGATGGAGGACGTCCCGGAGGACCTTCAGGGGCTCGACGACGCGATGGCGGATACCTATTTTTGTAATTTCTCGCTGTTCCAGTCGATTCCCGACAGCTGGGCGATCAAGCAGCTGTTCCCGGTGATGCCCATCCATCGGCTGAACCAGGCGCCCAACCATCACGCGGTGCTCGGCGATATCACCTGCGACTCGGACGGCAAGATCGATTCGTTCATCGATCGCCGCGACGTCAAGCGCACGCTGCCGCTCCACACGGTCAATGGCGATCCGTACTATCTCGGCGTGTTCCTCGTGGGGGCCTACCAGGAAATCCTTGGCGACCTGCACAACCTGTTTGGCGACACGCATGCGGTCCACGTGAGCCTCGACAGCAGCGGCAATGTCGTCCTCGATGCCGTCATCAAAGGGGACACCGTCCGCGAGGTGCTCGACTACGTGGAGTTCGATGCCGAAACGCTGGTCCGCAAGCTCCGGCAGGACGTCGAGCTCGCGGTGCGTGAAGGACGGATGTCGTACGAGGAATCCGGCCGGCTCCTGGAGTTCTATGAGGAAGGGCTTCACGGGTACACGTACCTCGAAGAGCCCAGGGAAAGGTAAGCCCAAAAAAGTAGGGCGGGTCCGAGGACCCGCCCTACATCCCCCGCCCTACACCGCCCCGACTATCCGCGTCCCTTGCCGCTATGCGTCGTCAGCGTTTTCATCTTCGTCGGCCCGTTGCCGTCCTTCGTGACCGTGACCTCGACGATCTTCTCGGCGTGATTCCCCGCAGCGTCCCTGCAGGTGACGTGAATCGCATAGACGCGATCCGTGCCGTCTGAATTCCTCTTCGCACGCACCTGGGCGTCCAAGTTGCCCGTGATCACTGCGTCCCCCGACGCGAGCTCGGATGCAGTAACCGAGGAGATCGAGCACGCCGGCATGTCATCGACATCGTCCGTAGCCGAGACCGAGACATACACCGGAACCATCTTGCCGTTCGGCGGCCAGATGAGAGACGGCGAGGCGCTGATGCCGGTGATGACCGGAGCCGTCGTGTCGGGCGTCACCGTGACGCTCGTGGACGCCCAGCTCGAATTGCCGGAGCTGTCCGTGCACACCGCGTT
This sequence comes from Acidobacteriota bacterium, assembly GCA_046726015.1. Taxonomy (GTDB): domain Bacteria; phylum Acidobacteriota; class Vicinamibacteria; order Vicinamibacterales; family 2-12-FULL-66-21; genus QHWT01. The sequence continues at coordinate 7,712 of JBKOZS010000109.1, forward strand.
GAACGAGTAGGTGCGTCCGCCGACGGCGCGCACCGATCCGGTGTTGACGCCCGTCACCTGGAAGTCGCCGGCGGCGGCGTTGCTGCTCGTGATGTTCCCGAGCTGGCAGGACGGCGCGTCACCCGAGTCGTCGACCGCGCTCATCGAGACCGTCACCGAAACCATCTGGTTCTTCGGCGGCCAGATCGTCGAGGGGTTCACGGTGAGGCTCGTGAACGCCGGGCCCGTGGTATCGGGCGGGACCACGACATCGGCAGAACCGAACGATTCGTTGCCCGCGGCATCGGCGCACCTGACGGTGAATGAATACGTCCGGCCTCCGACCGCGCGGACCGAACCTGAGAAGGCACCCGTGATTGCGAAGTCCGACACCGGCGCGCCGTGCCCGTCAACGCCGGTGACGAAGCAGACGGGGGCCGCATCGCGGTTGTCGGTGGCCGAGACGGCGACGTCGATCGCGACCATCACTTTGTTCGGCGGAACGATTGACGACGGAGAAACCGCCACGCTCGCGATGACCGGCGCCTCCGTATCTGGCGGCACCAGCGGCGTCAGAAGGAACGCGCGGGTGACGCCGTCGACCGAGCCCATGCCGACGATCTGCCCCTTGGCGTTCACGCCCTTCGCTTGCGTGAGCAGCCAGCCCGAATCCCCCGGAATGCGCGTGTTGAGATCCACCGAACCATCGGTGGCCGTGTGCATGAATGCGCGCGTGGTGAAGTCGCCAGGGAAGCTGAAGTAGCCGACGGTCGTTCCGTTCGACGTCGCTTCGGCGGAGCTGGAGGCAGCGCCGGGCACGTTGAGATCCACGAGGCCGCTGATATACCGGAACGCGTGGAAGTTCGGTCCGTTCGTGGCGCGTCCAGCGATGCGGCCGAGGCTATCGATGCCGCACGCGAAGCTGGTGCCCGTCGGACCGTCGAATGTCCCGAGATCCGTTATCGAACCGTCCGGTTCGATGCGCACGGCACGCTGCATTCCATCGGGCAGAGAGGCGACTCCTGCAACA
>JBKOZS010000110.1:0-10220 GCA_046726015.1 Acidobacteriota bacterium
TTCGCTTGGTTCAGCCGATTCCATTGCTCGTGGACCTCAAGGGTGGCGACGCATCGCTGGGCCGGGCATCGGAGCCGGATGACGCCGGGGCTCAGACCGCACCCATATTGTAACGACTTTGGTCGGATCATCCATTGATCCTAGGCCCACGAGCTCGACGTAGCGCTCGAGGCAACCGTCGCAGATGCCAAGTGATTGGCGTATCGCACCTTCGAGGCTGCCACGTGCGGTTTCCACAGCTCATACGCTATCGTTCCTCTGGTGGACGTTTCGGTCATCATCCCCGTCTACAACGACAACGCGCGTCTGGCGCTTTGCCTGCGCGCTCTTGCACAACAGAGCTATCCCGCCGATCGGTTCGAGATCATCGTGATCGACAACGGGTCGACCCCTCCGGTGGTTGAGACGCTTGCGCAGCAGTATCCTCATGTCACGTTTGCGTACGAGCCTTCCCCGGGCTCGTACGCCGCGCGGAATCGGGGAATTCAGTTGGCAAGGGGGAGGGTCGTTGCGTTCACCGACTCCGATTGCATTCCAAGCCCGGATTGGATCGAGAGCGGCGTCGCAGCCCTTGCGGGGACATCAAACCGCGGACTGGTTGCTGGGCGCATCGAAATTTTTTACGCGAATCCCGAGCGACCCACCGCCGCCGAGATCTATGAACGAGTCAGCGGGTTCCCCCAGGAGAGATACGTCGCCGAGTTTCACTACGGGGCGACCGCTAATGTGTTCACGACCGCCGATGTCATCCGCAACGTCGGCTCGTTCAATCCAACCTTGCGATCGGGAGGTGATCGCGAGTGGGGAGAGCGGCTGCATCGAGCGGGATACGCACAAGTCTATGCGCCAGCCGCCGTCGTGATGCATCCCGCCCGCGCCAGCCTTCGCAATCTGATCCACAAGCGTCGCCGTACGACGAGCGGCGTGGTCTGGCACATGCGGCAGAGTCAGCGGCCCCTCGGTCGCGCGCATTGGGCGCGGACGGTGCTCCGCGTGATCCGCCGGCGTATCGTACCGCCCAGGGCGGAATTGGCAGCCCTCTGGCACGATCGGCGACTCACGCGGACATCCGAGCGAGTCAAAGTCGTTCTCGTCGGCTGTTTGATGAATTACGCCTACGCATTCGAGTTTGCACGAATCGCCCTCGGCGGTGTACCAAAGCGATAAGCGCCACGATTCCCACAGGTTGTCGCTCAGGCTGCACATTGTGAGCGGCATCAGGCCACCGGCTTGCGCGCCCGGGCTTTCAGCGCCGACGCAAAGTCGTGCACGACCTGGTCCCACGCGTAACGGTCGGCCACCCTTCGGGCCGCCCTGGCGCGCTCGTCGGTCCGGACTTCGAGGTATTCGCGTGTGGCGCCTGCAATCGCGACCGGGTCGCCCGGTTCGACGAGCCGGCCGGCGTTCTCCTCGCCCTCGAGGATCTCCCGGAAGAACGGCAGATCGCTGGCAACCACACCGCGGCTGGCCGTGAGAGAAAGTAGGACCGCGGAGCTGCTCGAGATGCGGCGATAGGGCAGCCACATCATCTCGGAGAGATGCAGCAGGTTCGAGACATCCTGATCGGAAAGCCGTTCAGCGATCAGTGTCACGTGATCCGCCGATGCTGCCGCGGCTCGGCGAAGCTCGGTAATGTCCCCCCGCGGCGTCCCTGCGATCACCAGGTGGACGGCTGGCCGGAGGAGCCGTGCGGCCTCCAGCGCGATGTCAAGTCCCTTATAGGCGCGCAGCAGGCCCAGGACGGTGACGATTGGCTTATTCGACGGAATGCCGAGGGACTGTGCGAAGCGTTTCGCATCTCGAGGCGGCGGATACACGCCATCATAGTTTCCGATCCGCATCAGCACGGTCGCGCTCGACCGAGGCGGCCACAACCAGCGATGGAGGCGCGAGGCCACGTCGTTCGAGTGGCACACGAACAGATCGATCTCGCGCGCCAGCATCCACAACCCGCCCAGGTCGGCTGCCTGGATCTCGTGGGGCGGCAGATTGTGCACCGTCCAGACGCGTTGAATGCCGAACGACCCTGCCAGCCGCAGAAACCCGATGAGCAACCGGATGCGTCGCAAGCGCGTGCGGTCATTCACGCGCCAGATGTGCTCGGGCCAGTGGATGTGGATGGCGTCGATCGTTGCGGCACTCTGGCGCAACCACTGGTTGTTCAACTGAAATTCGCCACAGTGCTGGATGCCGTAGGCAGCCAGGGCGCCATACAGCAGGCGAAAATACGGATTTCGCGTCTCGTCGTCCATGTCCGGCCTGCTAGTGATGAACAGGGCACGATCGTTCGCCATCTCGATCACCTGCGGCGCGCGACGCCTTTCACGTGGCCCCAGACTTTTGCGGCATCAATGAGGCGAAACAGCCAAACGTCGGCAGCTTCCGTCAGGCGGCTACGACGGTACCGCGCTTCCGCGCGGAGCGCGCTCCTGAGGAGCGGAAGTGGCACGCCGAGGATGCGGGGTGTGCCGGCGAACTTCCGCCAGCGTGTCTCTGCCTCTCCCATTCCTCCGAAGATCCTCCGGAGGTACTGCACCGACTGACGATCGCGTGGAATGAAGTGCAGGACCTTGGCGTCCGGTACCCACCAGCCGGTATGTCCGTCGGTTATCATCTTGCGCATGACATCGGTCTCTTCGCCGCTCATGGTGCTGCCAGGTCGTCGACCGAGTGCCGGGTTGAAGCGGTAACGGCGCTGCACGTCAGCCTTGAAGGCACAGTTCGCCCCAAATGGCACATGGGTGTTGTCGAACTGAAATGCCGCGTCGCCGAATTGGCGTACGGCGAAGGCGATCGCCACATGATTCCAGTGCTCGGCGAGCCAGCGTGGTGGCGCCCCTTCGAACCACGGCTCGATGGGGCCGCCGAAGAATGCCGCCGCAGGCCACTGCCGAAACGCGCGCGCGTACGCCGCAATCCAGCCGGGATCGGCGAGCACGTCATCGTCGGTCCAGATCAGATAATCGGCGGTCGTCTCGCTGATCGCACGATTGCGTGCGTTGGCAAGGCCTGGCTGCGGCTCGAAGATCTCTCGCAGCGGCAGACGATCCGAGTACGCGCGCACGACATCGGCCGTCGCATCGGTGGAGTTGTTGTTCACGACCACCATCTGCCAGTCGATGTCGCGAGGAATGTCGAGCTCGAGAAATCGTTCGAGTGTCTTCGCTAACAGGGCAGCCCGGTTCCACGTGCAAATCGCGACGTCAATCCGCATCCGTCTACACCAGTGCGTCCTGGACAGACGAATGCCCTTCGGCCCGCATTGCCGCCAACGCTGGACCGGCGTCTGACCAGTCGCGGCAGAAGCGGACGCCCGGCGCATCCTTGGTCCACGCCGCGAAGAACGACTGGACCTTGCCGTAACTATTGTCGACCAGTACGTGGGGAATGCCCATCAACAGACACAAGATGTGAGCATGCAGTCGATCGCTGACGACCACCCGGCCACGGCTCAGCAAGAGACATCCGCGGTGGACGCGCTCTTCGGCGAGCCGTCGAATCATCCGGTTGCGCAGGGATTGACCCGCGTGTCGATCCCGCAGCCAGCGCTCGAATCGAAGGGTGACGGTGGACCGGTCTTCCAACCAGTCTACCGGGACGATGCCGTCCGGCAGCTGACCGTTGGGCCTCTCCTTGTCGTTCCTGACGAGGGCAAGGACCTCTTGGATCGGCGACACCGGACGGGCGAGAGCGTCGAGCGCGAAAGCGCTGTCAGGACAGACCAAGGCCTGGCAACGGAGACCTGTCGTCGCAATGTCGAGGCTCACCGGGTCGCGCACCAAGAGCGTGAAATTCGGATGACGCGAGAGTAGCGAGGCCGCGCGCTCGAGCGCCGCCGACGACTCGAAGTGGATGGTCTGAGGTAACTGGATGATCCGATGATCCGGAAACGCAGCCACGACGCGCTCTCGCAGCGCTTGATGCGTCACCCAAAGGTCGCCGAGGTTGCCACCGCCGTGAATCAGAATCGTTCCACGAGGCACGCGAGCGCGCAGTTCGGCCTCGTTATAGCCATGCTTGTCACAGACATAGTCCGGCGTCGGCACACCAGCGTGTCGCATCCACGCGAGCTCACCGAGAAATATCGCGCTGTCTCCGACGTTCCCATGGTTGGGCACGTCGATGAGCGCCACCGGCGGCTCGACTGGCAGCAGGGTCTTCAACGTCGAGAAGAGCTTGCTCCTCAAATCCGCAACGAAGCGGAACGTCGGATCAGTCACCCGGTGACCTCGGTCACGCGTGACTCGCCTGTGGTCAGCATGAGCTGACCGCCCAAGTGCGCCAATCCAGCCGCGTATTTCTCATCCCCCCCCACACGCAGGTAGGCCGGACCCGATTTGCACAACTCGCCGCCACGCTCGGCGTCGAACGCGTACGCCTCTACGACGTAATGCCCGGGAACCAAATGCGCTTGAAACGACGCGTGGAGCGAGAAAGCCGTCGCCGACGGCAGCGACAGGTTCTGCCGCGCCATAGACGTCGCAAAGACCACTTGCTTGTCGGCGAGACTCTGCACCCTGACGCCGATGGTCATCGTCGTCTCGAGCTCGCCCTCGCGATCGATGTCCACACAGAAGGAGAATTCCTCCCCGATGCGCACCGGTGTCACCGGAGTGAGTCTTGGCGCGCCGAAGGTTACCGGCGCGTCGCCCTTTGCCGCCGCTTTCTGATGCGCAGTCGACGCCACGTGCTCAAGATAAGCCGTGATGCACTGGCCGGCCGTGCCCGTGGCCCGTACGCTGCCAGCCACGAGAAGCGCCGCCTTCGAGCAGAGCTGCGCAATCCGCTCCAGCTGGTGCGAGACGATGACGACGGGCCGTCCGCTGCGCGCCAGGTCCTGGAGCCGCCCGTAGGCGCGCTGCTGGAACCGGAAGTCCCCGACCGCCAGCACTTCGTCGATGATCAGCACGTCCGGATCCAGATGCACGGCGATGGAGAAGCCGAGCCGCGCATTCATGCCCGACGAGTAGCGCTTCACCGGCGTGTCGAGGAACTCCGAGATGCCAGAGAACTCGACGATCTCGTCGAACTTCTCCTCGATCGTCGTTTTCCGCATGCCCATGAGGGTGCCCTGCAGAAAGATGTTCTCTCGGCCCGTGAGGTCGCCGTGAAAGCCCGCGGAGACCTCGATGAGTGCCCCGATGCGGCCGTGCACGCGGATCGATCCGCGATTGGGTCGCAGGATCCTGGTTAGCAGCTTCAGCACCGTCGACTTGCCGGCGCCGTTGCCGCCAATGATCCCGAGCGTTTCGCCGGCCTTGACTTCGAACGACACATCTTGAACCGCCCAGAATTCGTCCGGCTTGTTAGTCGTCCGATCGCGAATCATGGCGCGGCGACCGAAGGACCGCACCACATCTCGCAGCGTGTCGTGGTGCTCGCCCCGGTGGAATTTCTTCCAGACGTTCTCGAAATAGATGGAAGGCTCAGGCATCTGGTCGCAGGTTGCAGGCGTCACCGCCACTGTCGCCGGGTCCGGTCAGCAGTGTCACACGTTCTCGGCAAAAGTGTATTCGGCACGGTGGAAGAGGATCCACGCGGCGACGAACAGGGCTGCCGCGATGGCCGCGCTAGCCGCGAACGCGGGCGTGAGAGGACTCTCGCCCATGACCACGGCGCGACGATAGCCGTCGACGATGGGGGTCAGCGGGTTCAAGTACATGAGCTTGGCCACGCGACCACCGATCAAGCTCACGGGATAGAGCACTGACGTGGCGAACATCCCGACGGCAAGGATCACCTCGAAAATATATTTGACGTCGCGATAGAACAGATTCGCCATCGACAGCAGCAGCCCGACGGCGATCGTGAACGTCACGTGGACCAGGAGCACGATCGGCGCGTACATCACTGTCGATGACAGCGGCAGGCGATAGAACGTCATCAGTCCGACCAGCACGAGATTTGCGACGGCAAAATCGACCAGCGCGACGACGACGATCGAGATCGGAAAGATCTCCCTGGGGAAGTACACTTTCGTGACGAGTCCCATGTTGCTGGTCAGCGACGTGATCGACAGGCGCAGCGACGACGCGAACAGGTTCCAGGCGACGAGACCGCTGTAGGCGAACACCGGGTACGGAATCCCGACATCGATGCGTGCGACGCGCATGAAAACGATTGAAAACACGACGGTGTTGAGCAGCGGCATGAAGATGGCCCAGGCCGCCCCCATGAAGGTCTGCTTGTAGCGAAGCGTCAAGTCGCGCTTCACCATCTGAAAGAGAAGATCGCGGTACTGCACTTGCTCGTGCACCATCTCGCGCAGGTCCTGCCAGAGCGCCACCACGTTATGCACTTTCTCCCGGGCAGGCCGAGTCGAGTCGGCTGCCCTGCACAGTTTTTCTCGTCTCGCCCGCGAATCTTGCGCCGATCCTCTAACTGTAGTCGAATCGGTTAAGCGGGCTGAAGGCTTCGCTGCGGACCCCGCTCGTGCAACACCTGAGACTCGGATGCTGCCACAGCCAGGAATTTTGTCTGACGGAGGGCAGACGGCTCGCGGCACGCGGCCCCGGCCCTTTGTGAGACCATCGCGCCCGCCTATCTGGATCGCGCTCGCGACGTTCCTGCCCTCTCCGCAGCGTCGCTCCCAGCACAAACTTCGCCAATCTCTTCGATAGTCGAATTCGAGCAGGTAGGCCACAATATCAAAGGGTTCGTGCTGTACGCCACGGCGCGAGGATGGCGTCGAGCGCCGGACCGACGTTGGTCTTCCAAGCAAGGCGGTCGCCGGGCGACTCATGGGAAAACTATGGAATTTCATTGTGGGCGACGATGAGCCCTAGCCACATCATGCCGACGCGTTGGTCCGCGTGCCATGTCAGTCGTCTCGGCCTCGCCCTGATTGCGGTAGTGCTCGTTGCCGCCACCGGGCGTGCGCAGACAGGCGCAAACGTGCTCGTCGTCGCCAATGCGGCGAACGGTGACTCCGTGCGAATTGCAGAGGAATACGCACGTGGCCGCGGGGTGCCTGCCGAGCAAGTGCTCAAGCTGGAACAAATACCTGCGGAAGTGCCCGAGACGATCAACGCCCAGGCATTCACGTTGGGGATTCAGGCGCCGATCGCGCGATGGCTGGCGCGCAACGCTGCCATCGACCGGATCCTCTACATCGTGCTCACGAAGGGAATTCCGTTGCGAGTACAGGGAACGAGTGGGCGCAACGGATCCACGGCATCAGTCGACTCGGAGCTGGCATTGCTGTACCGAACTATGACGGGCGGAAGAGGAGTCACGGCCCCGGGTCCGCAGGCCAATCCGTACTTCCTCGGCAGTCGTCCTGTCAGCGATGCAACGCAATTTAGCCATAAGACCTTCGACATCTTCCTGGTCACGCGCCTCGACGGGTACACCGTCGAGGACGTCATGGGACTCATCGAGCGCGGCCGAGGCCCGGTCAAGGATGGACGATTCGTCCTCGACATGCGGGCGTCGCTCAATGTGGCCGGAAACGCTTGGCTGAAAACCGCGTCGGACCGGCTCGAGGCCGCAGGATGGGAGGGCAAGGTGGTGCTCGATCAGACGAGCAAGGTCCTCACCGGCGAGGCGGACGTGCTTGGGTATTACTCCTGGGGATCCAATGACCCGGCGATCCGGATCCGACAGTTCCAGAACAAGTTCGTGCCGGGCGCCCTCGCCGCCATGTTCGTCAGCACTGATGCGCGGACGCTGAAGGAACCACCTCCGGAGTGGAAGGTCAGCACCTGGGGCAACCCGAAAACTTACTACGCCGCGTCGCCGCAGTCGCTCACCGGCGACCTGATTCGCGACGGCGTGACCGGTGTGGCGGGCCATGTCAGCGAGCCGTTTCTCGACACGACGATTCGCCCCGAGATCTTGTTTCCCGCCTACGTCGCCGGTTTCAACCTGGCGGAGGCGTTCTACTTGGCCATGCCGGCGGTGGGGTGGCAGACCGTCGTGATTGGTGATCCGCTCTGTGCGCCGTTCCGTGCGGCGTCGCTGCCTGCCGATGTACTCGATCCCCCCATAGAGCCGCTCACGGAGATGACATCCTTCTTTTCCGCTCGCCGTTTTGAGGCGGTGATGCGGCCTGGATTCAATGAGGAGGGTGTCAGGTGGGCCCTTCGCGCCGAGGCGCGGGCCCTGCGCGGCGACAGTGCCGGTCAGGTCGAAGGGCTGGAGACCGCCACTCGTCTCGAGCCACGCCTGAGCGAGTCACAGCTTGCGCTCGCGCTGGCGCACGAGAAGGACAAGGATTACGACAGGGCCATCGGGCGCTACCGGGAGATCCTGAAGAACGACGATCGGAACGTCGCGGCCTTGAACAATCTCGCCTACGCGTTGGCCGTGCGAAAGCAGCAACCCGAGGAAGCGCTGCCCTTCGCCCAGCGCGCCTACCTGCTGACGCGGGAGCAGGCGTTGACCGGTGACACACTGGCCTGGGTGTACCACCTCCTCGGCGACGACAAGACAGCGCTGCCGCTCCTCAAGGATGCTGTACGGCGCGTGCCGCAACACGCGACGATTCGATGGCATTTGGGCGCGGTCCTCGCGAACCTCAATCAGGCCGATCTCGCCCTTCAGGCGGTCGAGACGGCGATTCGTCTCGATCCCTCACTCGAAACGAATGACGAAGTTGCCGCGCTGCGCGCCAGACTTCGTCAGCAGCTTGGGAAATAGGCATTTACCTCACCGCATCGGCTGACGTAACAGTCGGCGACTTTAATCAGCGTGTTGGGTGAGTTGTTCTGCCTCGAGCGGCCTAGCTCTCTTGCAACTGTTTGATAATATTAGCCTTGCAAGCCCATCTGTAAGCTGGCAGAGCCTTTGCTTTGCCGCAGGTGACCCCGGCCATTCGGTGTGCCCACGGGGAGGGTTGATGCGGTCTGTCCGAAGGTTCCTCACAGTCGCTGCGGTCTCGATGGCGCTCGTTGCCGGATTGTCGTCGGTGGCGGAGGCCGCTGTCGTCAAAGCCCCGGCGAACGCCCAAAACGCGATCTGGGACGAGAAGACCATTGCCGACGACGCGCTCGCCGGTCAGGGACTCGTGTTCGATATCCTCGACGTCACCGGGTTCTCAGCGGGCAAGTCCGAGTTCGACTGCGACGGGTGCGAACCCTCGTTCTCGGGGCTTGATGAGTCGTCCGGACAAGCTGGCGGACGGGGTGTGGGCGGTGCAATCGGTGGCTCCGGATGGCATGGACCGCAGTGGGCGTCGAGTCTGACGGGAGCGGGTGCTCCAGTGGTGCCAAAGAGTACCGGCAAATCGATTGCGCCTGGCCAAATCAAGAAGTCCGGCTCGACGACGTCAGATTCGTCGGGCTCGTCAAATCCGCAAACATTGGGTCCGGAGCCCGTCATGGCAGGCGCGCAGGCTCCGCTGAGCATAACGACCAACGATGTGGCTGCGCCTGTCTTCGTGCCAGCGCCGATTTGCACTGATTCCCAGTGTGCCCCGATCCTGCAAGAGTTGCCTGCCGCCGACGACACACCCGCCAGTTTTGAGCCTAGTGCTACCGAGGCTCCAGAACCCGGCTCGATGATACTGCTCGGCACAGGCATGATTGGATTGGCCATTGCCGTGCGCCGACGCCTGAAGCGGTAGGAAACGCAAACTCGGCCGTCACTGCACGTCGCTGCACGTTACTGCTTGGAACTGAACAGCCCGGCTTCCGAATCCACGGGGTCGGGCTGTTGTGTTGTCGGGCTGAATGACCCGTCTGCTGAGATAGAATCATGGTTTGGTACCTCGTAACGCAATGATTGAATCGGAAGCATCGCCGACAACCCGCGGCGCCTGGCTTGGAACGCTTGCGGCGCTGATTGCCGCCTTCGTCCTTTGTTACTGGACCGTCATTGCGAAGCTCGTTCATGACTGGGCGCACGACGACAACTATTCACCTGGGTTCTTAATCGGTCCGCTCGCCCTGTATTTCGTCTGGGAGCGTCGCACGCGCCTTGCGGCCGCGCGCCCTCGACCGCATTGGTTCGGGCTGGTCGTGGTCGTCGCGAGCCTGGGCATGTTGATCGCGGGGACATTGGGTGCGGAGCTGTTCGTCAGCCGCGTCTCGATCATCTTCCTCATCGCCGGCACCGTCCTCTTTGCCGCCGGTGTGGACGCGCTGCGAATCCTGGCCTTCCCGATCGCGTTTCTGTTCCTGATGGTGCCGCTGCCGGCCATCATCTTCAATCAAATCGCATTTCCGCTGCAGCTGCTGGCATCGCGATTCGGCGAGGCGACGCTGCAGGCGTTGTCGATT
>JBKOZS010000111.1:0-26752 GCA_046726015.1 Acidobacteriota bacterium
CTGCGCCGGAAGTCCACGAGGCCGTGCGCGGCCGCGACGAGCACCGCAACGATCACGAAATTCAGCGCGAGTGTGCTGACGAGGAGGTACATCCAGAATCCCGTCAGCAGCGCGAACAAATGAATTGTCAATTCTCGGCGATCGCGTAGAGGAACTGCGGCCAGAACCGTTCGCTGGTCTCTACGGCGTGAGGCTTCGGCGCGGCTCCGGCGACGGTCAACACAGCGCTGAACAGCGCGGCCGCCGCGACCGCCACACCGAGGGCTCGACTCTGCATCAGGCATCTCCCTGAAGCATCAGTGTAGTATCTTCGGCGGCCGCATGAATGGATTCGACTTCACGCTGAGAACACGCATTGTTTTTGGCGAGGATGCACTGTCGGGGATCGGTCCACTCGCCCGCGATCTTGGCTTCGAACGCACGCTCATCGTTGCCGACAGGGGCATCGTCGCCACGGGACAGGTCGCACGCCTGTCGAACCTCCTCACCGCGGCGGGCATCACGCCCAGCGTGTTTCACGAGTTCGAGGCGAACCCCGACACGCGCATGATCGAAGCGGGTCGCGCGTACGCGGCCGTCCGCGTCATTGATTCGATCGTCGCGCTTGGCGGCGGCAGCTCGCTCGACTGCGCAAAAGGCATCAACTTCGTGCTCACCAACGGCGGATCGATGCGCGATTACCGGGGGTACGGTAAGGCGGGGCGGCCGATGCTGCCGTCGATCGGCGTCCCGATGACCGCTGGCACCGGAAGCGAGGCGCAGTCGTATGCGGTGATCTCCGATGCGGAAACGCACGCAAAAATGGCGTGCGGCGATCCCAAAGCCGCGTTCCGGATCGCGATTCTCGATCCCGCTCTGACGGTGTCGCAGCCCCGTGACGTCGCGGCAGTGGCAGGCTACGATGCCGTTTCCCACGCCGTCGAATCATTCGTCACCTCCCGTCGCACTCCCGTCTCGGATCTCTTCGCGCGCGAGGCGTGGCGGCTGCTCGACGCCCATTACGAACGCGTGCTCTCCTGTCCCGGCGACATCGAGGCACGCGGCGCAATGCTGCTCGGCGCCCACGAGGCAGGTATCGCGATCGAAGCGTCGATGCTCGGCGCGACCCATGCGTGCGCGAACCCGCTGACCGCGCGTTATGGCACCACGCACGGGATCGCAATCGCCGTGATGCTGCCTCACGTTGTGCGATGGAATGCTGAGAATCGAGACACGCGGGGGCGATATGGCGAGTTACTCAGTGTGTCGGGTGTGAAGGAGAGTACCGACGTGGGCGCCACGCTCGCCTCACGTCTCGACGATCTCGCCCGAGCCGGCGGCCTGCCCCGTACGCTGCGGGAACTCGGCGTGACTGCTGCGGACGTTCCCGAACTCGCGAAAGACGCCGCCACCCAGTGGACCGGGAAATTCAATCCGCGCCCGTTTGACGAGGCCGCCGCGCTGGCGCTGTATGAGCGGGCGCTCTGAAAGGGGACACTCACACTTCGTCCCGTGACCGGACACTCTGCGCACCGAAACGGTGACAGTCACACGTCCGAACTGTGAGTGTCCCCCTTTCTGGGCCGCGCCTGTCCGAAACTGGGAAGAACTGTGAGTGTCCCCGTTATTCTGGCAACGCGTCCCGCTTCGGCTCGGGCAGCCAGAAGCTGGCAATAAAGCCAATCACGTACGCTGAACTGCCCACGAGCGCGGCGGCATAGGCGAGCTTCATCGACGGCGTCGCACCCGGCATGGACGCGACGATCGTTGTCGTCACCAGCGCGGCGCCCGTGCCGATCATCCGGCCCCCGACATTCGCAGCGAAGCTTTCGCCCGTGCCGCGCAGGTACGTGGGATACACGCGCGGCAGGTAGTTCCCCCAGAAACTGAACTGCGCGATCGTCATGAAGCCGACGATGCCAATGCCCCACTTGAGCAGCGTTAGGCTACCGGTCGCGGCGAACGCGAAAACCAGGGGGAGCATGACCAACCCGGGAATCTGGAAGGCGTGCAGCAGCTTGCGCCGCGACATGATGCGGACGGCGAGATACGCGAGCGCAATGCGGCCGGCAAGTCCGCCGAACTCCTGGAACGACTGCACCGCACTGACGGTTTGCTCGATGGCCGGTCGTGGCAGCGTGCGCACTTCCGGGAGCCCCGGCACGATGCGCGGGACCTGCTGAATCGCGCCGAACGCCGCCGCATACGCGCACGCCATCATCACGGTCGTCACAATGGTCGTCCGGCTGAACTGCGGCTGGAACAGCTCACCGAAGCTGGGGCGCTTCAACGTACCGGCGCTCTTCTTCTCCTGCCAGGTGGGCGACTCTGGCAGGAACGGACGAATGATCATCAGCGGGATGGCCGGGATGACGCCGGACATCAGCGTGTAACGCCATGCTTCGTGACCGCCGCGCACGGTCGGCAGCTCGTGCCCGTAGGTGACGGCCAGGTAGTAGCCCGCCGTGACCATCAATCCGCCGAGCGATCCGAATGCCTGCGTGTAGCCGACGATGGCTTCGCGACGTTTGGGATCGGGGAACAATTCGGAGAGCCACGCGACGGCCGCCACGAACTCCACGCAGACGCCGACGAAGGTGCAGCATCGCCAGAACAGCAGCCACCACACCGACGTCGCGTAACCGGCGGCGAACGCCGAGAAGGCGTAAAGCAGGATGCTCCACACGAGAACGCGGCGCCTGCCGAACAGGTCAGTGAGGTAGCCGCCGAGCAGGCCGAAGATGCCGCCCGCCACCGCGGGAATGTAAAAGATGTAGCCCACCCACTGGTTGATTGACGGGTGAGTCGCCGGCACGCCCAGGAGTTCGACGAGCGCCGGCCGCACGATCAATGGCAGCATCAGCAGCTCGTAGGAATCGAACGCAAAGCCAATCGCGGCAATGATGGCAATGAGCCACGTGAGCTTCTCAACCCGCTTCGCAGTCGCAGCAGACGGGGCGGTCGTCATAGCTACACCTCATACCTCGCGAGCGTGGCCGCAGGCGGCATCGACCCCGACGTCGCGCGCGAGACGACAAACATCAGCAGCGCCGACATCAGCGTCATCGGCACGACCGGCAGGAAACCAAGCACGGTGGTGCCGGCCGTGATGCGCGCAATCAGATCGACACCGCCGATCGACCAGACGGGCACGGTGACGCCCGGCGGCGGCGCGGGAACGATGGACTGCAACAGCGCGATGCCGGCCACGGCACTCGCGGTCCACACGGCGACCGCCAGCGCGCCCCACTTCGTGCTCTTCTTCCAGAACAGCGCGGCCACGAGTAACGGCGCGAGCGCGGAGTATCCCGCAAACGCATACTGGCTGGCGATATCGAAGATCGACTGGGGTGCAGCCATGGCAATCGCGTAAGCCACGATCGTCAGCACGACGACGAACATGCGTCCCGTGTGGACCTGCACGGCCGGCCCGAAGCGTGCCTGCCCGCCGTAGTATGCGAACACGTCCTCGGCGAACATCGTGGACAGCGCAAGGATCTGCGAGTCGCTGGCCATGACCGCCGCCATGACCGCCGCGCCAAGCAGCGATGCCAGCCACAACGGCGCGTAAGCCTCCACGAGGCGCAGAATCACATCGTCTCCACTGGCCGCGGCGCGTAACTGCGTGCGCTGCTCGTTCGAGAGTGTCTGTCCATTTGCAGCCAGCGCGGCCCGCGCTTCGATCTTCGTCCTGATCGACGGCACGTCGAGCGCTCGGTTCGCCACGACACCAAGGAACACCGACGGCAGCCAGATCGCGAGCATGCAGACCGGGTAGAGGATCACCGTGCGGCGGAAATGTCCCAGGCGCCGCGCCGTCAGGCAGAAGATGCCGATGTGCGGGAATGCCAGCGACGACAGCGGGATAAACGTGTAACTGAAGAAATACAACGGCGAGACTCGCTCGCGCGTGAGAAGTGGCGCGGCCGGTGAGGCAAGCATGTCCTCGATCACTTGATGGAAGCCGCCCATACCTGCCGAGATCACGGCGACGGCAATCGCGCCAAACGACAGAAAGAGAATTGTCTGAAAAGTGTTCACCCAGGCTGTACCACGCATTCCGCCGAAGAAGACGTAGCCCATCACGACAAGCGACACGACCGCCCCGCCGAGCCAGTACGGCACCGCCCCACCGCTGACGGCGCGAAGCGTCGTCCCGCCTCCCATCACCGCGATGACGATGTACGGCACGAGCAGCACGGCCTGCACGGCAAAGATGACGGTACCGATGTGGCCGCACTCCCAGCGATCGCGGAACATCTGCACCGGGGTCATGAATCCGTGGCGCTTGCCGAGCGCCCACAGCCGTGTGCCGATGATGAAGATCCCGAGCGGGATGATGAGCGCCGACGACGACGCCATGAGACCGTAGGTCACGATGCCGTTGGCGAACGCGTGACCCGAAGCACCCAGGATCGAAAATGCCGTCATGTTCGTGCCGAACAGCGACAACAGGAACACGACCGGCCCAATCGAACGGCCAGCCAGAAAGTAGTCCTCGGCGTCTTCGCGGTGACCCGGGGCGCGGCCGGCAAACAGGCCGATGCACAGCACGACCGCGAGGTACGCGAAGACAACGGCCGCGGCGATCATTCGGAGCGGCGGACCGCGTCTTCGAGATGTGAGGGCCAGTAGTGCCGGACCAACACCCAGAGCAACACGGAGACGGCGAGCGTGTAGGCCGCGTGATAGAAGAGCCCGATTGGAAGGAAGCCGAACACCAGCGGCCGGGCGCTCCGCCAGAACCAGAAATCCTGGTGCAGCAGGTACACGGCGGCAACAATGAGCGCGACTGGCAACGACGCTATACTACGATGGCATGCCGCCATCGCCAACCGGCCCTGTCGGTCCATCCGCACCACCACTCGCCCCATCGACTGCCGCGGCGCGTGACGCGCTCGATGCATGGGTGCGCGAGGTCGTCGCATGGCATTTCGATCCGGCGACCGGGTGTCCCTTCTGGCTCGACTTTATGAAGAAAGCCGGATGGGACCCGCGACGCGAAGTCACGACATTTGCCGACCTGAAACGATTCGGCGAATTCCAGGACGAATGGTTACGCGGTGGGCCGTTGCAGCGATGGATTCCGAAAGGACTCGCGGGAAAACCGGTCTTCGAGTTCGAGACCGGCGGGACGACGGGAATTCCGAAGACGCGCGTCAATTGCGACGACTTCCGTATCGACTACGAGTTGTTCAGCGAGACGCTGCCCGATGAATACTTTCCGAAGGGATCGAACTGGCTGATGCTCGGGCCGTCGGGACCGCGGCGTCTGCGGTTGTCGGTTGAACATCTCGCGCAGTATCGCGGCGGAATGTGCTTCTGCGTCGACCTCGATCCGCGCTGGGTGATCAAACTGATTAAGAAAGGCTGGCACGAGCACCTGCAGGCGTACAAGGATCACGTGATCGACCAGGCTGTCACGATCCTGCAGGCGGGGCACGACGTCCGCTGCATGTTCACCACGCCGAAGCTGCTCGAAGCGCTGGCCGTGCGACTCGAGTCAATGGGGACGACGATTCGCAAAGCGGGCATCACCGGGATCTTCTCCGGCGGCACCGAGTTCACGCCACAGTGGAACCGTTTCGCGCACGAAGAGCTGCTCGACGGTGCCTACATGACGCCGACCTACGGGAACACCCTGATGGGCCTCGCCGCCAGTGCGCCGAGTGGGCCGCAGAACCACTACAGGATCACCTACTATGCGCCGCAGCCGCGGGCGGTCATCGAGGTCGTCGACTTCGACGATCAGAACCGTCTCGTCGACTACGGCCAGACCGGGCGTGTGAAGCTCACGACGCTCACCAAAGAATTCTTCATGCCGGGTTTCCTCGAACGCGACGAGGGTGAGCGCGAGCCGCCGACCGATCAATTCGCGTGGGACGGCATCAGCGGCGTCCGGCCGTATCGCGGCTTCGCGTCGACGACGACCGTTGGCGTGTATTGAGACAGAGACAGGTGCGAAGGGTGCGGGGGGTGCGAAGGGTGCGTTGACTGAGATGCTGCATTTGCCTATTCTCCGCTGGGGTCAACCCTACGAAAGTCTCGACGTCGATCAGGTCGTGCACTTCGCGACCGGCGAGCCGATTGCCAGAGTCAGCCGCGCCAACGGCGGGCTGATCCAGCGTGATGCGCGCAAGGCGCAGCGTGCGCGCGACGTGCTGCGCGAGTTCTCGATCGACGAGCTGATTGCGCGAGTCGGGAAGGCGGGCGAACTCTACATGACCGCCACCCTGCCGATGGGCGACGCCACGCAGACGCCTGACGAGTTCGTGCGCGCGCAATCGGCCAGCACGGGCCTCCCCGAACGGCTGGCGCGCGCCAACATGCAGAAGAACGCGTTCGTGCTGAAAGAGATGCGCAACATCCTCACGTCGCTGACGCGCGGGCTGTCGTTCGACATCCTGTCGCGCGGCCACGGTGACGAGCGGGGCGTGCCTCTCAGTTACCAGGTGCAGGCTCCCGTCGTCGGCCTCGTGCTGCCGTCGAATTCTCCCGGCGTCCACACGCTCTGGCTGCCGATCATTCCATTGCAAATCGGCCTCGTGCTGAAGCCGGGACCGCAGGAGCCGTGGACCCCGTTCCGTATGACGGAAGCGTTCTTCCAGGCCGGCATTCCGCGCGAGGCGATTTCGATTTATCCGGGCGAAGGGGACGTCGGCGCGGCGGTGCTCGACAGCTGCGGGCGCACGATGATCTTTGGCGGTACACCCACCGTGGATCGCTACCGCGGCAATCCAAAAGTACAGGCACACGGGCCGGGCTTTTCGAAGATCGTCATCGGCGACGACCAGGTCGATCGGTGGGAGCAGTATCTCGACGTCCTGGTCGACAGCGTGTTCGCCAACAGCGGGCGTGGCTGCATCAACGCATCCGGCATCTGGGCCAGCCGTCACACGCGCGAGATTGCCGATGCCATTGCGCAGCGCCTCGCAGCCGTGCAGCCGCTGCCGCCGGATCACCCGGACGCCAGCCTCGCGGCGTTCACCGTGCCCGGTGTCGCCGAGGCGATCTCCGCGTCAATTGACGAGGACGCCAAGGCGCCCGGCGTGACCGACGTCACCGCTCAGTTCCGGGGCGACGCACCGCGCGTGGTCAAACAGGGACGCGCGGACTACCTGCTGCCCACGGTGGTCCACTGCACATCTCCGGATGCCGCGATTGCCAAGAAAGAGTACATGTTCCCCTTCGTCACCGTCGTTGAATGCCCGGAAGCGAAGATGATCGAGGGCATCGGTCCGACGCTGGTGTGCTCGGCCATCACCTGCAATTCGGAGTTCCGCCGAAAGCTGCTCGATGCGGTCCACATCGATCGGCTGAATCTCGGTCCCGTGAGAACCACGCAGTTGAACTGGTTGCAGCCGCACGAAGGGAACCTGATCGATTTCCTTTTCCGTGCGAGAGCGTTCCAGTCGGCGGAGCTGTAGTGCGCATTCTGTCGATCACCGCGGGCGCGGCCGGGATGTATTGCGGCAGCTGCCTTCGCGACAATGCGCTTGCGGTGGAGCTGCTGGCGCGGAAGCATGAAGTGACGCTGCTGCCGCTTTACACGCCCACGAACCCCGACGAAACCAACGTCAGCCACGAGCGTGTGCTCTTCGGCGGCATCAGCATTTACCTGCAGCAGTATTCGCGGCTGTTCCGGCACCTCCCGAAGTTTCTCGATCGCCTCTGGGATTCGCCGTGGGTGATCAAACAATTCGCCAGCCGATCCCTGTCTACGGATCCGCGCCTGCTCGGCGACCTGACCATCTCCATGCTCGAAGGCGATCGCGGCGTGCTCCGCAAGGAGTTCGAAAAGCTGCTCGACTGGATGGCCGACGAGCCGATGCCTGACGTGGTCAACCTGCCGAACTCGCTGCTGATCGGCCTCGCGCGTCCGCTGCGTGATGCGGTGAAACGGCCGATTGCCTGCACCCTGCAGGGAGAGGATCTTTTCCTGGAAGGGCTGATCGAACCATATCGCCAGCGCGCGATCGATCTGATCCGCGAGCAGGTGCCCGACGTCGACCGATTCATCTCCGTCAGCCACTACTACGCTCCGCTGATGGCGAACTTGCTGAAGATCCCTTCACAGAAGATGGCGGTGGTGCCACTCGGGATCAACCTGTCGGGACACGAGCCAAAGAGCAACGTCGGGCAGGATGACGTGTTCCGCATCGGGTATTTCGCGCGCATCGCGCCAGAAAAGGGCCTTCACGTGCTCGCGGACGCATACATTGCGCTGCGGAAGCGGACGGGCGCGGCGCCGATCCGCTTCGAGGCGGCAGGCTACCTGGCGCCCGCGAACGAGGCCTACCTCGACGAGGTGCGCCGGATGCTGGACGCGGCCGGGCTCGCCGGAGAATTTACCTATCACGGGGCCGTCGACCGCGACGTGAAGCTGGCCTTCCTTCAGACCCTCGACGTGTTCTCCGTCCCCGCGCCGTACGACGAACCGAAAGGCGTCTTCCTGCTGGAGGCGATGGCGAGCGGAGTGCCGGTGGTGCAACCGCGCCGCGGTGCGTTTACCGAGATCGTGGAGAACACGGGAGGCGGCGTACTGGTGGCGCCGGACGATACCAATGCCCTTGCCGACGGACTCCACGCGCTGTGGACCGATCGTCAGCGTGCGGCCACGCTTGGCCAGCAAGGTTCCGAGGGTGTCCGCCGTCATTACAGCATCGCGCGCTCAGCGGATCGATTGCTCGATGTCTACGACGCGCTCGTCACGGGCGCGACGCGCTCACTTGCCGAAGATCGCCGCCTTGCTTCACGTCACTAATCTCACCAAGACATATCCGACGGCCCGTGGACCGCTGACGGTCCTCGACAATGTGTCGTTGATCCTGGCGCCAGGTGAGGCAGCGGCAATAATGGGTCCGTCAGGGAGCGGGAAGAGCTCGCTCCTCTACGTGCTGGGCGCCCTCGAGCCGCCGACGAGCGGTACGGTGACGCTCGACGGCCGCAATCCGTTCGACCTTCCAGCACCGGAGCTCGCCGCGTTCCGCAACAGCTCGGTCGGGTTCGTCTTCCAGGATCACTGCCTGCTGCCGCAGTGCACGGTGATGGAGAATGTACTCGTCCCGACTCTCGTGGCGCCGCACGGACACGACGTGCACCGCGCACGCGAACTGATTGCGCAGGTCGGCCTCACCGATCGGATCGATCATCGACCGGGAGAACTCTCGGGTGGCGAGCGCCAGCGCGTGGCCCTTGCGCGGGCGATGATCCGGAACCCACGGCTCCTGCTCTGTGACGAGCCGACGGGCAACCTCGATCGTGCGTCCGCGGATACTGTGGCCTCGCTGCTGCTCGATCTGCATCGCCGGCAACAGACGACGCTGATTGTGGTCACGCACAGCACGGCGCTGGCTGAGCGATTTCCGCTCAAGTTCGAGCTGGTCGACCGGAAGCTCCAAGCAGTCAGCAGGCAGTAAGCGGCCGTGTGCGGTTTGCCGTATGCGGTAACAGGTACTCAGCGTGAACTCAACCCGCCTGGTCCTTGCCGGTCTTCGTCATTACTGGCGCACCAATGTCGCTGTGGTGGCGGGAGTTGCGACGGCAGTGGCGGTGCTGGCCGGGGCGCTGCTGGTCGGCGATTCGGTCCGTGGAAGCCTGCGCGATCTTGTGCTCCAGCGGTTGGGCGCCACGGATGTCGTGGTGCTCTCGACGGGGTTCTTCCGCGAGGCGCTCGCAAGCGATCTCCAGCGCGATTCGTCCTTTCCAGCCTCGTTTGGCGGCATCGCGCCAATCGTTGCGGTCGAAGGGCAGGTCAGCGAGCAGGTCAGCCGCCGCCGTGCCTCACGCGTGCAGGTGTACGGCGTCGACTCACGATTCTGGAAATTTCACCATGTGCCAGCCCCCGCCGGCGCGGATGCGCGGTCCGCGTTTCTGAGCGCTCCACTTGCGAGGGACCTCGGCGCAAAGCCCGGCGACAGCGTCCTGCTGCGCGTCGAGCGTCCATCGGCAGTACCGATAGAATCCCTGCACGGGCGGAAGGACGATCTCGGCGCAACGCTGCGTCTCACCGTCCGGGACGTGCTCGCACCTTCCGCGCTGGGCGAGTTTTCGCTCCGTCCGCAGCAGGGGGATGTGCGGGCGATCTTCGTGCCGCTCGACCACCTTCAGAAGGCGCTGGAACAGGAACAACGCGTCAACGCGCTCCTGGTGAGTCAGCTCGGCCGGTTCAACGCGCCGGCGGACGCGGCACTATCGACATTCCTCAAGCGGCACGCCACACCCGATGATGTCGGTCTCGCGCTGAGGGTGATCGACGCACGGCATGCACTCGCGATCGAATCACCGGCCGGCCTGATCGACCCGTCCCACGCGCGCGTCATCGAAGAGGCGGCCGCGGCCACCGGCATGACGACTAGACCGGTGCTGACCTACCTGGCGAATGCGATTCGCAGCGGCACTCGCGAAGTGCCCTACTCGCTCGTGACCGCGATCGACCTTGCGTCAGTCGCACCATCGATCCGGCACGGCTCGTCTCGCACGCCGATCGTGCTGAACGACTGGACCGCACGGGAGCTTGGCGTCGAGGTGGGCAGCCCGCTCACGCTCGACTACTACGCCTGGGAGGAACCGGGGAGACTCCGGACGCGCAGCGCCGACTTCGAAGTGGCGGCGATCGTGCCGATCGCGGGTGCCGCGGCAGATCGCGATCTTGCGCCCGTCTATCCGGGTATTACCGAAGCGAACACTTTCAGCGACTGGGATCCGCCGTTTCCAATCGACCTGCGCAAGGTGCGCCCGGTCGACGAAGCGTATTGGAAGACATACCGGACGACCCCCAAGGCGTTCATTCCGCTGGAGGCGGGCCAGGCCCTGTGGCGATCGCGGTATGGCGATCGCACATCCATTCGCATCGTGCCCCGCGACGCGGAGTCGATGCCCAACGCGGCCAGCCGCTTTTCCATGCGGTTGCGCACCGTCGTCGATCCCATGACGCTTGGTTTCTCTGTTCGCGACGTCCGCAGCGAGGGACTGGCGGCGTCGCACGGAGCCACCGACTTCGGCGAGTACTTCACCTACTTCAGTTTCTTTCTCGTGGTGTCGGCGCTGCTCCTCGCATCACTGTTCTTCAAGCTGGGGGTGGAACAGCGCGCGCGCGAGGTCGGTCTCCTGCGTGCCGTCGGGTACACGACGAAGCGCGTGCGACGGCTTTTTGCGCTGGAAGGCGTATTCCTCGCGCTGGTTGGCAGCGGGATCGGCATGGCCGGCGCAGTTGGATACGGCGCGCTGATGATGCGAGGCCTGCGCACGTGGTGGTCGGGTGCAGTCGGCACATCCTCGTTGACGCTGCACGTCTCTGCGATGTCGCTGGCGGCGGGAGCCTCGGGTGCCGTGCTCGCGGCGATGGTGTGCCTGTGGTGGACGCTCCGCGGCCTGGCGCGGATCTCCGAGCGCAGCCTTCTGGCAGGTACGGTGGTGGAGGACGCGCAAGGCAAAGTCACCAGTGGCAACGTGTTTCTCCTGGCGGCGATCGCTTTCGGTGCCATTGGCGTGACGCTTCCCATCGTTGCGCTGTTGGCCGGTCTCGATCGCACCGGTGCTTTTTTTGGCGCAGGTTCGGCAATGCTGCTGGCGTGCCTCTGCGCGATCGCGTTTCTTCTCCGCCGCCTGCCACGGGACGCGATCACCGGCGTGTCGCGATGGCCTGTCGGGCGCGTCGGGCTGAGGAACACCGCGGTTCGCCCCGGCCGCAGCGTGCTCGCGATCGCCGTGATCGCTGCAGCAACGTTCATCCTGATCTCGGTTGACGCGTTTCGTCGCGCGGCGCCGGCGACGACCGATCGGCACTCGGGCGTCGGTGGCTATTCGCTGCTCGTCGATCTCATGGTCCCGCTCGCGCACGATCCGGAGTCCCCTGAAGGGCGCGAAGTGCTGGGCCTGGAAGATGCGGGCACGGTCACGATCGATCCGTTCCGCGTGCTCCCGGGGGACGAGACCAGTTGTCTCAACCTGTATCAGCCCACGAATCCCAGGATCCTTGGCGTGACACAGCGCTTCATGAGCACCGGGCGGTTCGCGTTCCACGAGGTCCCCCATGCAACCGATGCCGAACGCGAAAATCCCTGGCTCACGCTGAATCGTGACCCGGGCGGGGGCATCGTCCCGATCATCGCTGACGCGAACTCGATGACGTACGTGCTCCACAAGAAAATTGGCGACGAGATCGTCATCAGCCATGCCGGGCGACGGATCCGCCTCCGCCTCGTCGCCGCGCTGAACGACAGCCTCTTCCAGGGCGAGCTGCTGATGTCCGAGGCGAACTTCCTCAGGCTGTTTCCGGAACAGGAAGGCTATCGGTTCCTGCTGGTCGAGGCTCCAGCCCCGCAGGCGGCCGCGCTCGCGATAACGATCGAGGATCGCGGGTCGGATCTCGGCGCGGACGTCACGCCTGCATCCGAGCGGCTCGCGGAATTCCATCGCGTCGAGAACACGTATCTCGCGACGTTCCAGGCGCTGGGAGGACTCGGACTGCTCGTCGGCACGATCGGGCTGGCCGCAGTCCTGCTGCGCAACGTGCTCGAGCGGCGGCGCGAGCTGGCGCTGCTGCGCGCGGTCGGTTATGCGCCGCGCGATCTGTTCGCCATCGTCCTTGGCGAGAATGCCGCGCTGCTCCTCTGCGGGCTGCTCGTCGGCGCGTTCAGCGCGTTCGTCGCGATTGCGCCGGCTGCCACCGATCGCGGCGCGCGGCTGCCGATCACCGCCGGGGGTGGCCTTCTGCTGCTTGCGGTGCTCGCGGCGGGGCTGTTATCGTCGCTGATTGCAACGCGGGTGGCGTTGCGGACATCGCTGGTGGGGGCCCTGCGATCGGAGTGACGGCTGACGGCGCATCCACGACGATCACGAAGCCACAAAGTTCACGAACAGAGGCACGTACTCTTATCAATCTTGCTTGAGTAAATTGTCGTAAGGACCTTCGTGGTCTTGGTGCCTTCGTGGCCTTCGTGATGAAGCCGTCGGCCGTTGCAGCGTATTCAACGGAGAATCACATGCGATTTCGAGTGTTCGCATTCGCGATAGTAGTGGTCCTTGGTCATGCGGCGCTTCGGGCGGAGAACTGGCCGCAGTGGCGCGGGCCATCGTTGAACGGCGTCAGCACGGACAAGAACCTTCCCGTCAAGTGGACGCCGACCGAGAACATCACGTGGAAGGTGGCGCTGCCGGCGTGGTCCGGTTCGACGCCGATCGTGTGGGGCGATCGCATCTTCCTGAACGTGGCCGACGACCTGAAGGTCTCGCAGGGAGACAACCTGCACCTCTGGTGCCTCGACCGCACGAAGGGAACGGTGCTCTGGCAGCGTCCCATCGGCGGCGGCAACCACCAGGAGCGGAAACAGAACATGTCGTCGCCGTCGCCGGTCACCGACGGCACGCGCGTGTGGGTGCTGACCGGTACCGGCATTCTCAAAGCGTTCGATTTCGCCGGCAAGGAACTCTGGATGCGCGACATCCAGAAGGACTACGGACGCTTCGGCCTGAACTGGGGATACGGCTCGTCGCCGCTGCTGCACGGCGATTCCCTCTACGTGCAGGTGCTGCACGGGATGCGCACGGACGATCCGTCCTACCTGCTTCGCATCGACAAGACCACCGGTAAAACGCTGTGGAAGGTCGAGCGTCCGACCCAGGCGCGGATGGAGTCCCCCGATGCCTACACGACCCCGGCGTTGCTTCGCTACGGCAACACGACCGAAATCGTCCTCACCGGCGGCGACGTCGTCACCGGACACGATCCCGCGACGGGCAAGGAACTGTGGCGAGCCGACGGCTTGAATCCAGGCAACGACGGCAACTATCGCATCGTGGCATCGCCAGTGATCCACGGCGACCTGATCATCGCGCCGACGCGCGAGCGGCCGATGCTGGTGCTGAAAGCCGGCGGGCGCGGCAACGTCAGCGACTCGCACGTCCTCTGGAGCTTCGCCAGCGGCCCCGATGTGCCCACGCCGGTCACCGACGGCACATACGTGTATGTCGTCAACGATCGCGGGATCATGTTCTGTCTCGACGCGAAGACCGGCAAGGAAATCTACGGGCGTCAGCGGCTCCGTCCCGGCACCTACAGCGGCTCGCCGGTACTTGCTGACGGAAAGATCTACATCACCAACGAAGATGGCGTGACCAGCGTGGTCAAGGCCGGACCTGCGTTCGAGGTGCTCGCTGAGAACGATTTCGACGACTATACGCTCAGCTCCCCGGCGATTTCGGACGGCCAGATCTTCATCCGCACGGCAAAGGCGCTCTGGTGCATCGGGAACAAGCGATGATCCTCACGGCCCTGCTGCTGTCCACATTCGTTGCCGGCGCGGACCCGGACTGGTCGCGCTTTCGCGGGCCGAATGGGACCGGTATTGCCAACACGTCGAACCTGCCGTCAGAGTTCGGGCCTTCGAAGAACGTCGTCTGGAAGACGGCCGTGCCGCCGGGACATTCGTCGCCGGTGCTCACGCGCACACACGTATTCCTCACGGGGCATGACGCAGACACGCTGCTGGTGGTGGCCCTCGACCGCGCCACCGGACGCGAACTGTGGCGCCGCAACGTGCCACGCCCGCACAAAGGCCGCCTCGATGGTCCGAACGGCCCGGCGTCTCCGTCGCCCGTCACTGACGGGAGCCGCGTATATGCGTTCTTCCAGGACTTTGGCCTGGTCGCATTCACGGCTGACGGCAAGGAGGAGTGGCGCCTGCCGCTCGGGCCCTTCAACCAGTTCTATGGCTTCGGCGCCTCGCCAATCCTCGTTGACGGGATCGTCATCCTGGCGGTCGATCAGGACAGCGGCTCGTACCTTCTCGGCGTCGATGCACGCACCGGAAAGGTCCGGTACAAGGTGGACCGGCCCGGTGTGATCTCCGGCTACTCGACGCCAACCGTGTATGAACCCAGGGGCGGCGCCAAGCAGTTGCTGATCCCCGAGTCGTTCCAGTTGTCGGCTTACGACGTCAAGGACGGCCATCGTGTCTGGTGGGTGCGCGGTCTCGCGTGCGAGATGAAGTCGGTCGTCAGCATCGAGGGAGACACCGCGTACGTAAACGGCTGGGGCTTTCCGCAGAACCAGGCGGGCCAGCAAATCCCGACGCCGTCCTTCGAGGAAGGGCTGAAGCGCTACGACAAGAACAGCGACGGCCGCGTCACGGGTGACGAGATCTCAGGCAGCGAACCGCTGGATCGCATGCTGAATCCGAAGTACGGGTTTCCCGCCTTCGACCTGGATCGCAATGGCGGGCTCGACGCGAAGGAATGGGACGTGATGCGCGCGATGCTCGCATCCGAAAACGGCCTCCTCGCAATCAAGCTGGGCGGCCACGGCGACGTGACCGAGGGAGCGATCAAGTGGCGTTACCTGCGCCCGGTGCCGCAAGTGCCGTCGACGCTGCTCTACAAGGGCGTGCTGTTCATGGTGAACGACAGCGGCATCCTGCTCGCGATCGATCCCGCAACCGGCACGGTGCTGAAACAGGGACGGCTGAAAGGCGCGATCGACAAGTATTTCGCGTCACCCGTCGGCGCGGACGGCAAAGTATTCCTCGTCAGCCAGGACGGCACCGCCTCGGTCGTCGACGCGAAGGCCGAGTGGGACATCCTGTCGGTGAACCCGCTCGACGACGAAGTGTTCGCGACGCCGGCGATCGCCGACCGCCGCATCTATGTCCGCACTAAGGGCACGCTTTATTGTTTCGGATCACCGCCAGCCTGAGACGCGGCCGAGGCGCCAATCGCATACACGTTCTTCAGCCCACGCACGATCAGCAGGCCGTCCGACACGGCGGGCGTGGCCATGATCACTTCGCCGATGGAGTTCTTCGCGAGAAGCTCGTACTTCGGCCCGGCCTTCACCACGAACACGTCGCCATCTTCACTCGACAGATAGAGCTTGCCGTCGGCGGCGACGGGTGACGCGCTGAACGAACCGCCGGTGCCGCCGAGACGTTCCTGGTAGATGCGCTCGCCGCTCGTGACGTTGTACGCCGCGAGCACGCCGTTGTTCAGCAGCACGTACAGCTGATCGCCGTAAATGACCGGTGTCGGGATATACGGGCCACCGCGCTTGGTGCTCCAGGCGATGAATTCTCCCTTTGTCTCTTCTCCCTTCGGCGTGATGTCGCCGGTCGCGCCCGGCTTGATCGCGAAGATCGGCTGCACGCCGCGGTAACCGTTGGTGACGACAACGAAGCCTGGACCGACGATTGGCGTGGGGATGGTGATTTCCGAATTGCCCGACAACCGCCAGAGCTCCTTGCCGGTATTCGGATCGTACCCGCGCGTGAAGGTCGTCGCCTGCGTCACCAGCTCGGCGCGGCCGTTCGACTCGAAGATCGTTGGCGTCGACCACGATGGAATCTCCTCACGATTCGTGCGCCACACCTGCTTGCCGGTGGCCACGTCGAACGCGGCAATGTAGGAGTTCTTCTGGATGTCGCACTGCACGATGACCAGGTTCTTGTAAATGATCGGCGAGCTGCCGATGCCCCACTCGTAATCCGGATCGAAGAACCATCCGGCATTGAGCACCCCGAGGTCCTGCTTCCAGAGCTGCTTGCCGTTGAAGTCGTACGCATAGAGCCCTTCCGAGCCAAACGACACGATCACGCGGCGGCCGTCGGTCACCGGCGTCGACGATGCCTGGCTCGACTTCGGGTGCCGCTTCGTCTTCGGTGTGCCTTCGTACACCATGCGGTCCCAGACGACCTTCCCGGTTTTCTTGTCGAGCGCGATCAGCCGCCACGTGTGCTTCGACTGATCGGAGACGGGCTCGACGTCGCCGTAAAGTCCCGTGCGAATCGATTGGCTCGCGTCGCTGCTGACCGCGGTCGAGATGAAGACGCGATCGCCCCAGACGATCGGGCTCGACACGGCAATGCCGGGAACCGGGGCCTTCCACGCGACGTTCTGCCCGGTCGACACGTCCCACTTGGTTGCGGTCGGGCGGCCATCGGCCACGCCGGCGGCGTTCGCTCCGCGAAACGACGGCCAGTGCTGCGCCGAGAGAGACACGCTGGCAATCAGGCAGAGAACAAGCGGCGGGAGTCGTCGCATGGCTATTTCCCCTCCACGCGCGTAAAGTTCGTCGTGTTCGGACCCTGGGTGACGGCAATGCCGGTCACCTTCCCGTCGCTCACCTGGAAGACGACGGACACTGCGGGCATGCCAATGACGCGGAACTTCGTCGCGTCAATCGCGGACAACACGAAGTTCTGTCCGGGGGGCCCCCCGCTCAACCGCGAGCCCGCGACGGTGAACACAAACGTGTTGCCACCCGCATTCCGATACGTGCCTGCATAGCTGGCCAGTTGCGTCGCCTCGATCTTGAAATCGTCGTACGGCTTGGCGCCGGCCTGCTCCAGCAGCGCGACGACGTCGGTCTTGTTCTTTGCCTTCGCGCTCTCGAGCGCGTCTGACAGCACTGGCGCCGGAACGGTGCCGGTGTCGAGGACCGCCTTGACGATCACGGTATCGCCATCCGAGGCGGCGCTCGACAGCGCCTGGTCTTTGTCCTTCGCGCCCTTTGCAATCAGCAGCTTGGCGATCTCAGTGTGCTCGGGCTTCTTCTTCTGCGCCGGGTCGATGGCAAGCATGAGCGGCGTCGAGCCGTAGAACGTGTCCTTCACGTTGATATCGGCCCCGTGATCGACCAGCAGCTTGACCACTTCGAGATGGCCGTGATCGGCGGCCCATGTCAGCGCCGTCACGCCGTAGCGGAACTTCGTGTTGGGATCCACGCCGTCATCGAGCAGCTTCTTCACCGTGGCCGCATCTCCTCGGCGTGCGGCGGCCGACAATTGATCGGCCTTCGTGTCCGGCTCGGTCGCCTGTGCGGCGGCAACGATTGCGGTGAACAGCAGGAGCACGGCGGACGTCGCAATGCGTCTCGACAGCATACAGGTCTCCTCGCGAATCATGCCGATCCTGGCGCAGGCTACGACGCAGTCAGTCTCATCACCCCGCTGGCATCACGAACGATCAAGGTGTCGCGGAGCAGGACTGGCACGGCCCATGTCTCGCTGTCGGCGACGTCGTATCGGCGCTCTTCCGCAAAGCTCTCGGACGAACGGCGCACCACGACGAGGTCACCGTCGTTCGTCAGGAGTAATACGTGGACCGGCGTCAAAAGGATCGACGCGTGATTGCCGGCACGTCCCTCCGTGGACCACCGCACGGCGCCGCTCGAAGCGTCCAGCGCGACGACCTGTCCTTTGCGTTTGCTCGAGAGCCCATAGAGCGTGCCGTCCGCGAGCACCGGCGTGCTCATGTAGAACGTGATGTCGGTGTTCTTCCACGCTTCGCTGGCGGTCCACTTCCCCTCGGCGCGCCGCACCATGTAAGCGTGCGTGCCCTGCCGCGGGCCGGACATGACGAGGTGTGTGCCGGTCCACACCGGCGTCATGATGTTCTCGTGCCACTCGTCCGGGAACGGCACCGACCACAACGATGCACCGCTCTTCGCATCAATGCCTTCGATTGATGAGTCGGTCAGCGTCACGATCTGGCGAACGCCATCAATCGTGAACGCGACGGGCGATGCGTAGCCCGGTCCCTTGCCACGCCACGTCCATCGCTCCTTTCCACTCTCCGGGTCCAACGCAATCACGCGACCGCCGTGCACGTCGCTGCCAACTTGCACGATCGCCGATCCTCCTTCGGCAAGTGGTGATGCGGCGGTGCCGGTGAACAGCTTCGATGTGTCCACGTCCTTCGAGTAGTCGTTGCGCCACACCAGGGCGCCAGTCTGCGCATTCCACGCCGAGACGATGCCCATCCCGCCCAGCGTGATAATGCGATTGCCAACGACCAGCGGCGTCGCATGCGGTCCTTTCGCCATCCGCACCGCGTACTGGTTCTTGTTGAATGGCGTGGCGTATTTCTGCTGCCACTCGACCTTGCCGCTTGCCAGATCGATGGCCGTGACAACCTCGTCGGGATCGCGACGGCTGTGCACGAACACCCGGCCGCCGGCAACGACCGGGGATGAATAGCCTTCGCCAACCTCAGCACGCCAGGCGCGCCGCCAGGCCGATGGCCAGGCCTTCGGCGTGTTCCCCGCCGTCACGCGGCCGTCGCGCGACGGTCCGCGCCACTGCGTCCATTCCTCGACCGCGACCGGTGACTGCGCGATCAACCACAGCAGAACGCAGGCAACTGCGCGCATGAGCCGCTCAGGACGTCGGACGGAAGTACAGCACCATCGCTGCACCCGCGGACGCAAGGAGGAAACCGAGGTAGAGCATCGGGTTGATGGCCGACTTCGGGGGATGCAGAGCCATCGTGATCAACACGTTGACGATCGGCGCGCCGCCAAAGACCAGCGGCATGACGTAGACGGGCAGGCCACCCGTCTTGAACGCCCAGATGATGCAGGCTGCGCCCGCCGCGCCAAGCGCTCCGGCAATCGTCGCCATCACCAGGCCGCGAGTATTGAAGCTCGCCAGGTTCCCCTGTGCCGAAAGCGCGGCAACCGGAACCAGCACGCCAATGAGAAAATAGGCCACCCCGACGCACAGCAGCGCCTTCAGCGGATTCCCGAGCTGCACCTGTCCCTGGTGCAGCAGCGCGCCATATGCCCCCCACGAGAGCACGGCCCCTGCCACGAACACGACCCAACCCATACGGCTCCTCATCGTTTTGTAGTGTCGCCTTGTCGGCCGTAGCCCGCAGCGCGAACGCTCCGAGGCGAAGGCGGACGCGATTGTAGTCCAGACCTGGGGTCACCGAGCGCGTCGAGGACCGGCGTGGTGGCGATTGTTGTGACGAGTGCCATCAGCACCATCATCGTGAACAGCGTGGGAGAGATCACGTTCAGGTCCCGGCCCACGTTGAGCACGATCAGCTCCATCAGCCCCCGGGTGTTCATGAGGATGCCAAGCTTCGCCGACGTGCGCGCGTCCATCCCGTTCAACCGCGCGCCGGCAAAGGTGCCGCCGAATTTCCCCACTGTCGCCACCAGGACGATCAGCCCGCACCACATCCAGGCATTCGCGCCGGTGACAAGCCCGATCTCGGTGCGCATGCCGGTGAACGCGAAATACGCCGGCAGCAGGAGAATCGTGACGAGATCGTGCATCTTCTCCCTCAAGGCGTCCTGGAGCACGCCGCCGCGCGGGAGAATGGCCCCGAACAGAAACGCGCCGAAGATCGCGTGGATGCCGATCCGTTCCGCCGCGAGCGCCGACAACAGGAGGCCGGCAAAGACGATGGCAATGACGTCGCGGGAGACATCGGAAGATGCCAGGATGCGTGCGAACAGGGGCCGGACGACGAGGACCATCAGGCCGGCAAAGAACGCGGTCAGCGCGACGACAACCATGGCGCTCTCGACGCTGCCCTGCGCGATTCCAACGATCATCGCCAGCAGGCACCACGCCGTCACATCGTCGACCGCCGCGCACGCAAGCGCGAGCGTGCCCAGCGGCGTCTGCGCCAGGCCGCGATCGTTGATGATGCGTGCGAGCACCGGGAACGCGGTGATCGACATCGCGACGCCCATGAACAACGCAAAGCTCGTGAACGGCACCTCGGGCGGCGACAGGCGCGGATAGAGATACAGGGCGAGGCCGACGCCAAGCACGAACGGCACGATGATGCTGGCGTTCGACGTGAGCACCACGCCGCGCGCGTGCTTGCGTAGCAGGTCGGCGCGCAGATCGAGGCCGACGATGAACATGTAGATCACCACGCTCAGTTCGGCGACAACGCGGAGCTGGGGAGCGACGGCAGGAGGAAGAACGACCGCCGCGACGTCGGGCGCAAGCCGCCCGAGAAGCGAAGGACCGAGGACGATGCCGGCCAGCACCTCGCCAATGACCGGCGGCTGACGGATCTTCGCGAGAAACATGCCGAGCACGCGGCCGGTGACGAGCACCGCCGCGAGCGTCAGCAGCACGTGAAACAGCGCGGGCGCTTGCGCTATCGTCTTGTCCCTTCCGGCAGGAAAAGCTCGTTCGCCTTCTCCGGGGCTTCAGCCACGGGCAGGCCGGCGTCCCAACGCGGGATGGGCGCCTTGCCCTTCGGGTGGAGCGATTCCATCGGGCCCCAGACCGTGTCGACGCGGTCGGTGAACAGATCGCCGATCAGCAGATCGGTGATCGTCCCGCGCAGTTCCGGATAGTGGCGGACGAAATTACCGAAGCTGAAACCGTCGTAGTACTCGCACACCAGGCGGCGCATCCGATCGACTCCTTCGTTGAACATGGGCGCCCACTTCCCGAGTTGCGCGGCGCTGGTATCCCCTTTCTTCAATCCTTCGACAATGGCGTCGGCCGCCAGCTCTCCCGATCGAAGCGCCAGCAGCACGCCGGACGAATACAGGGGATCCAGGAAGCCCCAGGCATCCCCGACGAGGACCCAGCCGTCACCCGACGCTTTCGTCGCGCGATACGAATAATCTTTCGTTGCGAAGTAACCGGTTGCCCGGCACGCCGACGCGATGCGCTTCTTGACGGCGGGACATCGGTCGACTTCCTCCTGGTATGTCTGCTCGAATTCGCCGCGGTTCTTGAACAGGTAGTCGAACGGCGCCACCACCCCGACGCTCACCGTATCGTCGTGCTGCGGGATGTACCAGAACCACCCTTTCTTGTCGGGCGTTTGCAACACCATCGTGGCCCCTTCGTCCCTGCCGCTGTCGCGATACGCTCCTTCCCAGTACGTCCAGATCGCGCCTTTGTTGAGGACCGGATCCCACACCCGCAGCCGGAGACGATTCGAGATCAGTCCGTTCTGCCCGCTGGCATCGACCACGACCTTCGCGTGAACATCGCGCAGCGTGCCATCCTGCGTCTTGATCGTGACGCCGATGGCGCGGTCACCATCGAACAGGACCTCTCGCACGCGGACGCCTTCGTGGACGTCGACGCCGTTCTCGCGCGCGTGGTCGAGCATCATCTTGTCGAACTCGCTGCGCACCACTTGCCAGGTCTGCGAGCACTCGTGCGGCTTGTTGTCCCAGAAGTAGAACGGCGCGGATTCCTTGCCGCTCGAGTTGACGAACTGCACGCTGTACTTCTTGACGAAGTGGCTGTGCTGCATCTTTGGCAGCATGCCGATCCGCTTGAGCACCCAGTACGTCTCGGGGATCAGCGATTCGCCAATATGAAAGCGTGGAAACGTCTCGCGCTCGAAGAGCTGCACGTGCAGCCCCTGTTGGGCCATCAGGGTCGATACGGTGGAACCGGCGGGACCGCCACCGATAACTACGACGTCAGGAGTCATATCTCTAATGGGTGCCGGTAACTGGCTACTGGCTACGGAAGCGAGCTGCGACGTCTTCAGGGATCTCAATCGACCGCATGGGTTCGCCATTGCCTTTGCTGACACAAGCGATCTTCATCGAGCCGGTGGCAATCCGCTCGTCTCCCTGCTCGATCACGCACCTGTAGGCGATCGTCCGCCGGGTGATTTCCGTGATCCGGATCGAGATGTCGAACTCGTCCTCGAACCGAAGTGCCCGGTGGAACTCGCACGATGCCGCCACGCGCGGCCACCCGATCTCCGATGCCGGCGGATGGATGCTCAGGCCCGCCTCGCGCCACAACGCGTGTTCGGCCTCCTCCATGTAGCGGAAGAACCAGCTGAAGTGCACGATGCCGGCCACGTCAGTCTCATAGAACTGGACGCGGCGCTTCACTTTCAATTCGGTCGGCAAGGGTTCTCTCGGCCTAGGTGTAGCGGATGCCCGAGTGCTGCGGCAGGAAGAACCGGGGCAGGAGCGCGTCGACGCGCAGCAGCCCTTCGCGTGTCAGGCGGACAGCGGCCTCGCTCGCCTCGGCCAGGTACCCTTCCGACTGAAGCCCGGAGAACTGGTCCTGGAATTGGCGAAGGATCTCTACGCCGTACTTGTCCTTGAAGTACGCCGGACTGATGCGCCCCAGCTTCAACTGCAGCACCAGCTCACGGCGCATGCGCTCTTCGTGGGTCGGACGGTATGCGCGGGCAAGCGGCAGCTCGCCGCGCTGGACTGCCTCGCTATAGGTTTCCCACGTGTCGCGGTTCTGCATCTGCACGCCGTTGATGTGGCCGAACGATGCCACGCCAAGGGCCGCCATGTCCGCTCCCTGCCAGAGGCGGTCGCGGTAGATGAACTTCGTGCGCGACGGATTCTTGACGGCCGTGTAGGCGCTGCCAACGTGGTACCCGGCACGCTCGAGCGCCTCGAACGCCTCGCGCACCCAGCGGCGTTTCGTCCCCCAGTCGGCCAGCGATCCCACCATCTGGCCGGTGCCCCTCAGCAGGTCTTTGCTGATCGTCGTGTTATAGGGCAGCTCCATCTGGTAAACGGTGACGCTGTCGGGATCGAGATCGATCGTCTGCTGGATGCAGCGCTGCCAGTTCTCTTCCGTCTCGCCGAGCATGCCGGCAATCAGATCGATGTTGATCTGCGGGAAGTCGAGCGACCGCGCGAAGCGGTAGGCCTGGCCGATCTCCGGCGAGCGATGCGCGCGGCCGTTGATTTCGAGGATACGGTCATCGAAATTCTCGACACCCAGGCTGAGGCGCGTGACGCCCATGCGGCGAATCGCGGTGAGCTTGTGCTCGGTCAGCGTTCCCGGCTCGCACTCGAACGTGATCTCTTCGGCCTGCTTCCAGGGCGTCGCCGCCGTCAGCCGCTTGACGAGGCCGTGCAGCTGCGCGGTCGAGAGGAACGACGGCGTGCCGCCGCCAAAATACACGAAGTTCAGTGGCCGGCCCGCAACAGCCGGCTGGTGGGCATAAAGCTCCCACTCGCGCGCGACCAGATCGAGATAGCGCCGGATCTCCTGTGCGTTCTTGTCGGTGTAGACGCGGAAGTAGCAGAAGTGACATCGCTTGCGGCAGAACGGGATGTGCAGGTAGAGACCGAGCGGCACGGCCGGGTTCGGGGCCATCTGCAGTGCCGGCTTCGCGTCGCGTTCGACTGCGTCGGGCGACCACACAGAGAACGGCGGATAGGTCGCCACGAAATAACTGCCGACCTCTGGCTGATCAATGAGCGCCGTGCGCGGGGTCTCTGACATGGGGTAGTTCAATTCTATCAAGTGCTGAACGGCCATCCGGTCTCGGCCTTTCACCCAAAGCAATACAAGCGGCCATCCTGCGCGCCAATCACGAGACGGCCGGCGGCAATGGCCGGCGACGTCGTGATGGCTTCGCCGGCCTCGAATTCCCACTGTTTCTGTCCCGTCGCGGCGTCGAGCACGTACAACCGGCCGTCGCTCGACCCGACGTAGACGCGCCCTCCCGAGACCGCTGGAGACGAGTCGACTCGCGCGCGCGTGGTGAACTTCCACACCCGCTTCCCGCTTGTCGCGTCGATCGCGTGAACCGACTTGTCGCGCCCGCCGACAATCACGCGCCCGTTCACGAACGCCGCCGACGAGTAATACGGGAACTCGCGCTCCGGATCGCGGTAGCGCCAGACAATCTTCCGCGCACGCAGGTCGATGGCCACGACATCATGATTGAACGTGCCCACGAACGCGTGCGTGGCGTTCACGACCGTCGACGCGCCCGTGTACGCTCCGAGCGGCAGCTCGAATACGACCCTGCCATCCGCAAGCCGGATCGCGCGGAAGCGCTCGTCGCATCCGCCCAGGTAGACGATGCCGTTGTTGATCGCGGGCGTGGCGTGCACCGGCCCCGCCGTCTGCAGCTTCCAGCGGACGTTCCCCGAACGGCCGTCAAGCGCGTAAAGATTCGTGTCGTACGAACCAATCAGCACGACGTCCCCGGCAACGACCGGCGAGGATTTCACCTCGCCGCCGGTTTTGAACGTCCAGCGCTTCGCGCCATCGCGCGTGCCAACCGCGTGCACGACGCCGGCAAGATCGCCGATGTAGACGGCATCGCCGGCCACCGCGGGCGACGACTCGCCAAACTGGTTGCCGGTCGCGTATTTCCACCGGAGCTTCCCGCTCGCGAGATCGATCGCCAGCAGATCGCCGTTCCCCGCGCCGACGTAGACGACGCCGTCTGCGATCGCGGCTGACGACTCGAGCGACTCCGGCGCCTCGTAGGTCCACTTGAGGCTCAACGTGGTCGGGAGAGCCTCAGTGGTGACGCCCGTCAACTGCGCGTTGCCGCGAAACTGCGGCCACGAAGCCGCTGGCGCCTGCGCACTCGAAGCGCACAACGCTGCGACGGCCCACGGGCCAATCACGAAGATCACGAAGACGCGAAGAGCACGAAGGAAGAAACCTACGTCTAAACAGAACCCAAAAGACGTTCCTATCTTCGTGATCTTCGTGACTTCGTGGCCTTCGTGAAAAGGCCGTGGCCCGTGGCTCCTACTTCCCATCGATCGACAGCGCGAACAACTGGTTCCGGTTGTTCAGGAACAGGACCCCGTGTGCCGGAACAGGTGTCGCGTAGACGGCGCTTCCCATGTTCATCTCGGCGAGCACCTTCTTCTCCTTGCCCGCCTGCATCACGACGACGTCGCCGTCCTCGTCGCCCAGATAGATCTTTCCGTCGATGACCATCGTCGATCCCCACACCGCCGCGAAGAGGTCGTGCGTCCAGTACGGCTGACCGGTCTTCAGGTCGAGGCAGTGCAGGAACCCGCTGAAGTCGGCGATGTACAGCAAACCGTCCACGATGGAGACCGTGGAAATCGAACGCCGGATCTTGTCGTAGTGCCAGAGGAGTCCTGTCTTGGTGACGTCGCCGCGCTTGGTGGCATCGATCGCGTACAGGTGCCCGACGCCTTCGCCGTGCTCGGGATCCTGGCCGTTCGCGATGTAGACCTTGTCCTCGAAAATCACCGGCGTCGAGATGACCTCGTTGCGGGTCTTCGGCCAGACCGAATCTTTCGGGTTCGTATCGAACTCCCAGAGTTTCTTGCCGCTCACGGCTTCGTACCCCCGGACCCAGCCGTCCCCCTGCGCGCTGACGACCATGTCGACGCCCGCGACCTTGCCGACTGCAGGCGTGGACCACTGGCCGTGCAGGATGCGATCCTCGACAGAGTTGTCTTCCCACACCAGCTTGCCGGTGTTCTTGTTGAGCGCGACGATCGACGGCGCCTTTGGCGACGGGATGTGCACGTGGCTTTCGTCCTGGCCGTTCGACGTGCTCACGTATACGAGATCGCCCCAGATCACAGGCGACGAGTTCGACAGGTTGTGCGGGTACGAACCAACCTCCTCCATCATGTCGAACGACCAGATCGCGTCGGCATCGAACTGACCCGTGAGCTTCTCGTCGGTAATGGGCCCATCGTTCTTGCCGTCGCGGAACCCGTTGATGTCCAGGCACCAGACCACGCCGCGATTGCTCGTGTAGTACAGCTTGTTGCCTTCAACGAGGGGCGACGCCGCTACTCCCTGGTAAGGCCAGTCGTTCGCGCGTCCTGACGACAGCTTCTCGTGCGTCTGCTGCCACATGAACTCGCCGTTCGATTCCTTGAACGCCATCAACACGCCACGATCGCCACCCTGTTTCTTGTCGCGGAGCCCTTCGTTGTTGGTGCCGACGAACACCATGCCGCCGGCGACGACCGCATTGCCGTAGCTCTGTGACCCGAGATCGGCGACCCATTTCACGTTCTTCTTTGTCTTGACATCCCACTCGGTGGGCAACCCCTTCATGCTCGACACCATGTTCCGGTCAGGCGTACCGCCCCACATCGGCCAGTCGCCACTCTCCGGATCGCTCAGCGCTTTCGCCTTGAGACGAAAGAACGCCGCTGCCGCGAGCAGGCACAGAAACACGACGAACAGTTTTCTCATTGGTTTGCCGTCAGCTTCAGGTTATCGAGATAGGCGCCGAACTCCGCGTCGACGAACAGTCCCGGCGCCCCCTTGTG
>JBKOZS010000112.1:0-11354 GCA_046726015.1 Acidobacteriota bacterium
CGCTGTCTCGTGGGCTCGGAGATGTGTATAAGAGACAGCCCACGCACCTTGCGCACCTTGCGC
The DNA here is from genome assembly GCA_046726015.1 of Acidobacteriota bacterium. Taxonomy (GTDB): domain Bacteria; phylum Acidobacteriota; class Vicinamibacteria; order Vicinamibacterales; family 2-12-FULL-66-21; genus QHWT01. The sequence goes on from JBKOZS010000112.1 coordinate 64, forward strand.
ACCCTGCGCACCTTGCGCACCCTGCGCGGCTTGCGCACCTCGTGCGCTACCAGTCCATCAGCTGATCGAGCGCTTCGCCGACGGTCCTGACCGGAATGACCTCACACCCCTCGGGCGCTTCGTCGGGAGCACAGTTGCCAAACGGGACGATGACGCGCATGAAACCCATTTGCGCTGCTTCTCGCAGGCGCAGGGCGCCCTGGGTCGTGCCGCGGATTTCACCGGCCAGTCCGACTTCGCCGAACACCGCCGTCCCCTGCTTAATCGGACGATTGCGCATGCTCGATGCGACGGCGCCAACGACCGCAAGATCCGCAGCCGGTTCGTCGATCGTCATGCCGCCGGCGACATTGATGAAGACGTCTTCACCCATCAGGTTCAGGCCGGCGCGCTTCTCGAGTACGGCAAGGAGCAGCGACAGGCGGTTCTGGTCGATCCCGCTGGCCATCCGCCGCGCGTTCCCGTACGAACTCGTGCTCACGAGCGCCTGCACTTCGACGAGCAGCGGCCGCGATCCTTCCATGCAGCACAGCACCGCAGAGCCAGGCGCGTTGGCCGGGCGCTCGGCGAGGAACAGCGCCGACGGGTTGGGCACAGCCTTCAGGCCCCTGCCCGTCATCTCGAACACGCCGAGTTCGCTCACGGCGCCGAACCGGTTCTTCACGGCGCGCACGACACGATGCGAATGATGCTTCTCTCCCTCGAAATACAGCACGGTGTCGACGATGTGCTCGAGCGCCTTCGGACCGGCAAGATTGCCATCCTTCGTGACGTGGCCGACGAGAAACGTCGGGATGTTCTGCCCCTTCGCCGCGAACAGCAGCTGCGTGGCCGCCTCGCGCACCTGGCCGATGCTGCCGGGAGCGGACTGGAACTTCAGCGAAAAGACCGTCTGCACGGAGTCGATGATGACCAGCGCGGGACGCAGCCGCGCGATTTCCTCGAGAATCCGTTCGAGACATGTTTCGGCGAGCAGATATAAAGGAGCGCGCCCGACGCCAAGCCGCTCGCCGCGTGACTTGATCTGGTGCTCGGACTCCTCGCCGGAGCTGTAAAGGACCGTGCCGGTCGTGTTCGCGAAATGCGAGGCCGCCTGCAGCAGCAGCGTCGACTTGCCAATGCCCGGCTCGCCGCCAATCAGAACGAGCGACCCCGGCACGACTCCCCCACCCAGCACGCGATCGAATTCGCCGATGCCGGTCGAGAGCCGCTCTGAAACGACGGCGTCAATTTCTGCGTACAACCGCGGCCCGGCAGCGGCAGCAAGTGAGTACCTCGAGCCGGCACTCGCGGCCGCGGCCCCCGCGCCGGCAATCGCAGGCACCGGGCGTTCCTCGACGAGCGAGTTCCAGGCGCCACACTCGGCGCAGCGTCCAAGCCATTTGGCGCTTTGCGCGCCGCATTCCTGGCAGGAGAAGACGGTGATTGATTTACGGCTCATGGCTTAGGACTCATGGCTCATGGTGGCTCAGGGGACGCTGGCTTACGGCTCTGGGCTGTAGATACGTTCAATCCTCGTACCGACTCGGCACAGGAGCTCGTACGGGATCGTTCCAATCGCGGCGGCGATCTCGCGTACGCCAATCGACTCGTTCCCCTGCTCTCCCACGATCACCACTTCGTCCCCCGTCGACACATCCATCCCCGTGACATCGATCGTCGTCATGTCCATGCACACGGAGCCGACGATGGGGACACGGCGTCCGCGGACGAGCATGAAGCCGCGGCCGGCAAGGCGGCGATCGAGGCCATCGGCGTAGCCGGCCGGAACGATGGCAATCGTCGACGGGCGGTCGACAACGGTCTTGAGGCCGTAGCCGGTGCCTTCGCCGGGACGCATCCCCTTCACATGCACGATACGACTGTGGAGTGACAGGGCAGGTCGCAGCGGGAGCGTCGACGACAGGGGTGGCGGCACGATGCCATATAGAAGGATGCCGGGACGGACGAAGTCGTACCAGACCCGCTCGTCGCGCAGCAGGGCCGCGCTGTTGGCGGCGTGGCGCCACTTCGGACGGATGCCGAGCTGGGCGATCGTTTCGCACGCGTTCTCGAAGCGCTCGCGTTGCTGGCCAAACGCTGGGTGCTCGGGCTCGTCGGCAGTGGCGAAATGCGTATAAACGGCGTCGATCGCGAGGTGCGGGCTGGCGGCGATCTCCGGCAGGGTGCGGGCGAGGTTGTCGTGGCGGAACCCGAGCCGGTTCATCCCGGTATCGATCTTGAGATGACAGTGGAGCGGTGTGTAACCCGACGTCCGGGGTCTGACCCCAGTCGCGGCAGGGTCCGGGGTCTGACCCCGACCGGGTGTGTAATCCGACGACTGGGCTCCGACCCCAGTCCGGGCCGCGGCCGGGGTCTGACCCCAGCGCGCCGCAGCGGCTGCCAGCGCCCGCGCCGCGGACGGCGTCGAGATCGTCGGCGTCAGGTCGTACTCGAACACGCCGTCCAGGTCGCTGATCCCGAGCGCGCCGAACACGAGGATCGGGATTCGCACGCCCGCCTTGCGCAGGACGATCCCTTCCTCGATATCCGCGCACGCCAGCATCTCGGCGCCCGCGCGCTCCAGCGCGAGGCCGACATCGCTCGACCCGTGCCCGTAGGCGTTGGCTTTAACGACGCCGATGACGCGAGGCGCGTCCGCCTTCGCCCGCGTTGAACCGTTCGCGGGCTTCGGCGAGACCCCGCCGCTTCGCGGCGGGGGCGTGTCAAGAAACGACGCAATCGCCCGCAGGTTTGACTCAATAGCGCCGAGATCGACGATCGCGCGAGTCGGTCGGACCACTTCATCAACCGGGGGACTTCGTCCCCCGGACCTCCTTACACCGTCGCTCGCGGGGACCCCGACCCCGCTCCGCTCCGGTGGCTCGCTCGCGCGGCTCGCTCGCAAGCATCACATCGGCTGGTGGTTTTCGAACTTGGTGAACTGGCTCAGGAACGTGAGCCGTACGCTGCCGATCGGGCCGTTCCGGTGCTTGCCGATGATGATCTCGGCGGTCCCGGCCTCCTCCGGCTTGGTCTCATCCTTGTCGTAGACCTCCGCGCGGTAGATGAACATGACGAGGTCGGCGTCCTGTTCGAGCGCGCCGGATTCGCGGAGGTCGGAGAGCTGCGGGCGATGGTCGGTCCGTGATTCCGGCGCGCGGCTCAACTGCGACAGCGCGATGATCGGGATATTGAGCTCCTTCGCCAGGATCTTCACCGACCGCGAGATTGACGTCAGTTCCTGCTGGCGGCTCTCGAAGCGGCCGCGTCCCTGCATCAACTGGATGTAGTCGATGATGATCAGGTCGAGCGTGTGCGCGGCGGCGAGCCGCCGGCACTTCGCGCGCATTTCCATCAACCCGATGCCCGGCGTGTCGTCGATGTAGATCGGCAGCTCCGCGAGCGTGCCAAGCGCGTGCGACAGCTTCCCGTAGTCCTTCTCGGTCAGGTAGCCGGTTCGGAACTTGTGCGCGTCGATCATCGCCTCGGACGTGAGGAGTCGCAGGAAGAGCTGCTCCTTCGACATCTCGAGGCTGAACACGCCAACCGTCTTTCCCTTCTTCGCCGCGTTCTGCGCGACGTTGAGGACGAAGCTCGTCTTGCCCATCGCGGGACGCGCGGCCAGGATGATCATGTCGGACGGCTGGAAGCCCGCCGTCATCTCGTCGAGGTCCTGGAACCCGCTCGGCACGCCGGTGATGGCGTTCCGCTGCTCCTGCAGCTTCTCGATCGTCGCGAAGCTGCTCTGGACGAGATCGCGCAGCGGCGTAAATCCCGCACTGATGCGCCCTTCCGCGATCGCGAAGATCTCTTTCTCTGCCCCGTCGAGAATCTGGTCCGCATCCTCTTCAGCCTGGTACGCCTCCGAGATGATCCGGTTCGCGGAGTGAATCAGGCTTCGAAGGGTCGCCTTTTCCTTGACGATGCGGGCGTAGTGTTCGACGTTGGCGCTGCGCGGGACGCCATCGGCCAGCGACGCGATGTAGGCCGGGCCGCCGACTTCGTCGAGCTCGCCGGCGCGCTGCAGTTCTTCCTTGAGGGTGACTAAATCGATCGCGTCGCCGCGCTCGCTGAGCGCGACCATCTTGTCGAAGATGCGGCGATGCGCATCACGAAAGAAATCGCGCGAGTCGATCAGTTCGGCGGCGTGGTTGAACGCTTCGTTGTGGATCAGGACGGCGCCGAGGACAGATTTCTCGGCTTCGAGATTATGAGGAAGCGTGCGCTCTGGCGCAGTGGCGACTTCGGGCATTCGACCGCGACTGATTGGTGATCGGTTGAGAGGAATCGGCGATCGAGAATACACGATCGCCGACTCCGCGGATCATCAAATCACGATCGAATCGTCAGCTCTGTTCAGCGACGACCTTCACCTTGATTTGAGCGGCGACATCGCGATGGATCTTCACCGCCACCGTCGTCTCGCCAAGCGCTTTCAACGGATCGTGCAGCTGGATCTTTCTCTTATCGACGTCAAATCCCTTCGCCTGCAACGCGTGTGCGATGTCGGCGGAGGTCACTGACCCGTAGAGCGTCTCGTTGTCGCCAACCCGGCGCGCGATTTCAATCTCGAGCTGCGAGAGCCGTGCCGCGATCGCCTCCGCGTGCGAGCGTTCCTCGGCGTCCCGCACCTCGGCCAGCTTCTTTTCGCGCTCGATCTGACGCTTGTTGTTCTCGGTGACGGCAAGAGCCAGTTTACGCGGCAAGAGGTAGTTGCGTGCGTAGCCCTCGGCCACCTTCACGACGTCGCCACGGCGACCGAGGTTGTCGATATGTTCTCTGAGAATTACTTCCATAGCATTTGGCCTGTCAACGCGCCGACGGCGTCATCACGAAGAGCACGAAGTCACGAAGAGCACGAAGGTAAAAACGATATTCTTTTCGAAAAACCCGTTGTTCGTATCTTCGTGATCTTCGTGTCTTTGCGACCTTCGTGCTTGAGCCGTCGGCCGTGAAACTAGTCGGTTACGTAAGGAATAAGCGCGAGCTGGCGCGCGCGCGAGATTGCGGTCTGCAGCGCCCGCTGGTGCTTGGCACACGTGCCCGAAATCCGGCGCGGCTGGATCTTGCCCCGCTCCGGGATGAACGGCATCAGCAGCCGCACGTCCTTGTAGTTGATGTAGTCGATCTTGTCTGCGCAAAACTTGCAGACACGGCGGCGCCGGAAGAATCCGCCGCGCGGACGTGCCTCGCCCTTGCCCTTGTCTGCGCCCTTCGAGCCGCGGCCGCCGCGGCCTCCGCGTTCTTCGCTCATCGCTGGACCTCCACGCCTTCCATCCCCATCCGATCCTCGTCCTGGTCGTCGTGCGGCTCACCGCGCCGCTCGGACGGCGATGGCTCGGGCGGCAACCCGCGCGCAGTGCGCCGGCGTGCCTGCGTGGCCTTGCGCTGGTCGCGCAGCCGGTCGGCCACGCGCAGGTCTTCGTCGACCCGGACCGCCAAGTGACGGATGACCGCGTCGATCACGCGCAGGCGGCGATCGATTTCCTTCATCAGCTCGCCGGACCCGGAAATGGTCTCGACGACATAAATGCCCTCGCGGTGATGGCCGATCTCGTAGGCCAGCTTGCGCCGCCCCCAGTTCTCGGTCTTGTCGAGGGTGCCGGTGAAGCGCTGGATGATCTGCTCGATCTGCGTGTGCAGATCCGCAACCTCCTGCTCGCTCGTCTCCGGCGCGACGATGTAGACGAGCTCGTACTGCCTGTTCTGACTCATTAGCTCTCCTTTTGGACTAAGCGGAGACGTCCGGATCCGATCGTCACATCACCGGATCCCATCGTCTCAAGGAGACGTTCGGTTGGCCGTTAGGAAGTTTCTTCTCTCTCGGTCGCCCTATCGTCTTTCCTGTTGAACGTGTTCATCACCGCGAGAATTCCGTCGCTGACGAACATTTCGGCGGCATCAGCAGCACGCTTGACCGCCTCTTCGATGGTCGGCCGTTCGGCCGCCTCGATCTTTCCGAGCACGTGATCCGCGAGATCCCGTCTCGCATCGCCGCGCCCGACGCCGATCCTGAGACGCGGGAACGCTTCCGTTCCGAGCGCCGCGATGATCGACTTCAACCCGTTGTGCCCGCCTGCTGATCCTGACGGACGCGCGCGGAGCCGGCCGGTTTCGAGCTGCGCTTCGTCGACAATCACCAGCAGGTCCGGCGCGTCGATTTTGTAGAACTGCAGCAGCCCGACGATCGCCTGGCCGCTCAGGTTCATATACGTGAGCGGCTTGGCCAGGACGGCGCCGCCACTCTGCCACTTGACCGACAGCGCGTCGATGCCCCGCGGCGCCGACTCCCACACCAGGTGATGACGATCCGCCACCAGATCCACGGCCGCGAAACCAACGTTGTGCCGCGTGTGTTCGTATTTCTTGCCGGGGTTTCCCAGGCCAACAACCAGCTTCATGTCCGGATTGCCCAGGCCAACGACCAGCTTCACGCGGTCTATTTCTCTTCTTCTTCCTTCTTGCCCTTCTTGATGACCTCGGGCTCCGCGGCGGCCGCCGGCGCGGCCGCGGCTGCGGCAGCGGCTTCAGCCGGCGCAGGCTCCTCGGCCTTCACGGTGACCACGTGCACGATCATCATGTCGGGCTCGCTGATTGGCTTCCACTTCGCGTCCGGCTGCAGGTCGCGCACGCGGATGCCCTGGTGCATCATCAGCTCGCTGACGTCGACGTCGATGTGCTCCGGAATGTCACCCGGCAGGCACTCGACCTCCAGCTCGCGGTTCACGAAGTCGACGATGCCACCCTGCTGCTTGACGCCCTTCGGCTCGCCCTTGAGCATGATCGGCACCGTGACGGTGATCGCCTTGTCCATCGCGACCGCGTAGAAGTCGGCGTGCAGCAGCTTGTGATCAATCGGATCGAGCTGGTACTCCTTCACGAGCACCTTGCCGCCCGCGAAATCGACCCCCTGCAGGCCGATGAGCGTGTTGACGCCCGACTCGGAATGCAGGATGCGCAGCAGGACCTTCGGGTCCACCGCGATCTCCACCGCCTTGTTCTTCTCCGCACCGTACACGACGGCGGGAATCCGTCCGGCTGCGCGGAGCCGCCGCGCCTCGTTCTTGCCGCGTCCTTCGCGCTTCTCAGCTTGTAGTGTGGCTTCCATGTCAGTAATCAGTGTCCAGTTGCCAGTTGCCAGTTACACGAACAGCGAGGAGACCGAGGTCTCCTCGTGGATACTCCGAATCGCCTGTCCCAGCAGCCGCGCGACCGAGAGCGGCTTGATCTTCTTGCAGCACTTCGCCTTCTCGGTGGTCAGCGGAATCGTGTTGGTGATAATCACCTGGTCGATCGGCGCGGCCTCGAGCCGCTCGATCGCGGGGCCCGACAGCACGCCATGCACCGCGCACGCGAACACGCGCGCCGCGCCGTTCGCCTTGAGCGCGTTCGCTGCCTTGACGATCGTGCCCGCTGTATCGATGATGTCGTCCTGCAGGATGCAGGTCCTGCCGCCGACGTCACCGATCACGTTCATCACTTCCGCCGTCCCGTCTTCCGTGCGGCGCTTGTCGATGATCGCCAGTTCCGCATCGAGGCGCTTGGCATATGCGCGTGCGCGTTCGGCGCCTCCCGCGTCGGGCGAGACGATCGTCAGGTCCTCCGCCTCCAGCCGCGACAGGTAATCAATGATGACCGGCGCCGCGAACAGGTGATCGACCGGGATGTCGAAAAACCCCTGGATCTGCGCCTTGTGCAGGTCCATCGTCAGCACCCGGTTCGCACCCGCCGCGCTCAGCAGGTTCGCGATCAACTTGGCCGAGATCGGCACGCGCGGCTTGTCCTTGCGGTCCTGCCTCGCGTAGCCGTAGTACGGAATCACGGCCGTGATGCGCGACGCCGACGAGCGCTTGAACGCATCGATCATCACGCACAACTCGACGATGTGCCGGTCGACGTCGGCGCAAGTCGGTTGCACGATGAACACGTCGGTGCCGCGGATGTTCTCGTCGATCTGGAACGAGACTTCCGTGTCGGGAAACCGCTGGAGCCGCGCATGGCCGAGCGGCACCTGCAGGAATTCCGCGATCTCCTCGGTCAGGGCGCGGTGCGCGCTGCCGGAAAAGATTTTGAGCTGGCCGCCGTTCATGCGCCCTGCTGCTCCGATGACCGGATGGGTGCGCTGATGCGATGGTGAAGCGGTCTGTTGTGACATCACTGCGCCAGTCGACCCGTCCGGCAGGTCATCCATCCAACAGCGGCTGTTCGACTATCGGCTCGTGGTTGGGGCGGGAGGATTCGAACCTCCGAATACGGGATCCAAAGTCCCGCGCCTTACCGCTTGGCCACGCCCCATCATCCCCCGCGGGGCTGCCGCCGGTCCAATTTCCTCGCCTGAATCGGGATAAAGACACACCTAGGCGTGACCGCGGGCACATCCGCAAAGGATTAAGTGTAGCAGGAGTCAGCGGCGAACGGCAACCGGACGGGCTCGTCGCTCGTGTTCGGCACGGGTCAACGTGCGGGTGACCAGCGCTCGAGCACCCCCCTTGGAGAGCGGGCGGACGGCGCGCTCGGCGGCGGCCCGGTTACGGAAGAGGCCGAAGACGGCGGATCCGCTGCCGGACATGGCAGCCGCGATGGCTCCGAGTTCCTTCAGCTGAGCCTTGAGCGTGGAGATTTCCGGGTGACGTCGCACGACGGGCGGCTCGAGATCGTTGATCATCTGCGCCGCGCGACTGGGCCAGGGCACCGGCAGCAACTGCAGCTCTCGCACGTCTCGCAAACCCGCTGCGCGATCCTCGTCATACCACGCGTAGGCTTCCGCCGTGGACACTCCGAACGGCGGCCGGACGATGACGAGGAAGTGCGGGGGCATGTCGACGAGCGGATAGACTTCTTCGCCGCGCCCCAGGCCAAGCGCGGTGCCACCCGACAGAAAGAAAGGCACGTCGGCGCCGATCGTCCCCCCAACTTCGCGGAGCAGCGTCATGGGCGCGCCTCCCCACAGGCGCGCGAGCGCGGTGAGCGCTGCCGCGGCATCAGCACTGCCACCGCCCAAGCCGGCCGCGACCGGAATTTTCTTATCGATACTGATCGTTGTATCGCTCACGTCGCCGGCGCGCCCCAGTGCGTCCCAGAGCGAGGCGGCCGCTTTCCAGATCAAGTTGCTCGCGTCGAGCGGCACGTTTGGCGTGCGACATTTGAGCGTAAAGGGCCCCGGCGCGTCGGCACAGACGAGCGTGTCGTGCAGCTCGATAGTCTGGAACACCGTGCGCAGCTCGTGGTAGGTGTCGGGCCGGACGCCAAGCACGCGCAGATCGAGATTGACCTTCGCGTGCGCGCGGACAGTCAGCCGCAGTCTGGGCTTAGGGCTCATGTCTCGAGGCTCAAGGCTCAGGGCGGCTCACGGCTCAATGGCTCATGGTCAGCGCGCCGACACACCCAGTGGGCCGGCGCTTCTCAACTCCTCGAGAGTGAGCGGCGTCGCGCGCGCCGGGATGTCCGCCTGGAACACCTTGGCCTCGAGCGGCGTGTTGATCTCGACCTGCGACAGTCGCAGCGTGAGGTCTGCGGTTTCACGTCCCCCGGACTCCGCGCGCAGGCGGATCGTCGATGGACGGCCATTCGCATAATCGGAGTACGCGACGGTCACAGGGCCGTGCGTTGCCCCCGCCATCTGCCACACATCGCCGGCGCGGCGGAGAAACGCCGTCCCGTCACCGAGCGCGATCGACGCAAGATCGTTCCCATGCAACATTCCACTGCCTGGCTCACCTGACGACAGTCCGCATCCGCTGACCGCTCGGAGGAGCGTGTCCGGTGTCAACGCGACGCCGGCAAGCGCTTCGACGATCTGATCCGGCGGCGCATCTTTCAGGACGCGCTCGTCACGCTGCAGGACGAGCGTGCCGCGATTGCCATCGGCGGTCAGCACGAAGACCGGGCGTCCGAACGGCGCGACCCCTTCGAGGCGCGCCTTCGCGGGTGCGGCGAAGCCGGCGTCAATGCGGCCGCGCAACTTCGTGCGCCCGGCCTTGCCCGATAACGCCATGGACGCGGTGAACGTAGTGATGCCGGCGCACGAGGAGGTCGCCTGCTGATGTGCCGAGGCAGCTTCGGCGAATGGGGTGCCGCCAGTGGCCGGGAAACTCAGCGGCGCTCGAGTGGCGCAGCCGGCCGCGAGGCACAGCGCAGGGCACAGGAGGACGAGGCACACGCGGGCCTTGTGCCTGGTGCGGGCGTCCGGCATTACTTCGACGCTTTGCGGGTCGCGTCGATCTTCTTCTGAATCTTCGCGCGATCGATTGAATCGCCGTCACCGTCGAGGGCAGCCTGCCAGGCGGCAATCGCCTCGCGTCGGCGGTTCTGCTTGTGCCGCAGATCGCCGAGATGATCCTGGATGACGGAGTTCTTCGGAAGTCCCGCGGCCGCCTTCGTCAGCGGCGCGTCGGCAAGATCGAGCCGTCCCTGTTGGACGTACGCCCAGCCGAGACTATCGAGGTACGAGGGGTTGTCGGGCTCGACTTTCAGGGCGCGTTGAATGAGCGAGACGGCTTCGTCCAGCTTCGTGCCGCGCTCCGCGAGCATGTAACCAAGATAGTTGAGCGTGTTGGCGTCGAGCGGATCCTTCGTCAGCAGATCGCGGAAGGTCTGCTCCGCTTCTGCCTGGCGCCCGGAGCGCTCCAGCGCGGCGCCCAGTTGATACTTGACGGTCGTATTTTCGGGCGCCATGTCGGAGGCGTGCGTCAAGGCCGTGACCGCTTCGGCGTTGCGATTGAGCTGGAGCAGTGCTGTCCCTTGCACGCCGAGCAACAGCGCCGCCTGGCTCTCCTTCGACGATCCGGCCGCGCGCAGGCGTTCGACCTCCGGTTTCAAGAGATTCACGACATCCTGGTAGCGCTCCCGCGCGAGCAGCACCTGCGCCTGGATGTAAATGCCGCGCACGTCTTCGGGACTCGTGGTGCGGAGCTCTTGTCCGACCGCATCTGCCGCATCGAGTTCCCGCGCGTTCAGGTGTGAAAAGCCGCGACGCGCGAGCAACTCGCTGTTGCGCGGGTTGAGCTTCTGCGCCTCGGCCCACGTTTCCGCTGCCTCGTGGAACTTGCGCTGGCGGTCGTAGACCTCGCCCAGCCGCGCAAGCGCGCGGAACATGCCGGGTTCGTCCTGCAGCACGTCCTTGAGTGTCGCGACTGCCTCATCCGTCCGGCCGGCAGCGGCCTGGGCGTCGGCCAGCAGCAGCCAGCCTTCGGTATAGGAAGGTTGCTCGTCGACAATGCGCCGCAGCAGTGGCACCGCATCGCCCGGCCGGTCCCGCTCGAGATACAGCCGTGCGAGTGCGAGATCAATTGAGAGATCGGCCCCACCCT
>JBKOZS010000113.1:0-6794 GCA_046726015.1 Acidobacteriota bacterium
GCCAGGGGCTGGTCGCCGCCGTCTTCTTTACCTGGCGGCCGCTGTTCTGAGGCCCTCCCCGAAGGAAGGAGAGGGCGACCTATTAGTCAGCGGTTCCGCCGACAATCGTCAGTCGCCAATCGAAAACCACTGGCGGCGAACCGGCGTCTTAACGGCACGGAGTCTGCTAGAGCCTCCTTTCGCGTGGTCTATAATCGCTCCAGATCCATGCAGAGCCTTCGCGTGCACCGGTCGCTGGTGGCGACGCGGCCTCTGGTCGTTGTCATTCTTTCCGTGTGCCTCGGACTTGCCGGCTCGGCCGTGCGTCCGTCCCACGTCTTCACTCAACAGGGTCCAGAGAGAGATTTCGCGAGCGCAGCCGCTGCGGCAATCGCCCACGGGCAGCGTGCAGAGGCCGAAAGCCTGGCGCAGGCACGAGGCGTATCCGATCCGGCCGCCGCGGTCGTGCTCGCGCAGCTCGCGATGGCGAAAGGCAAGTACCGCGAAGCGCAGGCGATGCTCGAGCCGATCGCATCGCGAGAGCAGGGCGGTGAGGCGGCACTCGAGCTGGCCCTTCTTTATCGCATCATCGGGCGAGACGGCGACGCCGTCCCACTGCTCAACGCGGTCTTACGACGCGGAGCATCAACGGCCGAACCCGCACTCCTGTTGAGGGGCGCCCGCGCTGCGCATGCGCTCGGACGTGCGCGCGACGCGAACGTGCTGTTCCGCGACGCCGAACGCGCCGGCGCGGAGAGCGCGACCGTCCAGACCTTCTGGGGATCGCTCTTTCTCGAAAAGTACAACAAGCCCGAGGCGCTGAAATCATTCCAGGCCGCGTTGAAAGCGGACGCACAGTGGGCGCCCGCGCACGCCGGGCTCGCGCGCGTGCTCGCGGAAGACGATCCTCCCGCCGCAACCGCCAGCGCGGAACGAGCGATTGAAATCGATCCGGGTTTGGCCGACCCGCGCCTGCTCCTGGCGTCGCTGCATCTCGACGACGATCGGTTCGACAAGGCAAAGGCGGAGATCGACAACGTTCTCGCGATCAACGCGTCGCAACTCGAAGCGCACGCCTTGCTCGCTGGCATGGCGTACGTGCGCGACGATCTCGCGACCTTCGAACAGCAAGTCTCGAAGGCCCTCGAGACTAATCCGACATACGGCGAGGTGTACCGGGTGGCCGGCGAGCAGGCGGCCAGCCACTACCGGTTCGACGATGCGGTTGCGCTCGTCAAGAAGGGGCTCGCGCTGGATCCCGGGGACGCACAGGCGTCCGCGGATCTGGGCATGCACCTGATGCGCACGGGCGACGAGCCTGGCGCGCGCCAGGCACTCGATCGCGCGTTCCGCGCGGATCCGTTCGACGTCGTCACGTTCAACCTGCTGGCACTGCTCGACACGCTCGACCAGTTCGTGACGATCCGTGAAGGCGATCTGATTTTCAAGATGCACCGCGACGAGGTGCCGGTGCTGCGCGAGTACGCGGTCCCGCTCGCGCAAGCGGCGCTGAAGACGCTCTCCACTCGCTATGGCTTCACACCAACAGGACCGATCCTGATCGAGATCTTTCCGCAGCACGACGACTTCGCGGTGCGCAACCTCGGGCTGCCCGGGATGATTGGCGCTCTTGGCGCCTGCTTTGGCCGGGTCGTGACGATGGACTCGCCAAAGGCGCGGCCGCCAGGGACGTTCAGCTGGGAGGCGACGCTCTGGCACGAGCTCGCGCACGTCATCACGCTGCAGATGTCCAAGCAGCGCGTGCCCCGCTGGCTGACGGAAGGGATCTCGGTGTACGAAGAGTCCGTCCAGCGTCCGGAGTGGGGCCGCGACATGGAGGTGACGTTCGCGCGCGCGATGGACGCAAACAAGGTGCTGAAGCTGCGCGATCTGAACGCGGGCTTCACGCGTCCCGACACGATCTCGCTGGCGTACTACGAAGCGTCGCTGCTCGTCGACCACATCGTGAAGACATACGGTCCGCCGGCGCTTCCCGCGCTCGTGCGATCGTTCGCCGACGGTGTCGACACCGAAGCGGCACTGAAGCGCGCCCTGAGCGTCTCGATCGACGACCTGCAGGTAACCTTCGATCGCGCGCTCGATCAGAAGTTCGGCATGATGCGGAAGGCGCTTGCCGATTCCCAGAAGCCGGTCGATGCCAGCTCCATCGACGTGCTGAAGGCCGCAGCCGCCGCGAAGCCTGACAACTATATTGCGCAGCTCGCGCTTGGCCAGGGACTGGCAGCGGCAGGGGACGCTGCCGCGTTTGCGCCGCTCGAGCGTGCGGCCTCGCTCGTGCCCGCGGCTGTCGGCGACGAGAGTCCGCATGCGTTAATGGCCGGGCTCGCGGAGAAGCTCGGCGATCGGTCGCGCGCAATGAAAGAATACGAGGCCCTGCTTGCGGTCGACCACACCAACGTGGAAGCAGCGCGCAAGCTATGGACCATCGCAGAAGCCGCCGGAGACGAACGGTTGACCACGCTCGCGCTCTCGCGAATCGTTTCACTCGATCCGTTCGATGCCACCGCACACACCGGGTGGGGTCGGCTCGCACTGAAGCGCCGCGACGCGGCGATCGCGTCGCGCGAATTCCGCGCGGCATTGCACTCGGGCGCGACTGACAAGGCCGCCGCGCACTGCGATCTCGGCGAAAGCTATCTCCTCGCCGGCCGCTCGGCCGATGCAAAAAAAGAGGCGCTGGCCGCGCTCGAGATCGCGCCGACGTTCGAGCGCGCGCAGGAGCTCCTGCTGAACGCGATTGGGGGCTCGCGGTGAAACGGTCACTCGTTTTTGCCGCTGCCATTCTCGCCTGCGCGCTGGCATGGCTCGAGGTGCCGCGCGTGGACGCCCAGGCACCGCCCACTCCCGCCGCTCCCGACTTGCGTTTCGCCGGCCTGCAATGGACCTTCGTACGCATCCGCTACACGGCGTGGACGATGGGGCGAGGATTCAGCATGTACGACGAGCCGTGGTACATCGATGCGCCCGCCGCCGAATGGAACCTGTCTCGCCGACTCAGGACCGCGACGTCGATCCAGGTGAACGACCCGGTGAACATCACCATCGAGGATCCCGACCTCTGGAAGTACCCGTGGATCTACATCGTGGAGCCGGGCAACCTGCGGCTGAAGGACACCGAGGTTCCGATCCTGCGCGAGTTCCTGCTGCGCGGCGGCACGCTCACGTTCGACGATTTCCACGGGCCCATCGAGTGGGCGAACCTCGAGCGCGAGCTGAAGAGGGTGTTTCCCGATCGCAAGATCATCGATCTGCCGCACGACCACCCGATCTTCAGTTGCTTCTATAAGCTCGATGGATTCCCGCAGACGCCAGGCCTCGGATCGTTTCTGCAGGGGCGCACGTGGGAAAAGGGAGGCTACATCGCGGCGCTGCGCGCGATCGAGGACGACAACGGACGCGCGATGGTGCTGATCAACTGGAACACCGACATGGGTGACGGCTGGGAGTGGTCGAACGCCGCCGAGTTCCCCGGCTACGTGAAGTACACGGCGCAGGCCTACCGGATGGAGATTAACGAAATCATTTACGCGCTGACACACTAATGGAAAGCACTTCCCAGGCGGGACTGACCGCCGTAGCCGAACGTGTCGCGCTCGGACGCGACCGCATCCTCGCCGAAATCCGCAAGGTCATCGTCGGCCAGGACGCGGTCATCGACCAGGTGCTCATCGCCCTGTTCACCGGAGGCCATTGCCTGATCACCGGCGTCCCGGGCCTGGCCAAGACGCTGCTGATCAAGACGCTCGCGGAGATCCTCGATCTCTCGTTCAAGCGGATCCAGTTCACGCCGGACCTGATGCCGGCCGACATCACCGGCACCGAGGTGCTCGACGAGGATGGCGGACACCGCAGCCTGCGGTTCGTGAAGGGGCCGATCTTCGCGCAGATCCTGCTCGCCGACGAGATCAACCGCACGCCGCCGAAGACGCAGGCGGCGTTGCTCGAGGCGATGCAGGAGTATCACGTGACGGCGGCGGGACGCACGTATCCGCTGGATCGTCCGTTCTTCGTGCTCGCGACGCAGAACCCCATCGAGCTGGAGGGCACCTACCCGCTGCCCGAGGCCCAGCTCGATCGCTTCATGTTCAACGTCGTCGTCTCCTACTTGAGCGAGGACGACGAGGTGGCGGTGGTGACGCAGACGACAGGGGCACGGCCGCCCGCGCCGGCGCGCGTGCTGAGCGGCGCCGAGATCCTCGAGTATCAGCAGATCGTGCGGCAGGTCGTCGTGGCCGAGGAGATCGCCCGCTACGCCGTGCGGCTGGTGGATTCGTCGCGCCCCGGGCGTCAGCAGGATCTTCCGTTCGTGAAGGACTGGGTGAAGTGGGGCGCGGGGCTTCGCGCATCGCAGTCGCTGATCCTTGCCGCGAAGGCGCGTGCCCTGATGAACGGGCGTTATCACGTGTCGGTGAACGATCTGCGCGCGCTCGCGCATCCGATCCTGCGCCATCGCATCATTCCGAACTTCTACGCGGAATCGGAGAAGGTGACCTCCGACGTCCTCGTCGATCGTCTGCTCGAGGCGGTGCCGGCACCGCGGAGTGGTATGTAGACCACGGATTAACACGGATTCACAGGGACGTTCTGTATGCCCGCTACCGCCACGAACCGCGACCTCCGGTTCCTGGACCCAGCCGTGATCGCACGGCTGGCGACCATGGAGCTGAAGGCGCGTACGGTGGTGGAGGGATTCCTGTCCGGGCTGCATCGAAGTCCTTACAAAGGATTCAGCGTCGAGTTTGCCGAGTACCGCCAGTACCTGCCGGGCGACGATCTGTCCACGCTCGACTGGAAGGTCTACGCGCGCAGCGATCGTCACTACGTCAAGAAGTTCGAAGAAGAAACCAACCTCGATTGTCATCTCCTGCTCGACGTGAGCCGGTCCATGACGTATCGCGGCGCCGCGCCGATGAGCAAGCTGGATTACGGCAGCGTGCTGGCGGCGTCGCTTGCGTACTTGATGAACCGTCAGCGGGACGCGACCGGGTTGATTGCGTTCGATGACAAGATTCTCGCGCGGCTGCCGGCGAGCGCCCGGCCCGGGCACCTGCACGCGATCCTGCTGTCGCTCGAGAAGCTGGCGCCCGGCGCGCGATCCAATGTCGGGCGGCCTCTCCATCAGCTCGCGGAAGCGCTGGTGAAACGCAGCCTCGCGGTACTCATTTCCGATCTGCTGGATGAACCGGACACGGTGGTGCGCGGGCTGAAGCATCTGCGTCATCGCGGCACCGACGTGATCGTGTTCCAGCTGCTCGATCCCCACGAGCTGCGATTTCCGTTCCAGGGGGCCGCGCGGTTCACCGATGTCGAGAGCGCGGATGAAGTTACGGCTGACCCGTCACGCGTGCGCGCAAGCTATCTCAAGGCGCTGGAGGAGATGCGCACGTTTTACGAACGCGAGCTGCGCGGTGCCGGGATCGACTATCTGTTGCTGGATACGTCGAAGCCTCTGGATTTTGCGTTGCTGGCCTATCTGGATGCGAGGTCGCGGAGACAGTAAATGTCATTTCTCTCGCCCCTCTATCTCGTTGGCGCTGCGCTGATCGCGCTGCCGATCGTGCTGCACCTGCTGCGGCGCGACGTGGCGCCGCCGCTGCCGTTCACGGCGGTGCGGCTCCTGCGCGTGAGTCCGATCGAGCGATCGCGCCGCCGCCGGCTGCGCGACATCCTGCTCCTGCTCGCGCGCGTTACGGCATTGCTGCTGCTCGCTGCTTCGTTCGCCCGTCCGTTCATTGCCGGCGCAAGGTCGTCGACTCGCACAACCGTCGTGGCGGTCGATCGTTCGTTGAGCATGTCTGCCCCTGGCGTGATGGAACAGGCGAGGGCGCTCGCGAAGCAGGCTGTCGACGAGGCCGGATCCGATCGCGTGGCCGTCATTGCCTTCGATCAACGCGCGGACGTTGTCGCGGCCCCCGGGTCGTCCGCGTCTGACGCTCGCGTTGCGATCGACGACATCACGCCGTCATTCGGGGCCACCAGGTACGCCTCCGTATTCGACAGGACGGCCGAGTTGTTGCCCGATCAGGCCCCTGGCCGTCTCGTCATCGTGGGCGACTTGCAGCGAAGCGGGTTCGACGGGAGCGCTGCCGCGTTGCCGCACGGCGTCGATCTCGTCGTGCGCGATGCGGGGGGCGCACGCAGCAATCTGGCGGTCACCGATATCAAACCCGAGGCCAGGCGACTGCTCGCGACAATCAGGAATTTTGGCGGGGCGCCTCGCGAGACCGATGTGCGGCTCGAGATAGCCGGCCGGACCGAGGTCACCAAACGGGTCACGGTTCCTGCCGGATCGTCGGTCGACGTGCCGTTCGATGGGATGGCGTCACGAGCGGCTGTCGACGTCGCGGTCTCGGATGCGGAAGGGTTCGCGGGGGACAACATCAGATATGCGTTGAATGAATCACGCGGTGTGCCGCGGATCCTCATTGTCGCGGGCGGCCCGGGATCGACCAGCGGGTTCTACCTGGCACGCGCGCTCGAGGCCGAGGACGAGAGTGGCATCGGGTTCGTCGTGCGTACCGTGCTCGGCCAGGCATTCTCGGCCATGACGCCGGCCGATATTGCGCAGTACTCGGTCATTGCGATCGTATCGACGCACGGGCTCGATCGCCGCGTGCGTGAGTCGCTGCGTGCGTTTCTCGGCGCGGGCGGCGGCCTGCTGATTGCCGCCGCGCCGGATGTCGACCTCTCGGTGCTGTCAACGATGCTGGATTGGCAGCCGGCGCTCGCGGCGCGGGATCGCGCCGATGCAGGAGTGCTGGCCGTCAACGATCTCCGTCATCCCATCTTCAGGC
>JBKOZS010000114.1:0-47490 GCA_046726015.1 Acidobacteriota bacterium
GGATCGGCCTGTCCGGCAGCGTTTTCACGCTGTTCGGTTACACGTCGTCGGCAGATCTGCCGCTCAAGGATGCGATCCAGGACCGTCGCGCCGGGGGAGCAGACGCGTTCATCGCGAAGTTCGAGTTCAACCGTCCGCCGCTGTTCAGCACGTACTTGGGCGGCACACGCGATGAGCACGTCAGGGCAGGCGTGTTTGATGGCGCCGGCCATATGACCATCGCGGGATTCACCTACTCGCGTGACTACCCGACATTCAATGCGTTCCAGCCGACCAACAGAAGCACCCTGCTCGATTACCCTGACGGATTCATCACGCGCGTATCGCTGCTGCCGCGGGGGACTCTGGGCCCCCGCGACGCGGCGGTCCACGTCGCCGAGCGGGCCGTGCTCCATGGCGCATGGGAACGCGTCGCCGACCCAGGCGCCGCCGGCGGCGCGCGCATTCACAATCTGAACACCGGCGCGGCAAAGCTGACACAGCCGCTCGCCAATCCAACGGACTACTTCGAGTTCACGGTGAACGGCTTGTTCGGCGGGCCTTACCGCGTGTGGGTGCGGGGCAAGGCTGACCACAATTCGTTTTCCAACGATTCGGTCTACATCCAGTTCTCGAACGCGCAGAACGCGCCCGACGAGGCGGACATCGAACGGGGGTTCTACCGCATCGGAACAACGGAAGCGATGGCCGTCATCATCGAGGACTGCTCCGGATGCGGCCTTCGCGGCTGGGGCTGGCAGGACAGCGGCTACGGCCGACGCGCGGTCGGCCCACCGGTCTTCTTCAACAGCGGTCTGCCGACCACTGTCCGTGTGCAACGCCGCGAGGACGGCGTCTCCGTCGATCAGATCGTGTTCGCGCGAGACGATGGAGCGGCAGGACCGTACTTTGTTTCGGCCCCCGGATACCAGAAGGACGATGACACGATCGTGAATGCACAGGAGCCAGATGTGCAGGGCGGGACGATCGACGTGGTCCTGTATCCGGGGGCCGACGGCGCGGCGCTGCATGGCGGCTGGACGATCGTCAACGATCCAACCGCCGCTGACGGCGTACGCGTGTCGCACCCGGATGCGGGCAGCGCGAAGCTGGGGGCCCCACTCGCAGCGCCGACGCATTTCTTCGACCTTCGCTTCCAGGCCTCGCCCAACGTTGGCTATCGGCTGTGGATTCGGGGCAGGGCGCAGAACGATTACTGGGGGAATGATTCGCTGTTCGTCCAGTTCTCCGACAGCATCACCGCCGATGGCGCCCCGCAGTGGCGGTTGAACACGACGTCGGCGACGACCATCAACCTCGAGGACTGCTCCGGCTGCGGCCTGAGTGCGTGGGGATGGCAGGACAACGGCTACGGCGTGAACGTGATGGGGCCGCTCGTCTTCTTCCAGAACGCAGGCGATCACACGATTCGTGTCCAGACCCGCGAGGACGGGTTGTCGATCGATCAGATCGTGCTGTCGCCGGTGCGTTATCGAGACATCGCCCCTGGCACGACAAAGAACGACGCAACGATCGTTCCCCGGTGAGCCTGGAGACGATGCGCGTCCTGACGTTCGCCCTGCTCATCGCCCTGCCAACGGCGCCGGTCGCCGCGCAGTCATCCACGAATGTTTTCGCGTCATGACGACAGCGCGGCAGCCGCGCCAAGAGCATCGCGACCGGCGATTTCAACCCTCGAGGAATGTTCCGGCTGCGGCGTGTCGGCGTGGGGATGGAAAGACGATGGATGGGGAGCGAAAGATCGTACCAGCCCGATCGTGCTGCGCTTCCCGCAGGGATTCGGACGCATTCGCATCCAGACGCGCGAGGACGGCGTGTCGCTCGACCAGGTTGCCCTCTCCGCGAAGACGTACCTGACGGGACGACCGGGCACGGCAAGGAACGATTCGCTCATCTTGCCACGCACCGTCCCGTTCGATTGATCGCTACTTTGATGTTGGGAGCGTTTCGCGCTCCAGCATGGTCCCCGGCAGGCCGGCGAATGCCGTAACGGGCGGCTCGTTGGCCTTCGCCAGCAACGTGAGCTGCCACTGGCTGGAGAGGCTGCCAGTGACGGTCACGATCTCGAGTCCTCCAGTGCCACGCTCGGCGAACGCCGGGGGGACGGCCGACTCCGCCGGCAGGGTGAGGCTGCCGGCGGAGCGACCGTCAGCGGTCCACATCCAGATATCCGGCGACGATGACGACGCGACGAAGACATATTTCCCGCCAATCGCGGGCCCGGTCGACGCCCGCCTCCGAATCGGACGCTGCCATCGCTGATTGCCATTCGAACGGTCGAGCGCGCGCAGCACGTTGTCGAGCGCAAGAAAATAGACCCGCGCCTCGTCGGCAACTGCCGACCCCACGATCGCCGAGCCAATCCGCCAGACCCACTCGATTTCGCCGTTCGCTGCCTTCAGGCAATAGAACTGTCGGTCTCCCGCTCCCGCATACACGCGATTGCCATAGGCAAGGACAGCACCCGTCGTACCGCCAAGCGTGCTCTCCCAGATCTGCTCGCCCGTAGAGATATCGCTCGCAACGATGCGGCCGTCGGCAAGCGAGATGTAGAGGCGATCGCCGTCAATCGCCGGCGGCCGCGCGGATGCGCCGATGTCGCGCTGCCAGATGAGCGTGCCGTCTTTCGCCCGGAACGCCAGCACGCGGCGCTCAGCGAGGGCAATCAACCAACCCGATCGCGCGACGAGCGGAGCGGTAATCCCAGCGAGCGGCGCCTCCCACAAGATGCCGCCATGGGCGCCATCAAGCGCGTAGATCGCGTCGCGCGACGAGACGAAGACGATGCCGCCATCGGTAGCGATCGGCTGCTCGCTCGGGAGGTCCTTGCGCCAGAGCTCGGCGCCATCGGAGAGACTCCGCGCGACAATCTGTCCGGCTCGCAGCGCAACGTACACGTGCTTCTCGTCGAGGACTGGCGCCGCGCGCGTGACGGGCGGGCCGCCGAGATCGACCGACCAGCGCGTCGCCAGCGGAAGGACACTGGCCTCGCGGTTTCCATCGCCGCGGATTCCGCCCGTGTCACCGGTGATGCGAGTTGGGATCAGGGAGAGCGCAAGAAGAACGAGAACGAATCTACAAGATATTGTGGTGCTAACCAACGGCACACCTTATAATAGCGTGACGCCCGCAATCATCATTGCTCCCGTGAAACATCAGACCCTCGTCGTCCTGGATTTCGGCTCGCAGTTCACGCAATTGATCGCGCGCCGGCTTCGCGAGCTGTCCGTGTATTCGGAGATTCTTCCGTACAACACGCCACTTGCCGAGATCGCCAAACGCAAGCCAGCCGGCATCATCCTCTCGGGTGGGCCGCGCAGCGTCTCGGAGCCAACCGCGCCGCGCTGCGAACCCGCTGTGTTCGACGCCGGCGTGCCGGTGCTCGGCATCTGCTACGGCATGCAGCTGATGACCGATGCGCTCGGCGGGGTGGTAGCGGCCGCGCCGCATCGCGAGTTCGGCATGGCGACGATCCGCATCGAGGAAGAGGCGCCACTGTTGGCGTCCGTCGGATCCGAGCTTCGCGTGTGGGCCAGTCACGGTGATTTCGTGAAGAGCGCGCCGTCCGGTTTCACGGTCACGGCCACGAGCGCGAATGCGCCGGTCGCCGCCATGGCGGATGAGGATCGCAGATTCTACGCACTGCTATTCCACCCTGAGGTGGCGCATACCGATCGCGGCAGCGACATCCTTCGCAATTTCGCGTTCGGTATCTGCGGATGCTCGGGCGATTGGACCATGGCGTCGTTCGTGCAAGAGACAGTGGCTGCAATCACGACACAGGTCGGTGACGGGCGAGTCGTGTGCGGCCTGAGTGGCGGCGTGGACTCGACGGTCGCGGCGCTGCTGATTCACAAGGCAATCGGCGATCGCCTGACGTGCATCTTCGTCGACAACGGCGTCATGCGTCAGGACGAGGCCGCGCAGATCCAGCAACGGTTCGCACGACTGCACCTGCCGCTCGTGTTCGTCGACGCATCGAAGTTGTTTCTCGATCGCCTGGCCGGCGTCACGGATCCGGAAAAGAAGCGCAAGATCATTGGCGCGACGTTCATCGACGTGTTCGAAGAGGAAGCGAAGAAGCTGGGGCACTTCGACTATCTGGCGCAGGGGACCCTGTATCCGGACGTTATTGAAAGCGTGTCCGTGATCGGGCCGTCGCACGTGATCAAGAGTCACCACAACGTTGGCGGCCTCCCCGAGCGGATGCGATTCAAGCTGGTCGAACCGTTGCGGCAGCTCTTCAAGGATGAAGTGCGCGCGGTCGGCAAGGAACTCGGCCTCGAGGACGAGTTCGTGTGGCGGCAGCCGTTCCCGGGTCCCGGCCTCGCAGTGCGGATTCTCGGCGAAGTCGACCCGTCACGGTTGAACCTGGTCCGGCGTGCCGACGCGATTGTCGCGGAGGAAGTGAAGAAGGCCGGTTGGTATCGCCGGTTGTGGCAATCGTTCGCCGTGCTGCTGCCGGTACAGAGCGTTGGCGTGATGGGCGATGCGCGGACTTACGAATACACTGTCGCGATCCGCGCGGTCGAGAGCAAGGACGGCATGACCGCCGACTGGGCGCGCCTTCCGCACGACCTGCTCGCGTCGATTTCGTCCCGAATTGTGAACGAGGTGAAAGGAATCAACCGGGTGGTGTACGACATCTCGTCGAAGCCGCCATCAACGATTGAATGGGAGTAAGCGCGTGGGGGTGGGGCCCCAGGCGCATTGAGAAAAGCTGACGGAACGCCCGGAGTAGCTCGACGCCGTAAACGAGATCAATGCCCGACTTCGTCCACCTCCATCTGCACTCCGAGTACTCTCTCCTCGACGGCGCGTGCCGCATCGAAGAACTGCTCGACAAGGCCCTCGAGCTGAAGATGCCGGCCATGGCGATCACGGAACACGGCAACATGTTCTCGTCGGTCGTCTTCCACGACCAGGCGCGTAAGCGGGGCATCAATCCGATCCTCGGGTGTGAGGTGTACGTGGCGCCGGGCGACCGCCGCACCAAGAGCGGGACGCCGGGCGAAACCGCCAATCATCTCGTCCTGCTCGCCGAGACCAACGAGGGCTATCACAACCTCATCAAACTCGTGTCCTCGGGTTATACCGAGGGCTTCTATTACAAGCCCCGCATCGACAAAGAGCTTCTCGCGCAGCATTCGAAGGGCCTGATCGGTCTGAGCAGCTGCCTGAAGGGAGAAGTCGCCACCGGGATCCGCACCGAACAGCAGCAGAAGGCCATCAATGCGGCGGCGGCGTATCGGGACATCCTCGGGCGCGAGAACTTTTTCCTCGAGATGCAGTACCAGGGAATCGAGGAGCAGAAGCTCGTCAACATCGGCCTGCAGCCGATCGCACAAGACCTCGGCCTCGATCTCGTCGTCACAAACGACGTCCATTACCTGAAGAACTCCGATTTCAAGCCGCACGACATCCTGCTGTGCATCGGCACGGGCAAGACGGTGAACGACGCGGAGCGGCTGAAGTACCACGGTGACCAGTTCTACCTGAAGACCGGCGAAGAGATGGCGCGGGTGTTCGCCGATTACCCCGATGCCATCGCGCGCACGGTGCAGATTGCCGCGCGGTGCAACGTCGACCTGTCATTCCAGGAGAACTACCTCCCGAACTTCGACGTGCCGGCCGGGTACTCGCTGGATGACTACTTCGAGCACGTCGTCCGGCAGGGGTTCGAGATGCGGCTGCCGCGCCTGCGCGAGCTGGAGGCGAAAGGGCTTCTGACACACACCATCGATGAGTACGAGCGGCGGCTCTCGTACGAGATCGACATGATCAAGAAGATGAAGTACCCGGGGTACTTCCTGATCGTGTGGGACTTCATTCGCTACGCGCGCGAGCAGGGCGTTCCAGTGGGGCCTGGCCGCGGATCCGCCGCGGGAAGCTTCGTCGCGTACTGCCTGCGCATCACCGACGTCGATCCAATCGAGTACGACCTGATCTTCGAGCGCTTTCTGAACCCGGAGCGCGTGTCGCTGCCCGACATTGATATCGATTTCTGCGAGCGCCGCCGCGGCGAAGTGATCGAGTACGTCACTCGGAAGTACGGCCGCGAGAACGTCGCGCAGATCATCACGTTCGGGACGATGAAGGCACGCGCCGTCGTGCGCGACGTCGCGCGCGTGATGGACATCCCGTACGCCGACGCGGATCGCGTGGCCAAGGCGGTTCCTCCCGCGCTCGACATGACCCTCGAGAAGGCGCTCGCCGAGAGCCCCGCGCTCAAGGAGATGGAGCAGAAGGACGAGCGCGTCAAGGAACTGCTCACCGTCGCGCGCCGCCTCGAAGGCATGACGCGTCACGCGTCGGTCCACGCGGCCGGTGTCGTCATCGCGCCGAAGCCCCTCACGGAATTCGTTCCGCTCTACAAGTCGCAGAAAGACGAAATCGTCACGCAGTGGGCGATGAAGGAGGTCGAGCGTGTCGGCCTCCTGAAGATGGATTTCCTCGGCCTGAGCACGCTGACGCTCATCCGCGACGCGCTCGACGAAATCAAGCGGACCGAGGGCATGGATCTCGACATCGACGCGATCCCGCTGGACGACGAAAAGACCTACAGGCTGTTCTCGGACGGCCAGACCTACGGCGTGTTCCAGTTCGAAAGCTCCGGCATGCGCGAGCTGCTGCGCAAGGCGAAGCCGGAGCGCCTCGACGATCTGATCGCGCTCAACGCGCTCTACCGTCCCGGTCCCTTGAAGTCGGGGATGGTCGACGACTTCATTTCACGCAAGCAGGGGAAGACCGAGGTGAAGTACGAGCTGCCGCAGCTCGCACCGATTCTCTCGGACACCTACGGTGTCATCGCGTACCAGGAACAGGTCATGCGCATTGCCGCGGTCCTGGCTGGGTTCACGATGGGACAGTCGGACGTGCTGCGCAAGGCCATGGGGAAGAAGGACCCCAAGGTCATGGCCAAGCAGCGCGAGGCCTTCATGGAAGGCGCCGCGAAAAAGGGCGTCAACGAGAAGAAGGCCAAGAAGATTTTCGACTTGATGGAGTTCTTCGCCGGGTACGGCTTCAACAAGTCGCACTCGACGACGTACGCGTGGGTGGCGTATCAAACCGCGTATTTGAAGGCCAACTATTCGTGGCACTTCATGGCCGCGCTGCTGACCATCGAAGCAGCGAACACCGACAAGCTCGCGATGTATCTCGGGGAATGTCGCGAGCTCCAGATCCCGATCCTGCAGCCAGACATTAACTCGAGCCAGCTCGCGTTCACGGTCGAGAAGGAGGGGGTCCGCTTCGGCCTGGGCGCGGTGAAGAACGTAGGCGAGGGAGCAATCCTGTCGATGCTGGATGTCCGGAAGCAGTTCGGCCGCATCGATTCGCTTTACACGCTGTGCGAGCACGCGGATCTGCGGCTCGTGAACAAGCGAGTGCTCGAAAGCCTCGTGAAGGCGGGCGCGTTTGATTCGCTCGTCACCACCGGAACCACGGCGTCAAAGCGCGCGCGGCTGTTCGCGGCCATCGACAAGGCGATCGAAAATGGCGGCCGTCTCCAGCGCGATCGCGACCAGGGTCAGACCCAGCTGTTCGGCGGCGTCGACGACGAGGCCGGCTCCGCGATCGCGCTGGCTGACGCGCCGGCATGGACCGAAGCGCAGCAGCTGGCGTTCGAGAAGGAGTCGCTCGGTCTCTACATGAGCGGGCATCCGCTGGACCGGTTCAGCGAGGAGCTCAAGACGTTCGGCGCCCAGCGCGTCGGCGATCTCACGGCGTCGCTTGCCGACGTCTGGGTCGGCGGCATCGTCAGCGGTCTCCGTCCCCTGAAGACCAAAAAAGGGGATCGGATGGCGGTGTTCATGCTCGATGACATCGCCGGCAGCATCGAGGTGGTCGTCTTCCCGGAGACGTTCAGCAAGCACGGCTACCTGATCGACGCGGACGCGATGGTGCTCGTGCGCGGGAAGTTCGAAAAGGACGAGGAATCGGCCCGCCTGGTTGCGACCGAGCTGCAGCCGATCTCGATGCTGAAGGAGCGGACGACGCGCGAGGTGGTCATTCACTTGCCGGGATCCGCGCGCAACACGCTCGAAGCGCTCGCGGAACTGCTGTCGCGTCACCGTGGCGACCGGCGAGTCTTCCTGGAACTCGATGTGAAGAGCCAGGAAGGGCCGCTGCGCGTGCGATCCGAGGCCGCGCAGCGCGTGAAACCGTCCGAGCGGCTCGTGAACGAAGTCGAGCAGCTGTGCGGAAGCGGATCGGTGGTACTTCGCTGAACGGCTCAGGGCTCAAGGCTCAAGGCTCAGGGCTCAGGGCTTTTGGGCCGCTCGAAGCGCCGGACATAGCGAAGCCATGAGCCGTGAATCCATGAGCCACCTTGAGCCCTAAGACCTGAGCCCTGAGCCTCACTGATGCCTGAGTTACTGGAATTCGAAGAACCGATTGGCGTGCTGTTGAAGGAGATCGAGGCGCTCAGCATGCTGCCAAAGACGCCGGAGCGCGAGCGCTCGATCGAATCGCTCCGCCGGCGTGCGGACGAGATCCGTGGCGAGATCTACGCGACGTTGACGCCATGGCAGCGCGTGCTGGTCGCGCGGCATCCGAGCCGGCCGAACACGCTCGACTACGTCGAACGGCTGTTCACGAATTTCGACGAGCTGCACGGCGATCGCCGCTTTGCCGACGATCACGCCATCGTCACGGGCATCGCTGAGTACAAGGGACAGCCGGTCGCGATCCTCGGACATCAGAAGGGACGCGACACGAAGCAGAAGATCTTCCGCAACTTTGGTTACGCGCGCCCCGAAGGGTATCGGAAGGCGATGCGCGTGCTGCAGTTCGCCGAGAAGTTCTCGCGCCCGGTGATCGTCTTCATCGACACACCGGCCGCGTATCCCGGCATGGAGTCGGAAGAGCGCGGCGTTGCCGAGGCGATTGCCGTGAACCTGCGCGAGATGATGATGATCGAAGTGCCGATCATTGTCATCGTGTGCGGTGAAGGTGGGAGCGGCGGCGCGCTCGGCATCGCGATCGGCGACCGCGTGTTGATGCAGGAGTTTTCCGTCTACAGTGTGATTCCTCCCGAGGGATGCGCGGCCATCCTGTGGCGCGACGCGAACCGGAAGGTGGAAGCCGCGGAGGCGCTGAAGATCACCGCGGCCGACATGCTTGCGCTGGGCCTGATCGACGCAATCATTCCCGAGCCGTCGGGCGGCGCGCACAATGATTACGATGCCGCCTCCGCACTCGTGGACCAGGCGGTCTCGCAGGCGCTCGCGGAGATCGCGCCGCTCGCCGTGCAGGAACGGCTCGATGCGCGTTATGCCAAGTTCCGGCAGATGGGGGAAGAGGGGATCGCGTTCACCGATACGGCGGCATCCGCCAGCCCAGCTAATCCAAAGACGCCCGACCTGCCACCCTCGCGAACCACTCCGGTGGCCCGCCATAGCCCTGGCGACGGCGGGAAGGTCGGGCCTACCGGTGGATGACGAGTACTCGGCGCACGGCGCGCCCGCGACGAGCGCGGTCCGGGGCGGAGCCCCGGTTAAAGGATGAAGACATTAATTTGGCAACACCTGCCGTGTAACGACGACGAGGCCCGGGCTCTCGCTGTCGCTCTGAACCTCCATCCAACCGTGGCGCGCCTACTGTGCATGCGCGGGCTCGGCGACGCGGAAGTCGCCCATCGATTCCTGCAGCCGTCGCTCGACCATCTCCACGATCCCTACCTGCTGGCGGATCTCGCGAAGGCAGTCGAGCGGATCGAGCAGGCGATCGCGCAGAAAGAGCGCATCGCGATCCACGGGGACTACGATGTCGACGGGATTACGTCCACCGTGATCCTACGTCGCGCGCTGGAGATGCTCGGCGGCGATGTCGTCCACTTCATTCCCGAACGGCTGCGCGATGGGTATGGCCTGCAGTCCGCGGCGATCGAGCGGCTGCATGGCGAGGGGGTTCACTTGATCGTGTCGGTCGACTGCGGCATCCGCGGCACCGACGCGGCGTTGCGTGCGCGGGAACTCGGCGTCGACTTGATCATTACGGATCACCACGAACCCGACGGCACTCTGCCGCCAGCCCTCGCGGTCATCAATCCCAAGCGCACGGATTGCTCCTATCCAGACAAGAACCTGGCGGGCGTGGGGGTCGCGTTGAAGGTCGTGCAGGCGCTCTGCCAGCGCGCCGACAAGCGCAAGTGGCTCCCGGCATTCGTCAAGATCGCCGCGATCGGCACGCTCGCCGACGTCGTGCCGCTCGTCGGCGAGAACCGGGTGATCGCGAAGCTTGGGCTCGGGTCGCTCAGCACGGGTCGCCACACTGTCGGACTGCGTGCGCTGCTCGAATGCGCCGGCCTGTCCGGCAAGACGATCGACAGCTACCAGGTGTCGTTCATGCTGGCGCCTCGCGTGAATGCCGCGGGTCGCATGAGCACACCCGACATTGCGACACGGCTGCTGCTCGCCACCGACGAAGGGTCTCTCGAAGATGCGCGAGCGCTGGCACAGCAGCTCAACGACGAGAACCTTCGCCGCCAGGCAGAGGAAGCCGACCTGGTGACGCAGGCCAGGAAGGCCATCGAGACCGACCCGGCCATTGGCGCACACAACGTGCTTGTCGTTGGCGGCGACGACTGGCACCGCGGCGTCATCGGCATCGCGGCGTCAAAGCTGGTCGACACGTATCACAAGCCGGCGATCGTGCTCTCCGTTGACGGCGATGTCGCGCATGGGTCCTGCCGCAGCATTCCGGATTTCGACATGCTCGACGCGCTCGAGCGCTGCAGCGACGTGTTCCTCCGTTTCGGCGGCCACAAGCAGGCGGCCGGATTGACGATGGAGGCGGCGCGCGTGCCGGAGTTCCGGGCGCGTATCAACGCCCACGCTGACGAGGTGCTGGAGCCGGAACAGTTGCGGCCGCGTCTCCGGATCGACGGCGCGCTGAACCTCAGGCACATCACGCAGGACTTCGTTGATGGCCTGAACGCCGTCGCGCCGTTCGGTTGCGGCAATCCACGACCCGTCTTTCACGCGATGCCGGTGGAAATCGTCGACGGACCGCGTCCGTTGAAAGAGCGTCACCTCAAGATGACCTTCCGTCAGGATGGCCGCAGCTTCCGCGCGATCGCCTGGCGCGCCGCCGAACGCGCCGCGTTTCTCACCGAGCACCGCGCCGGCGTCAACCTCGCGTTTTCCCTCGAGCAGAACGAGTTCCAGGGAGAGACGTATCTCGAGCTGAGCGTCGCCGACGTCAAGAGCCTCAGCGACGTAGAATAGGGCTCAAGGCTCATGACTTATGGCTCATGGCGGCTTACGGTACATGCTGGCTTACGCCCTGAGCCGCTTGAGCCTTGAGCCGCCCTGAGTCCTGAGCCCTAAGTCCTGAGCCATTTTCTATGTGGCAGAAACGCCTGCGGCTGGCGATAGCCCTGTTCGTCGTGGTGTTCGCGGCCCTGGTCGTCGTGTCGCTGCGGCGCGGACACAGCGAGCGCGCCAGCACGCCCCGGCCCGAGCGGAGCGATCCAGCCGCGTCGGTCGAGAACCGCGGCGGCGGCGTCTACGAACGTTCGTCAGAGGGCAAAACCACCTTCTCGCTGAAGTTCGGCAACAGCCTGACGTATTCCGACGGCCGCACGAAGCTCTCGAGCGGCGTCGAAGTGCTGTTACCCGACAAGGCCGGACGCCGCGTCACGATCACCTCGCAGGACGCGATGGTCATGAATCCGCCGGACAAGGGACTGTCGAACGCGGAGTTCCAGGGGAACGTGAAGCTCGTCACCAGCGACGGCCTCACCGTCATCTCCGACCGCGCCACCTACGACGAGAAGGAAGGCATCGCGCGTGTCCCCGGGGCCGTGAAGTTTTCCAAGGGGCGGATGCGCGGCAGTGGAACCGGCGCCACCTACGATCGCAACCGCGACGTGCTCTGGATCCTCGATGCGGCGAACGTAGACGTCACCGCTGACGAGAAAGGCGGCGGCGCGATGCACATCACGTCGAAAGCCGCGGGAATGGCGCGGCAGGACCACTACGTGAAGTTCATCGGCGGCGCTCGTTTCGAGGGGGACGGCCGCGTCACGGTCGCGGACGAAGCCACCGCCTACACGACGGCCGACGACGAGCGGGTCACGCGCATGGAACTGCGGGGGAATGCGCGCATCACTGGCAGCGGTAACGGGCCGCAATCGATGCAGGGGCGCGACATCGATCTCGCATACGCCGAAGACGGGAGGACGCTGCAATCCGCGAGGTTGATCGAGAACGCGAGCGTCGAGTTGCCGGGGGAGGCAGGCAAAGCCGGGCGCCGCGTGTCAGGCAAGACCGTCGACATCGCGCTGGGCCCGGATGGCTCCACCGTCACGAATCTCACGTCGAACGAGAACGTGGAAGTCATGCTGCCGGCAGACGGCGATCTGCCGTCGAGAAGGATTCGCGCAACATCGCTCGTGGCAACCGGCGCGCCGGGGAGCGGCCTGGAGAACGCCGCGTTTACCGGGAACGTCGAGTACCGCGAGTCGCGCGCCGCACGACGCGGCGTTGAGGCAATCGATCGCACCGCGCGATCGCTGCGCCTCGACGTGCGGACCACACCTGGCTTCGGTGATATCGAGCGTGCCGAATTCCATGGCAACGTGCACTTTACCGACGGCACGAAAACC
This sequence comes from Acidobacteriota bacterium, assembly GCA_046726015.1. Lineage (GTDB taxonomy): Bacteria > Acidobacteriota > Vicinamibacteria > Vicinamibacterales > 2-12-FULL-66-21 > QHWT01. The sequence goes on from JBKOZS010000114.1 coordinate 12,611, forward strand.
ACGGCCGACGCGCCGCTTGCGATTTATTCGATCAAGGACGACCGTCTCGAGCTGTCGCCGTCAGCCAGCGGCGAGCCCGGCACCGGCCCGCACGTCAGCGATGGCCGCCTCAACGTCGATGCCCGAACGATCCAGATGGTCCTCGGGGCGCAGAAAATGACGGCGGAAACCAGGGTGCGCAGCCTGATGCAGCCACAGAGCCGCAGCACGACCGCCGCGAAGGAAGGGTCGCCCTCCGCCAAGGAGACGCCCTTGCCGCAGGTTGCGCCCGTTCCCGCGGCACCGCAGCCCGCGAAGACAGACGACGAGAGCGCGGTGAAAATGCCGGCCATGTTGAAAGAAAACGAGCCGGTCACCGTGACTGCCAACCGTCTCGAGTACGACGGCGCGAGCTCGCTGGCCACTTACACCGGCAATTCGCGGCTGTGGCAGGAAGAAACCGAGGTGCGCGCCGACACGATTATCCTCGACGATAAGAACGGCAACCTCCGCGCGAATACGAACGTGCGGACGATGATGGCGCTGAAGCCGAAGGACGAGGCGAAGAACGCCACGGCGAAGCCGAAAACGCCGCCGGAGCCGACCATCACCGTGGCCGAGACGCTGGTGTACGAAGATGCGCGCCGGCGCGCGACATACACGACCAAGGCGCACATGAGCGGCCCGGACGGCGACGTCACCGCCGACAAGATCGAGTTGTACCTGACGGAGGACGGAGGAGAACTGGAGCGCGCCGAAGCGTTCGGCAACGTCGTGTCGCGTGACAATACGCGTCGCGCGTACGGCGGCCACCTTACCTACATCGCGGCGAAAGAGGAATACACGATGGTCGGGACACCGGTGGAGGTGTACGACGACACCGCCCCCGACTGCAAGGTCACGAAAGGGACGACGCTGACGTTTCACAAGTCGGTCGACACCATCACCGCGCGCGGTAACGACCTCTCGAGCACGCAGACCAAGTCGATTGCCTGCGGCACCGCAGGTCCCTCGTCGAAAGCCGGGACGGAACCGCGCTGAATGGCGACGCTGACGACGCGAGATCTCACGAAATCCTACGGCGGGCGGACGGTGGTTCGAGGCGTGAATCTCGAGATTGCCTCGGGCGAAGTCATCGGCCTGCTCGGCCCCAACGGCGCTGGCAAGACCACCACCTTCTCCATGGTCGTCGGATTGACCGCGCCGGAATCGGGCCGGGTGCTGCTCGACGGCGTGGACGTGACCGACGATCCGATGTACGTGCGTGCCCGCAAGGGGATCGGCTACCTGCCGCAGGAAGCGTCGATCTTCCGCGGCCTGTCGGTCGAGCAGAACATCCTGGCGATTCTGGAGACCCTGGATATTGACGGCGCGACCCGCCGCGCGCGCCTGCGCGAGTTGCTCGCGGAGCTGGGGCTGACCCCGCTCGCGAAGGCGCCCGCGTACACCCTGTCCGGGGGCGAACGGCGGCGCGTGGAAATCACGCGCGCGCTGGTCATCTCGCCGAAGTTCATGCTCCTCGATGAACCATTTGCGGGCATAGACCCTATCGCCGTCACCGACATCCAGAAAATCATTTTTCACCTGAAACAACGGGGCATCGGGGTCCTCATCACCGATCACAATGTGCGGGAGACGCTGAGAATTACCGATCGCGCCTACATTGTCCACGATGGGGTGATTTTCAAGAGCGGCACGCCGGACAGCCTGGCCGCCGACGAGGACGTCAAGCGGATTTACCTCGGCGCGGATTTCCGGTTGGACTAAGATAAAATCGTCAGAACGACCCCATGGCCATTCAGCAGAAGCTCCACACCAAACTCGTTCAGAAGCTCATCCTGACGCCATCGTTGCAGCAGGCCATCAAGCTGCTGCCGATGTCGACATTGGAACTCGCGGATCTCCTGAACCAGGAGATGGTGGAGAATCCGCTGCTCGAAGAAGTGCCCACGGAGGAACTGCAGCCCGCCGAGCAGCAGCAGGCCGAAAAGGCCGACGCACAACCGACCACCGAGAAGGCCGATACCTGGGACGACGCAGACTACGAATACTTTTTCGGCGACTACCTCGATGACGGCTATCGCTCACGCACGCCGTCGGAAGTGAAGGAACTGCCGCCGATCGAGAACACGCTGTCGACCGCGGCGTCGCTGTCCGATCACCTGATGTGGCAGCTGTCGCTGCAGACCGAAGACGAAAAGCTGAAAGAGATTGGCGGCGCGATCGTCGGCAACCTGGACGACGACGGGTATCTCGTGGCGTCGGTCGAAGAGATCGCCGCGATGGGGGACTGGCCGGTTGCCGATGTCGAGCGGGCGCTGCAGCACGTGCAGACGTTCGACCCCATCGGCGTAGCCGCGCGCGATCTGCAGGAATGCCTCTGGCTCCAGATTCGCCATCTCGGTCTCGAAGGGACGCCGACCGAGAAGATCGTCACCGAGCATCTCCGGCTGCTGCAGAACCACCAGGTTCCTGAAATCGCGCGCCGGCTCGGGATGACGATCGACGATCTGAAAGAGCACATCGAGATCATCCGCAACCTCGATCCCAAGCCCGGAAGCCGCTATAACCCGCAGCAATCACAGTACGTGATCCCCGACGTCTACGTCGTCAAGGTCGAGGATCAGTACGTGGCGGCACTGAACGAGGAAGGGCTGCCGCAGCTCCGTATCAGCCCGACGTACCGGCGGCTGCTCGACAAGAGCGCGGGAACGGTTGAAGAAAACAAAGAGACGCGCGACTACGTCAAGGACAAGTTCCGGTCGGCGCTGTGGCTGATCAAATCGGTCGATCAGCGGCAGAAGACGATCCAGAAGGTGGCCAACAGCATCATCAATTTCCAGCGCGAGTTTCTCGATCACGGGATCGAGTACCTGCGCCCGCTGGTGCTGCGCGACGTGGCGAACGACATCGGCATGCACGAATCCACCGTCAGCCGCGTCGTCAACAACAAGTACATGCACACGCCGCAGGGCGTGTTCGAGCTGAAGTACTTCTTCCACAGCGGCATCAGCAGCTCCTACGGCGACAGCGTGTCGTCGGTCACGATCAAGCAGCGGATCCGCAAGATCATCGAGAACGAGGACCCCCGCAAGCCGCTCAGCGACTCGAAGATCGTCAGCATCCTCCAGAAGGAAGGCCTGATGCTGGCGCGCCGCACGATTGCGAAGTACCGCGAGGAGCTGAAAATCCCAACCTCGAATCAACGGAAAGTACTGTATTAGCCGACCAGCCTTACCATGCGTCTAGAAATCACCGGACGGCACGTGGAAGTCACGGCGCCGCTCCGGCAGTTGATCGACAAGCGGGTGGCCAAGCTGTTACGAGTGCTGAACGACAGCGCGGTCTCCGTGAACGTGATCCTGACGAAGGAAAAGTACCGGCACAATACCGAGATTCTCATTCACGCGCGCGGCAACCACATGATGCGCGGCGTCGGCGAAGGGAATGCCTGGCGCCTGTCCGTGCAGAAGGCCGCCGAAGCGGTGGAGCAGCAGGCGCAGCGCCTGAAGACGAAGTGGACCGACAGGCGGCGCAAGAGCTCGCTCCGCCGTGCGCCGGCCGCCGCCCTCGGGGCGCTTGCGGAACCGCAGCCGAAGGGCCCGCGCATCGTCCGCGCGCCGCGCTATGCGGTGAAGCCGATGTCGGTCGAGGACGCGGCACTACGTGTCGACGCCGGTCCCGACACCTTCGTCGTGTTTCGAAATGCGGAGAACGATGCGGTGAGCATCCTCTATCGCCGCAGGGATGGAAACCTCGGCCTCATCGAGCCGGATTAGCAACCTGCCGTCAGCACAAGCGATGAGAGCATGACCGCCCAGGCTCAACCTGGCGTAAGTGTGGCCACCGTCCTCCGCGACCTTGCCGAGTCCCGCGCGATCGATCTGGAAGTGCTCGCCGGCAGCGGCGGCACCGATCGCCGCATCACCAACCCGCATCCGCAGAAGACCGGCCTCGCCCTGTCAGGGTTCGACAAGTACCTGCGAGAGGGTCGCGTGCTCGTGTTCGGCGAGAGCGAGGTGCGATTCCTCGAATCGCTGTCACCGGGCGAGCGAACCGCGGTGATGCGCCTCGTCTACGGCCACGCCCTGCCGTGCGTCGTCATCACCGACAACGTGGAGCCGTCGATCGAAATCGTCGAGGAGGCGGACCGCGCGAACGTGCCGCTGATGCGCACGCGCGCCGCGACGCCCATTGCCATGGCGCGGCTCGCGGCCGCGCTCGAGGTGCACCTTGCCGCACGCGGCATCGTGCATGGCGTGCTGATGGACATCCTCGGCCTGGGCGTGCTGATCGTTGGCGAGAGCGGCATCGGGAAGAGCGAGTGCGCGCTCGATCTCGTGGTCCGCGGACATCGGCTCGTGGCCGATGATGCGGTCGAGTTGAGGTGCCGGGCGGAATCGTTCGTCATCGGCACCTGCCCGGAGCTGACGCGGCATCACATGGAGATCCGGGGAATCGGATTGATCAACGTACAGGATCTGTTCGGCGTGGCCGCAACACGACGTTCGAAGCGGGTCGAGCTCGTGGTGCAGCTCGAACGATGGGATCCGTCGCGGGAGTACGATCGATTGGGGCTGGACGAGGCGCATTACGAGACGCTCGGCATTCGCGTGCCGATGATCCGGATGCCGGTGGCGCCGGGGCGCAACCTCGCGATCCTGGTCGAGGTCGCGGCGCGCAACCAGCTGCTGCGGAGCGGCGGCCATCACGCGGCGAGGCGGCTGGTGAATCGGCTCGAAGAACAGCTCGGCCACGGCGATGTGAGCGATCTCGATTTCGGAGAAGACCTGTAATGCGCGAGAAGCGCCACGCCGCGCGCCGCGCGGCGAGGACGGCGGTATCGTCGCGCTTCGTCGTGCTGACCGGACTCTCGGGGTCGGGCAAGTCGCAGGCCATCCGCGCGCTGGAGGATCTCGGGTACTTCTGCGTGGACAATCTGCCGGTGGCGCTGTTGCCGATGCTTGCGCAGCTGACGCTGCGCGCGGGGACGGAGATCGCTCGCGCGGCGGTGGTCGTGGACGTGCGCGAAGGACGGATGCTGGACGAGCTGCCGGGCGTCTACAAGAAGCTGAAGGCCATGCGCAACCTGAACCCGGTGCTCATCTTCCTCGACGCCGAGGACGACGCGCTCGTGCGGCGGTTCAGCGAAACCCGCCGTCCGCATCCGCTCGCGCCGGATCGATCGGCGATCGAGGGCATCCGGGAGGAACGGCAGCGGATGGCGCCGCTACGAAAGATCGCGGACCATATTGTCGACACGACGAGGCTGACGGTGCACGAACTGCGGCACGCGTTCCGTGACGTGCAGGCAGGGCGCGCGCCCGGCTCGCAACTGGTGGTGACGGTCCTCAGCTTCGGGTTCAAGCACGGTATCCCCGTCGATTCGGACCTGTTGTTCGACGTGCGGTTCCTGCCGAACCCGCACTTCGTGCCGGACCTGCGCCCGCACACCGGCCGCGACCGGCAGGTGAAGGCATTCCTGGACAAGTCGCCGGCCACGCACGATTTTCTCGATCACACGCTGAATCTCCTGCGTTTCCTCGTGCCTCAATACGTGGCGGAAGGAAAGACGTATCTCACGGTCGGAATTGGATGCACGGGCGGTCGGCATCGTTCGGTGGCCATTGCCGAAGCGTTGAAGAAAGGCCTCACGGGTATTCCCGGCGTGCAATTGCGCGTGCGACACCGGGACATTGCTGTTGATTAGGGTGCGGAAGGTGCTTAGTGCTTGGTGCTTGGTGCAAGGTGCTAGAAGGCGACTGAGTTCAGTATGAAAGTGGGAGTCGTCGTCGTTACACACGGGCAGCTCGCGACCGAGCTGCTGAATGCGGCGGAGATGATCGTTGGCGATCTGCCGCACTTCGCCGCCGTGTCGATTGGGTGGCACGAAGACGTGGACCAGGCGCGCGAGGCCATCGGGCGCGCGATCGAGCGAGTGGGGCAGTCGGCCGGCACGCCCGAAAATCCGGCCGGCGTGCTGGTGCTGGCGGACATGTTCGGCGGGACACCGGCGAACCTTGGCGTCACGTTCCTGGATGCCAACCGCGTGGAAGTGCTGACCGGCGTCAACCTCGCCATCCTGCTCAAGCTCGCGCGGCCGCAGCAAGACATGGATCTGCTGGCGCTCGCGCGCGAGATGCGCGAGCACGGGCGGAACGCCATCTGGGTCGCATCGGATCTGCTCCGCGGGGAGAAACAAGCGTGAAGGTGTGCGATGTCCTGATTTGCAACCCGCTCGGCCTGCACGCGCGCGCGGCCGCAAAATTCGTGCACACGGCCGGCGGCTTTGCCGCCCACATCCGCGTGGCGCGCGCTGGACGGGAGATGGACGGAAAGAGCATCATGGGACTGCTCCTGCTCGGCGCGGCGAAGGGCAGCACCATCACCATCTCCGCGGACGGCGCGGATGAAGCAGACGCGATTGCCGCGCTCTGCGCGCTGGTGCAGCGCGGCTTCGACGAAGTGCCCTTCGACACGGCTCAGGGTGGATCATGCGCCTGAACGGCCTCGGCGTCTCTCCGGGCATCGGCATCGGCCGCGCGCTGGTGGTCACCCGCGGGACGAAGAACCTGCAGTTCCGCGTGCCGGAACGGCGCATCGGCATCGAGCTCGAGCGGCTCGACACCGCGCGCACGCGCTCGCGCGAACAGCTTCAACATTTGAAAGAGCGGATCGCCGCTGCCGCCGGCGCCGAGCACGCCTACCTGTTCGACGCGCAGCTGCTCATGCTCGACGATCCCATGCTGGTCGATCGTGCCGCGACCATCATCAAGACCGAGCGTCTCAACGCGGAGTCGGCGCTGCGGCGCGCGCTCGATGAAATCGCGGCGCTGTTCGACCAGGCGGACGACCCGTACCTCCGCGAGCGCAAAGGGGATGTCGCGGACATCATCGGCCGGCTGTGCATGAACCTGCGCACCAACGGCGATCCCCTCGATCTGTTCCGCGAGATCGAAGGCCCGCTGGTGCTCGTCGCCGACGAATTGAGCCCGTCGCTGATCGCGCAGCTCGATTGGCAGCGGCTCGCCGCCTTCATCACCGATGCCGGGAGCTGGACGTACCACACCGCGATCCTGGCGCGATCGATCCATGTGCCGGCCGTCGCCGGGCTGCGCCACGCGAGCACGGTGATTGCGCCAGGCGCGTTGATTGCGGTTGACGGCAGCACCGGCGACGTACTCGTTGAGCCGTCACCCGACGTGCTCGCGGAGCTCGACTCGATGGCGAGGAAGCGCCGGGCCTACGAGCGCTCGCTTGCCGAATACGGCACGTTGCCATCGGTGACACAGGACGGCACGACGATCCGGATCGAAGCGAACGTCGAACTGCCGGAAGAAGCCCCGCGCGCGCGTGCGCGCGGCGCCGAAGGCATCGGTCTGTACCGATCGGAGTTCATGCTGGCGGGCATGCCGGCATCAGGACTCGACGAGGAGGCGCAGTACGCCGTTTATCGACGGCTGATCGATGGCATGAGCGGCGGACGCGTCACGGTGCGAACGTTCGATGTCACCGAGTCAGAGCTGGGCGTGGTGCAGGCGGCCGGCAGCAGTCGCGCGCCACTCGGCCTGCGCGGCCTCCGCCTGAGCCTGTCGTTCGAGGAAGTGTTCCAGGCGCAGCTGCGCGCGCTTCTGCACGCGGCCGTCGACGGCCCGATCCGGATCATGTTCCCGTTTGTCACCGGAGTGGAAGAGCTGCGGCTCGCACGAGCCGCGGTTGCACATGCGGCGGAGACGCTCCGCGAGCGTGGGATCTCGCCACCTGATGTCCCGGTCGGCATCATGATCGAGGTACCGTCGGCGGCGCTGACGATCGACCTGCTCGCCGACGAGGCGGACTTCTTCAGCATCGGCACCAACGATCTCATCCAGTACTGCCTCGCGGTTGATCGCACGGACGATCGCGTCTCGCGGATGTACGAGCCGCTCCACCCGGCGATCCTGCGCGTGCTGCGGCACGTCGCGCGCGGCGCGCGACGGCGCGAGTTGCCGGTGTCGGTCTGCGGTGAAATGGCGGCGGACCCCGTGGTGCTGCCGCTCCTGGCGGGGCTTGGCTTCCGCGAGTTCAGCATGACGCCGGCGTCAATCCCGATGGCGAAGCAGGTCGTCCGGGGGCTGCGGATTCCGGAGACGGTCAAACTCGCAAGCCGTGCGCTGAAAGCCGCGACGGCCGCCGACGTCGAGCGCACGCTGGCGGATTTCCTGTCGCCGGCGCGGACGAATTGATCCGCCTTCGCGCAAGGCGCTTCCACCTTCGCGCCTCGCGCCACGGCGGACGAGACGGCGAGACGGCCTTCGCCCGGAAAGTCAGAATTGACCTAGCCTGTCACGGTGAGGAGTTAGAGTGAACGACATCACGAAAGTCGAGAAACCCTGGGGCTACGAACTGCACTGGGCGAAGACGGATCGCTATGTGGGCAAGCTGATTCACGTCAACGCCGGCCATGCGTTGAGCCTCCAGTACCACAATCAGAAGGATGAAACGATTTTCCTGTGGTCGGGGAAGATGCTGTTCGAGATCAAGGAAGGAGACGATCTCGTCAAGCGCGAGATGCAACCCGGCCAGGCCGTTCATGTCACGCCGAAGACCGTCCATCGGATGACGGCGATTACCGACTGCGATATCTTCGAGGTTTCGACACCGGAGCTCCACGACGTCGTGCGTCTCGAGGATCGATATGGGCGGCAATCATAATCGCTTGGTTGGATTGACGCCCGATTCACCGCGCGAGCGACCGGAGCCGGGGTTTGGGGCGGAGCCCTATATGAACAACCGACGTGAGCACGTCGGTACTCTGAAAGGACGAAGTAATGGGCAGTGTGAACAAGGTCATCCTCGTGGGCAATCTGGGGCGCGACGCGGAATTGCGGTACACGCCGGGAGGCGCGGCCGTGGCCACGCTCAACATGGCCACTACGGAGGTGTGGAACGATAAGGCCGGCCAGAAGCAGGAAAAAACCGAATGGCACCGCGTCGTGCTGTGGGGAAAGTCGGCCGAAACGCTGTCCGAGTACCTCACGAAGGGCAAACAGATCTACGTCGAAGGCCGCTTGCAGACGCGGCAGTGGGACGACAAGGACGGCAATAAGCGGTACACCACCGAGATTCGCGGCGACCGCATCGTGCTGTTGAGCGGCGGCGGTGGTGGAATGGGCGCGGGCCGCGCAGCTCGCAGCTCAGGTGCCGCAGCCGGCCAGGGTGGCGGCGAGCACATGGAGCCGATGGGGGAGCCGATCAGCGAACTGACCGACGACGATATTCCGTTTTAGGAGCGCCTGCGGCCCGCACGAGGCGACGGAGTGAACCGGCGCGAAGCGCCGCGCCGAGCGCGAGCGCGTGGGGGTGGGGCCCCACGCGCATTGAGAAATGCTGACAGGGACAGCGGTCTCAACCCGCGCTACCTCTTCTTACTCGCGCTTTTTCAGCCGCTCCAGCGCCTGCTTCGCGAGGCTCGCGTCGACCGTATTCGGGTAGGTCTTCACGACCGTGTCGTACGCCTTCTTGGCGGCATCGATCTGGTTCATCCGCTCGAAGCTCGCACCGAGCTTGAAATACGCCTCCGAGACATTCGGGCTCTGCGGGTAGTCGGTGATCACCTTCTGGAACGCATCGCCTGCTTCACGCCACTTCGACTGGCCGTACAGCGAATGGCCGATGTACAGCTGCGCCTCGGCAGCACGCGGCGAGCGCGGGAACGCCTGGATGAAGCTCTGGAATCCCTGGATCGCGAGGTCGAACCGGCCGGCGCTGTAGTCGTCGAACGTGTTCTCCCACATCCGCTGCTGGGAGACGCCCAGCGGAATCGGATTCGCGGTCGTGCCCGTGGGTGCTGGCGCCGTGGTCGTCCCCGGCGCCGGAACAGCGCCCGGTTGCATCGTGGGATCCGTTCCGGTGACCGGTGGCGCGGCCACCTGCGGCGGAGGTTGTGACGCGATCGCCTGGCGCAGCGCCTCGAGCTCCTGCGCGACCGACGAGATCCGCACGTTCGTGTCGTCAGCCTTTTCACGCAGGACACGCACGTTCTCGCCGACGTTCGTCACGGTCAGCGTCTGATCGGCCATCGCCTTGCGCATCGCGGCGGACTGATCGTCGAGCTTGCCGGAGACCGCCTTCAGCGCGTCCGAGAGATTGCCGAGCAACGCCTGGAGTTGTTGCTGCTGTTCCTGCAGCATGCGGATTTCCGCCATCAGCTGCAGGTGTTCTTTGTTCGCCGCGGCGTGAGCCACGGTCGGAACCAGCAGCGCGAAAACAAGTACCGGAACTGTGCGGCGGCATTTCATTGGGGGACGCTCCTCAATCAGTAACCAGTCGCCGGGCATCAGCTCACAGTTTCCGGTTTCCAGTTTCGGCTGGCAACAGGGAACTGGGGACTGGCCGGCAACTACTTGCTGGTGACGACAAAGTGCGCGCGGCGGTTCTTCGACCAGGCTGCCTCATCATGCCCCGGATCGAACGGGAATTCTTTGCCGTAGCTCACCGTACGCAGGCGATCCGCCGGTATCCCAAGTGACACGAGATACGTCTTTGCCGCAAGCGCGCGGCGTTCACCAAGCGCCAGGTTGTATTCGGCGGTCCCGCGCTCGTCGCAGTGTCCTTCGATCGTAATGACCCAGGTCGCGTATTTCCTGAGGATATCGGCGTTGGCGTTGAGCGCCTGCTGCCCGGCCTGGTCCACCTCCGAGCTGTCCAGCGGGTAGAACACCGGCTGGAACGGGGAGTTCTTGTTGATGACGTCGAGATCCTTGCCCGCGAGCGGATCGTCGGAGATGGCCGGCTCAGGCGGAATCGGCGGATTCTCGCGCACCGGCTCGGGCGGCGCCGGGGGCCGTCCCGTCGTATCCGGCCCGGCTGCAGGCGGCGGCGGAGTCGGTCTCGCGACCGGCGGTTTCTTCTTTCCACACGCGCCCACCAGCGCAAGCGCGATTACCAGTGCACATACCAGATATCGTTGGTCTCGTCGTCTCATCTCGCTCTCAGTCTCCGTTTACCGGCTCCAGTTGGGATAGCCATTATTTCCTTCGCGCGTGATCTGGCGCAGGTCGTTGCCGTCGCGCGCAATGGTAAAGATCTGCTGCTTGCCGTTCCGCGTCGAGGTAAACGCGATGTGCCGGCCATTGGGCGCAAACGCCGGACTCTCGTTCGTGCCGATGCCGTCGGTCACCCGCGTCGTTTCCCCCTTCTGAAACGAATAAATCTTGATGTCGAACCCGGCGCCGGTCCGTGACGCGTAGGCAATCTCGTTGAACGGCTCCGGCGACCACGTCGGCCGATCGCACCACGATTCGCTCGTCAGCTTGCGCTGGCCGGTGCCGTCCGCGTTCATCAACCAGATCTGCGGGTTGCCCGTGCGATCCGATGTCCACGCGATCTGTGTGCCGGCAGGATTCCACGTCGGCGTCGAATCGATCGCCGAATGGTTCGTCAGGCGGCGAAGACCGGTCCCGTCGCGATTGACGATGTAGATCTCGGGATTGCCGTCGCGGTTCGACGTGAACGCCATGCGGCTGCCGTCCGGCGACCATGCCGGCAGGTAGTTCTGCTTGTTCGGATCGCCGTCGAGCGGCGTCTGCCGGACACCTTTATAGAGCATCGACACGATGATGTCCTGGAACACGCTGAACTGTCCCATGCGATAACTCGTGTACGCGAGCGCCTGCCCGTCGGGGGACCACACCGGAGCGACATTCAGCGTCCGGCTGACGGTGATCCGCTTCGGTCCGGCGCCGTCGTAATCCGCGAGGTAGATCTCCTTGATGTCCCGGTCCCCCTGCGGACCTTTCATCCGCTCCGCGTCGCGGTCGGACGTGAACGCGAGCTTCGTACGCGCGACCCCTTTCAGACCACGCAACTGCTGATGGATCTCGTCGCTGATCGTATGCGCGTAGAGACGGGGATTCGCAATCGACCCGCTGTATTCCTTGCCCAGCGACATCTGGCCGGAATTCACTTCGAGCACTTTCATCCGGACGATGGCGCCGTTCGCGGTCTTCTGCACGCTGCCCACGACGACGCCGTTGGCGTTCAGTTCCCGCCATCGATCCATCTGCACGTCGTCGATCGACGTGAGCTTCGGCACCGTTGCGATGACGTCCTTGCCAATCATGTAGAACTCACGTTCGAACGACAGGTCGTCGAAGAGCACGTCGGTAATCGTTTTCGCGGCCGCGACGGTTTCCGAGTCCGGCGACGCTGCAATGAACGGCGCGATCGCCAGCTTCGGTGGAAGCCCCCCGGCACCAACAATCGGCACGGTCACTTCGGTCGGTTGCTGAGGAGGTGCCGCAGGCGGCTGTCCAGCCGGAGGCTGTTGCGCAAACATCGAAAGCGATGCGGCAACGATGACCGCGCCGATGGCGGAAAGTCGAATGGGTGAGGTTCTCATCGTTTGAATTGAAACACCAGATGCACGGTCAGTTGATCGCCGGTGAACGCCGCGGGTAACGGCGGCAACTGCTTCGTCTGCACGACGGCGCGCTGCGCCGCGAGGTTGAGGAACGGAACGCTTTGCTTTTCCACTTCGATGCCCGTCAACTGTCCGTTCCGCTGGATGGTGAACTTGACGATGACGGTGCCATCGACCCCTTGCTGCTGCTGCCAGTTCCGCTGGACGACCTGCACCATCGTCTGCAGGTACTCAGGGCAACAGAAGTTCGCGAAATCCGTGTAGGCAGCTCCGGCGCCGCCGCCACCCGTCGCAAGCCCGCCGAACGGTGTTGCCGCTCCACCGGTCTCGACGCGCGCGGCCCCTTGTTTCACTTCAGGGCCCCTGGTCGGCGTGCGGCCGTGAAGCTGCGCTTCCTCTTTCTTTGGTTCGATCTTGGCGACCGCCTTTGGCTGCGGCTTCGCCGTCTTGAGTGGCTCGACCATCTCAGGCTTCGCAAGGGCAGGGGGCGCCTGCTCGTTCGGCTTGGTCGGGCTGGGCGCTGCCTCCTGGACCGGTTTGTTGGAGATCGACGTCATCCCTTGCCGCGGGCCCGGGGCGCCACCGAGCGAGATCACCATCGAGTTGGTGTTGTCTGGCTTGACCGAAGCCCCCCAGCCGGGTGGCAGGAACGCGACCGCCGCGATCAACAGGCCGTGCGCCATTAGCGACAGCACGACCATGCGGCTGACCTTGTCGGCCTCGCGCGAACGATCGATCAGGATCTGGGTGACGGCGTCCATCGCTGCCGGCTGCTACCGCTCGGGCGGCCGCGTCGAGATCGCGACCTTCTCGACGCCCCCTTCTTTCAATTTGTCGGTCACCTTCATGAAATCCTGCATGGTGACCGCAGCGTCGGATCGAACGAAGACGCTCTTGTCCTCGCGCTCGAGCATCGCCTGCTTGATGCGCTCCTGGAGGATCTCCACCCTTACCTCATCATTGCCGATCTGGAGGATCTGATCCTTCGCAAACGTCGCGGGAATCGTGATGTAGAGCGGTTGCGCCGTGACCGGCGTCGCGCGCCGCGCCTGCGGCAGGTTGACCGCAAGCCCCTGCGTCATCATCGGCGCCGTCACCATGAAGATGATCAGCAGCACGAGCATCACATCGACGAGCGGGACGACGTTGATCTCGGCGAGCGACGTGGACACGCGCGCACCACGCGCGCGTCGTCCTCGTCCGCTGCCGCCGTTACCGTTCTGCTGTAGCTTGGGCATAGTGTCTTTGACAATCGAAGAAATCGAAGAACATCGAAGTACCGAAGGAACTCTTTTGTTAATCGAAGGAACTTCGAAGGTCGAAGGACGTCGAGTTCGAAGCCAGAAGGATGCTCCTTCGACCAGGTGTGTGGCTCCTTCGATACCCAGATGTTGGCTCCTTCGATTCTTCGCTCCTCTTCGATTCCTTCGATTGTTGATCACGTGAAATTGCGTTCTGAGATGTTCAGGAACTCCAGCGAGAAGTCGTCCATCTCCGCGGCAAATTCTTTTACCCGGTTCGTGAAGTGGTTATAGAAGTACACTGCGGGCACCGCCGCGAAGAGACCCGCCGCCGTCGCGACAAGTGCGTCCGCGATGCCGGGCGCGACGACGTTGAGGCTGGTCGAGCCCTGAATCCCGATGTTCTGGAACGCCGCGATGATCCCCCACACCGTACCGAACAACCCGATGAAGGGCGTGATGCTCGCGGTGGTCGCCAGGAACGGCACGCGCTTTTCGAGCTTGCCGACCTCCACGGTCGTCGCGCGCAGCAGTGCCCGATCGACCGCGTCGAGGCTCTTCAAGGTTGGACGCACGATAACGGCCTGCGGCCGGTTTTGCGGATCGGGCGACTGTTGCTGCTGGCGCAGTTGCGCGTTCAGCTCCGCGTAGCCGGATTGAAAGATTCCAACCAGCGGGCTGTCGCTGACGCTCGAACACACCGCCTGCACTTCCGAGAACTTGGTGCTCTTGCGAAAGACCTGCAGGAACATCGCGGTGTTGCGCGCCGCTCTCCGATACTGCCAGGTTTTGAACAGGATGATTCCCCACGAGACCGCGGAGAAGAGGAGAAGAATCAGCAGGATGCTCTTCGAGAACCATGGCGCGTTCGCGATGAGCTCGAGAAAGTTGATGCCGCCGGTCCCAGACTCCGGCGTCCCCTGCGCCTGGAGCGCAAGGGTGAAGTAGCCAAGCGTGCGCAATACTCCTCCGAGGTAGAACGGTGCGCCGCTGGGACAGCGCAGGCGAGCCCCAGACTAACACGCACCAGATCCGCAGTCAAACATTTGATAGTATTGTACTTCCGCCGAGAGTTGATTGTGACACATGCTCCGCTTCCTGAGTATTAATAATCTCGCCGTCATCGACCGCCTCGAGCTCGAGTTTGCCCCGGGGCTGAACGTGCTGACGGGCGAAACGGGCACGGGCAAGTCGATCCTCGTTGGCGCAGTTGGCCTGCTCGTCGGTGGCCGCGCATCCGCGGAGCTCGTGCGCACGGGTGCGGAGACCGCAACCGTGCAGGCGATCTTCGAAACGCCTGGCGGAGGTGATCTGATCGTCCGGCGCGAGATCTCGGCGCAGGGACGAAGCCGCGCGTTCGTCGACGGCGCGATCGTGACGAGCGCAGGGTTGCGCGATGCCGCCGGCTTTCTCGTCGACCTGCACGGACAGCACGAACACCAGGTGCTGCTCGATCCCTCAGCGCATCTCGATCTCCTCGACGAGTTCACCGGGCTGACGCCGAAACGTGAAGGGGTCGCAGAAGCCTTTCGCCGGTGGCAGCAGATCCGCGACGAGCGGCAGCGTCTCGCCGCGAGCGAGCAGCAGAAGGCTTCACGCGCGGAGTTCATCACCTTTCAGCTGTCGGAGATCGATCGCGTCGCGCCGAAACCTGGCGAAGACGACGAGCTGGCCGCAACGCGCCAGGTCCTCGCGAACGCCGATCGATTACAGCGCCTGTGCGCGGAGGCCTACACCGCGCTTTATGAAGGTGACGAGGCGGCGCTGCCCGCGCTCGGAACGGTCTGGAAGAAGGTAGGGGAGCTGGCCTCGCTGGACGGGACGTTCACGCCGTATCTCGACGCGCGCGAGGTCGTGAAGTCGCAGCTCGAGGACCTCGCGTTCTTCCTGCGTTCGTACTCAGCAAACATCGACGCGTCCCCTTCGCGGCTCCAGGAGATCGAGGACCGCCTCGCCGCCCTCGAGCGTCTGAAGAAAAAGCACGGTCCGGCGCTCGTGGATGTTCTCGCGAAGGCGGACGATCTCCGCCGCGAGCTTCACGACCTGGAGCACGCCACCGAGCGGGCGGTGGAGCTCGATGCTGCGCTGGGCGCAACCCGCGACGAGTACCTCGCCGTCGCAACGGATCTCTCCCGGCGGCGCCGGCAGGGGGCCAGGGAGTTCTCGCGCTCGCTTGAAAAATCGCTGGCGGATCTGGCAATGGCGAAGACGCGCTGCGACGTGCGATTTGCCGACGCGTCGGACAATGGCGATGGCTCGCGCTGGTCCGAACGAGGCATCGACGAGGCGGAGTTCTACCTCTCGCCCAACCCCGGCGAGGAGCTGAAGCCGCTGGCGCGCATCGCGTCGGGCGGCGAGCTGTCGCGCATCATGCTCGCGCTCAAGACGCTCGCCACCACTGACGCCCCCGGCAAGACGCTCATCTTCGATGAAGTCGATGCGGGCATCGGTGGCGCAGTCGCCGACGTGGTGGGCGCGCGCCTCCAGCGGCTTGCCGAACGGTTCCAGGTGCTCTGCATCACGCACCTGCCGCAAATCGCCGCATACGGGAGCACGCACTTCCAGATTGAAAAGTCGGTCAAAGCCGGCCGGACGAGCACGGGCGTAACCCGCGTCGATGGGGGAGACCGAATCGCCGAAATTGCGCGCATGATAGGAGGTGCGGACGTTTCGGCAACGGTACTTGCGGGCGCGCGCGAAATGCTACAGGCGAAAGCGAAAGCGAATACAGGGCGAAAGGCGAAACCGGCCACCGACAGGCGTTGACCAACCACGGAGCAACACGGAAACGAGCGGCCGCATCACGCGTACCGCACATCGACGCGCATCGCACATCGCACATCGAGATGAAGTATCTGATCGAAACTTTCGGCTGTCAGATGAACCACCACGACTCCGAGCGCATGGCGGGGCTGCTCGAGGAGGCGGGCTACGCGCGCACGGATGACGATCGCGATGCGGACGTGATCGTGATCAACACGTGCAGCGTGCGCGAGAAAGCCGAAGAGAAGCTCTATACGCGCCTCGGCGAGATCCGCGTGCTCGGCGACGAAACCGGTGCGCGGCCGGTCGTCGCGGTGGCCGGCTGCGTGGCGCAGCAGGAAGGGGAGAAGCTCCTTTCGAAAACGAACGGCCAGGTGATCGATGTCCTCGTCGGTACTCAGAGCCTCAAAAGACTACCGATGCTCGTCGACGAGGCGCGAGGCGCGAGGCGCGAGGCGCGGACGGAAGCTCCGCATTCCGAATCGCCCATCGCGACCCGCGCATTCACCGCACATCGCACATCGCCCCTCGCACCTCGCGTCGCGCCTCGCATCGATCTCAATCCCTACGACGACGTCTCGTTCCCGCTCGGGATTGCGCGACGAGAAGATCCGGTCAAGGCCTACGTCACCATCATCGAAGGCTGCAACGAGTTCTGCGCGTTCTGCGTCGTCCCCTACACGCGCGGCCACGAGCGCATGCGTCCCGTGAGCGACATTCTCGCGGACGTGAAGTACGCCGCGGATAGCGGCGCGCGTGAAGTGCAGTTGCTGGGACAGATCGTCAATCACTACCAGGCGCCGGACGATTCTGCATGCGATTTCGCAGAATTGCTCGCCCGCGTCAACGACGTCGCGGGCATCGAGCGGATCCGCTTCGCCAGCCCGCACCCGCGTCACGTGACGCCGCGAATGATCCAGGCAATGCGCGATCTGCCGAAGGTGTGCCGGCACCTGCACCTGCCGGTGCAGAGCGGGTCCACGCGCGTGCTGCAGGCCATGCGTCGGCGTCACACGCGCGAGCACTACCTCGAGCTCGTCGCGTCGCTGCGCGAGGCCATGCCGGACATCGCGCTGTCGACCGATATGATCGTTGGGTTCCCGGGCGAGACCGACGAAGACTTCGAGCAGACGCTCTCGCTCACGCGCGCCGCGCGGTATCACAGCATGTTCTCGTTCAAGTACTCACCGCGCCCGAATACGCTCGCACTGAAGCGCATGCCGGATGACGTCAGTGAGGAAGAGAAGACGCGGCGCATCGTCGAACTGCAGGCGCTTCAGAAGGGGATACAGGGGGACCTTTTCGCGGCGGCAATCGGTCGCACCGAGGACGTCCTGGTCGATGCGAAGAGCCGCCGGCGTGAATGGGAGCTGTCAGGCCGGACGTCGGGAAACACGGTGGTCAACCTGCCGGGAGATCCCTCGTGGGTCGGCCGCATCGTGCCCGTGACGATCACCGGCGCGAATCCGAACAGCTTGCGCGGGGAAGCCGTGCTTGACACTGCGGCAGCCCGCGCCTAACTTCGCCTCAGGACGCCAAACTCTGGCCAAGGATCGGATCGATGCAGATTGAAATGACAATCAAGGGCCTGATGGTCGATCCGATCACCAACATGCCCATCATCATTCTGCGGGACAAGGATGGTCAGCGCGTCCTGCCCATCTGGGTCGGGGTGTTCGAGGCGAACGCGATCGCGCTGCAAATCGAGAACGTCACGACCCCGCGGCCGATGACCCACGACCTGCTCAGGAACGTCATCCAGGACCTCCGCGCGCGGATCGACAAGATCGTCGTGTCGGATCTCAAGGAAAACACGTTCTACGCACTCATCTATCTCACCGTCAACGGCGACGTCGTCGCCATCGACGCCCGGCCGAGCGACGCGATCGCACTGGCGCTCAGGGCCCGGGCTCCCATCTTCGTCGAAGAACGGGTCATCGACCACGCCAAGACAGTCGACCTGGCGCCGGAAAAGGGCGACGCCGAGCGACTGCAGAAGTGGCTGGAGAGTTTAGACCCCGACGATATGGGTAAATACAAGATGTAGCGTGTTATGATGCGGCAGGCCCTGCGAATTGCGGGCCTCCGCATTGATGATCGTCGCAATCGCGAATCAAAAAGGCGGCGTGGGGAAGACCACGACCGCAATCAACCTGGCAGCCGCGCTTTCGTTGCGCGGCAAACCTACCCTCCTCGTCGATCTCGATCCCCAGGCCAACAGCACGATGTCGTACCTCGACGTCACCTCGGTGACGCGCAGCGTATACGACGCCATTGCCGAGCCGGGGGTGAAGTTCGACGATGTGATCGTGCCGTCGACGCAGCAGCCGAACCTCTGGGTGGCGCCATCGCGCATCGCGCTCGCCAAGCTGGAGTCGAAGCTGGTTGGGGAACTCGACGCGCACTTCCGGCTCAAGGATCGTCTCGAACCGATCCTCGAGCAGTACCCGAACATCGTCATCGACTGTCCACCGACGCTGGGCCTCCTGACGGTCAACGCGCTGGTCGCCGCCACGCATCTCCTGATTCCGATCCAGTCGTCCTACTTCGCGCTCGAAGGCACGGACGACCTGCTCGAGACGATCGAGAAGGTGCGCGCGCGGGCGAACCCATCGCTGCGCATCCTCGGCGTGGTGATCACGATGCACGACAAGCGCACAGCGCTCGCGCGCGACATCCGCGCGCAGATCGACAAGGTGTTTGGAGCGAAGGTGTTCAAGACGGTGATTACGAAGAGCGTGCGGCTCGAGGAGAGCCCTGCATACAAGGAATCGATTTTCACGTTCGCCCCGGAGTCGACGGGCGCGGCAGAGTACTACCGGTTGTGCGAAGAAGTGATGGATCGCGCTTGATGCCCCCGCCAAACGAGCGCGGAGCGGACGAGCGGCAGCGAGTGAGCCAAGCGGGGATCTTAGGGGTCCCCGCGAGCGAGCGTGTCGGGGAGTCCGAGGTGCGAAGCCCCTCGGACAATGAGGAGGTAATGGATCGTGCCTAAGCGAGGACTGCCGACGACCGTCCGGATGCGCCACGACGAGCATTACGTCGAGGCGCTCACGAGCTCCGCGGGGTCGCCAATCGGGCGGCTCGTCCCGATCGAGGACGTCGATCCCAATCCAAACCAGCCGCGCCAGGTCATGGGCGACCTGTCGGAGCTGATGGCCTCGATTGCCGAAAAGGGAATCATCGAACCGGTGATCTGCCGACAGCGCGGCCGGCGCTTCCAGATCGTGGCCGGTGAGCGGCGCTATCAGGCGGCCGTGCAGGTTGGTCTTCGCGAGATTCCGATCGTCATCCGCGAGGTCGACGACAACGAAATCATCGAGATTGCGCTCGTCGAAAACATCCAGCGCAAGGACCTGACCCCGTTCGAAGAGGCGGAGGCGCTCCAGTCGCTCGGGTCTCGCTGCGGGTACACGCACGAGGACATGGCCCGGCGCCTGGGGAAGTCGCGGACGTCGATTACGGAGTCGCTTTCGCTGAATAACATCCCGGAAGAGGTCAAAAACCTTTGTCGGCTGGCCGACATTTCCTCCAAGTCCTTGCTTTTAGAGGTAGTTAGGCAGGGAGATCCCCAGAAAATGATTGCCCTCGTCGAGAAAATCTCGAGAGACGGGGGCACCACGCGTGAAGCCGTCCGAAAAGAAACCGCCAAGCCGAAGCCAGGCCGGCCGAAGGCCTACGTCTTCAGCTACAAGGCGCCCACCAAGGCGTTCCGGCTGCAGCTCCGATTCACGAAGTCCAGAGTGGACAAGGACGAAGTGATCGAGGCGCTGCAGGCGATCATCAAGGAACTGAAAAGCCAGTAGCGTCTCGCGATGTGCGAGGCGCGTCGAGGTGCGGCTCGCTCAACGCAAACTCGCCAGCAGCCAGTGAACATCATCGCGAGCTCTAGCAAGGGCCCTAGCGAGTTACCCCGAAACGCGCCTCGGACCTCGGACCTCGACAGCGTAGTTAGTTAACATAACATACATTATCAGAACCACTGAATTTACCGTGGAAAACACGCCTGTGGATAACCTGCGGACCGCGGTTTAAGGCTCCCGACCGAGAAATCGCGGACGTGGCGGGCGAATTCTCGTCTCGCCGAAGCGCGCGTCAGCGCGCGAAGGCGGACCGCGCCGTCGGTGCTATCCTCGGGTTGCTCGTTTCATGAACACGCTCGACCGCTACATCGTCCGGGAAATCCTGCCGCCGCTGTTCCTGTCGCTGCTGATCTTCACGTTCATCCTGGAAATCCCGCCGGTGATGCAGCAGCTCGAACAGCTGGTCGCCAAGGGCGTGCCCTGGGCGGTGGCCGGCCGGATCCTGCTGACGCTGATTCCCCAGGCGCTCGGCCTGACGATCCCCATGGCCTTGCTCGTGGGCCTGCTGATTGGCCTCGGCCGGCTGTCAAACGACCGCGAAGCGGTGGCGCTCCTGGCGTGCGGCGTCAGCCCGTACCGGCTGCTTCGGCCGGTGCTTGGCCTCGCCCTGGTGGCGGCCGCGGTGCACCTCTACGTGATGATCTGGGCGATCCCCGACGCGAACCAGACCTTCCGCGAGATCACCTACGACATCGTTTCCAAGCGGGTCGAGAACGACGTCCAACCGCAGGTGTTCTTTGAAGACTTCCCGGGATGGGTGCTCTACGCGCGGGACGTGCCCGCAGGGGGCGGGGGATGGAAGGACGTGCTCGTCGCCGATACACATAAGCCCGAGGCGCCGATCCTGTATCTCGCGCGCCAGGGCCGGCTGATTCTCGATCGCGAAAAACGCACGGTGGACCTGGTCCTCCAGGACGGGACGCAGTATTCGCATAGCGGCCCCGACGGCCGCGAGACCGAGACCTACCGGTTCCCGAAGGATCTGATCGTCGCGCTGGATCCGCAGACGGTGTTTCCGCGGATGGAGCTCCAGCGTGGCGTCAACGAGCTGAGGATTGCCGACCTGCAGAAGCTGGCCGCCGAGAAGCTGAAGGCAGGACTGCCGGCCCACGCCGAGATCGTCGCGATCCAGCAGAAGTTCTCGTTCCCGTTTGCCTGCCTCGTGTTCGCAATCATCGGCCTCGCGCTCGGCCTCACGGTCGCGCGCGAAGGAAAGCTTGCGGGATTTGTCGTCGGTATCGCGGTGATTTTTGCGTACTACGTCCTGATGTACCTGGCCGACTCGGTCGCGAAGGGCTACTACCTGACGGCAAAGGCCCAGGGCACGCTCCTCATCGCGCAGCTCGCCCGATGGGTGCCCAACATCGTGCTGCTGCCGCTCGGGATCATCGCGCTGATCTGGCGCGCACGCTGGGCGGAAGGGCGGCTTCCCTTCCGATCGCTGGTATCGCTGTCGAACGTAATCGCCGAGCGATGGAAGCAGCGGAAGGCCCCCGCTCGTTTCGCGGGGGCGAAGGCGGGAACCTCGAACCTCGGACCTCGGGCCTCGGACCTCGGTCCTCGGGCCCCGGACCTCGGTCCTCGGGCCCCGGACCTCGGACCTCGAACCTCGAACCTCGGTTCTCGGCGCCGCGGCACTGTGCTCGTCATCCGAGTGCCGCGGATCTCGTGGGGCGGGCCGAACATCCTGGACCGGTACATCAGCCGGATTTACCTGCGCGCGTCGGCCATTTCGTTTGCCGCGCTGCTCGGCCTCTTCTACATCTCGACGTTCATTGATCGCGCCGAGAAAATTTTCAAAGGACAGGCGAGCACTGCCAAGGTCGCGGTGCTGCTCGTGTACTACACGCCGCAATTCATCTATTACGTGATCCCGATCGCGGCGCTGCTCAGCGTGCTGGTGACCTTCGGTCTTCTGAGCCGCACCAGCGAGCTTTCCGTGATGAAGGCGTGCGGCATCAGCCTGTATCGCATTGCCGCTCCCCTGCTGCTGCTGTCGATTGCGTGGAGCGGCGTCCTCTTCGGGCTCGAGCAGCAACTCATGGCCCGCGCGAACCGGCGGGCCGACGCGCTCGACGCCGAGATCCGGGGACGTCCGCCGCGGACGTTCAATCCCATGACGAGACAGTGGCTGATCGGCCGCGACGGCGCGATCTATCACTACAGCTATTTCGATACGTCGAAGCTCGCGATCGACAACATGACGATCTACCGCCCGGTGAACAAAGGCTGGCAGCTCGCGAGCCAGACATTCGCGCAACACGTGACCTGGGGTGATGGTCAGTGGCAGGCCGTGAATGGATTCGAGCAGGACTTCACCGGACGCGGCCCGAGGTGGAGGGCATTCCCGCAACGGGCCTTGGCGCTCGAACCGCCGGACTACTTCGAAACCGAGCAGCCGCTGGCCGAAATGATGACGGTCCGGCAGCTCAAAAACTTCATCGACGAACTCTCTGCCAGCGGCTTCAACATCGTCCCGCTCAGCGTCGAACTGCAGAAGAAGGTGGCGTTCCCCTTCGTGACCGTGGTCATGACGTTGCTGGCGATCCCCTTCGGCATGACCACCGGCAAGCGCGGAACCCTCTACGGGGTCGGCATCGGGATCGTCATCGCACTGTGCTACTGGATTGCCGTCGGAGCGTTTGCCGCGATTGGCAAGGCCGGCCTTTTGAGCCCGGCACTCGCCGCATGGGCACCAAATGTCCTGGCCGCCGGGAGTGCGGCGTATCTGCTGTTAACTGCGCGGACGTAGCTACCGACTGCTCGCCCGTGGCGCGATTTCCTCGAGCGCCTTCATCAGATCACTGGCAAGCAGACCGTGACGGAATGCTTCACGCAACGCTCGCTCGGCAATCTGGCGCGCAATCGCCGCTGGCTTATGACGGGCGTCCCTCGAGGCGGCCGCTACGAACGCGCCGAGCCCCCGCCGCATTTCAATGACCCCTTCCTGCAGCAACGTGCGGTACGCGTGCTGGACCGTGTTCGGATTCAGCTTCAGCTCACTCGCGAGCTGACGTGTGGCCGGAAGCGGCTCCCCCGCTTTCAGCACACCAACCGCAACGGCCCGAGTCACTTCGTCGGCGATCTGGCGATACGCGGGGCGCGGGTCATCCCGCTTCAATTCGACGAACACGCCACCATCCTAGCATGCTAGTTCACTATTCTGCTAGTGCACTATCTCACTAGTGCACTAGCCGGGTAGTTGGAGTTCCCACGTTTCGATCGATGACCGTTGGAAGGACGGCTAAGAAATCAGGTCGACCCGTTCGATGGCGAGGTTCCCAGACGCGCCAGGGAGGGCGTTGACCAGGTCGACGACCAGGAGCAGCGTGTCTATATCGGCCGGGTTCAGGGGCTCGGACCTGGCCTCGACCTTCGAGAACTTTGTGATTGGGATGGCGATCTCTCGCGCGGCCTTGTCGACATAAATCGACTCGCGCCACCGCTGCCCGTCCGGGCGGCGGAGTTGAACGGACACCCGCATTGGACGGTCCGCGTGCACCCGAATCCGGATGCCGCCAAATGTCCTGTTCGTCAAGCGCGCGGCGGCGGCGACGAACTGGCTCCGGCGGTCGCCCCCCATCAGCGTGTATTGCAGAACGGTCGGCGGACCGGCGGTCAACGTCGCCGATGACTCCGGATCCTTCTCGATGTGCCAGGCGGCGGGATCGATGGCCGCGCGAGCCGCGGCAACGCCCTCGTCCACCGCGGTGGGGACCGGAGGGAGGAAGTAGATCGGATTGCTGAATAACCACGGCACGGGCGGCGTGCCAGGCGCCGATGGCAGGTTCACCTCCACGCGGAAGGCGCCCTGCCCCGCGCCGAGTCGCGCGCGCAACTCCTGCGTTCCATCCGGTGCCACGCGCCGCGACGCGCCGAGCGCTGCCAACCCGCCTCGTCTTCGTGGAAGCGAGTCATCGACGATGAGCACCGCGGCTCCGGGAGGTGCGAGGACACGGGCGACGAGGCGCGCGGCCGTGCCGGCGGGCAGAGCGGTCCCCATCTCCGCTCGGCCGCTGTCCGTCTCGGCATAGAACTCGAGAAGACCCGGCGCCGCCAGCGCATCGATCGCCGTGTACACGCGCCCCTCGCGAATCGCGGCCAGGAGCATGCGGGCGTCGGCAGCGGCATCGCCGCTCCACGCCTTCTCCATCGGCACTCGGATGGCAAACGTGCGGAAGCTCGCCTCGTAACTCGGAACATCGGCCACGAACCGCTGCTTGCCGTCCTCTTCGGTGCGGCCGACGCCTCCGTGCGCGTCCTGCGCCGCCAGCGCCACGACGCGCCGCGTGCGAACCATCGCGTCCCACCGGTTGATGGTTGCCGGACGATCCAGCAGTGTCGCCAGCGCGGGCCCCGGCCGAAGGAAATAGCCGAGGGCGGCGCGCGTCAGCGCACGCCGCGATTCGTTCCGCCACTCGGTGTCGCCGTTCAGCCACTCGATCCCGTCAATGGGCGCGGCCGCGTCACGCCATTGGAGCGACGGTTTCGGTGAATCGGGATGCGCGGCAATCCCGAACCCGCCCAGACGCGCGACGTCTTCGACGACGGCCGATGCGGCGCCCCCGAGGGGATAAGGAGCTGCCGGCATGTCGATGGCGACGTAGTGTCCCTGGTCGGTGCTGATCTCGACCGCATCGACGCAAAGCACGCCATGCGCGTAGGCCGGGGCTTCAGCCGGCCGCGTGCCGTCGCCGTGGTCGGTGAAAATGACGAAGCGCAAGCCGGCGCGCGCCGCGGCCGCCGCGACGGTGTCTTTGTCGGCGGCGCCGTCCGAACGCGATGTATGAACGTGATAGGCGCCCGCGACCGTCCGCGCGGCGACATCACTCCAGGCTGACGAATCGAGGCGAACCGGTTGAGCGGGGAGAACGAAGAGCAAGAACGCGAGAGCCAAAACGACACTGGCCGCCAGAACAGCGGCCAGCGTGCGCTTGAGAAGTATCAATCCACCTTCTAGGGTCTGTCGCTACCTTCTAGCTTCTGGCCTTCACCTTCGTGCTCGTGACCGCACCGGCGTCGGCAGCGAGCGCAGGGGCCTTGTCCGTGCGCTCCCAGGTGAACTCCGGCTCGTTCCGGCCGAAGTGGCCAAACGCGGCGGTCTTCTTGTAGATCGGCCGCCGCAGATCGAGCGACTCGATGATCCCGCGCGGCGTGAGCTTGAAGTGCGCGCGCACGAGTTCGCTAATCGTGTCGTCCGAGATTTGGCCCGTGCCGAAGGTGTCGATGAGCACGGACACGGGCTCGGCCACCCCAATCGCGTAAGCGAGCTGCACCATGCAGCGCTCCGCCAGGCCGGACGCGACCACGTTCTTCGCGACGTAGCGCGCCATGTAGCAGGCCGAGCGATCCACCTTCGTGGGATCCTTGCCCGAGAATGCACCGCCGCCATGCGGCGCAGCGCCGCCGTACGTATCAACAATGATCTTGCGGCCGGTGACGCCGGCGTCGCCGTGCGGTCCGCCGACAACGAAGCGGCCGGTGGGATTGATGAGGATGCGCGTCTTGCTGTCCATCAGCTCCGCGGGAATCACGCGATTGACGATCTTGTCGGTGACATCCTCGCGAAGCGTGTCGTTGGTGACCGTGGAGCTGTGCTGAGTAGAGACGACGATCGTGTCGACGCGAACCGGCTTGCCCTTGTCGTACTCGACCGAGACCTGCGACTTGCCGTCCGGCCGCAGGTAATCGAGCACTCCCTCGCGCCGCGCCATCGACAGGCCCTTCACCAGCTTGTGAGCCAGCATGATCGGGAGCGGCATGAGCTCCGCCGTTTCCGTGCAGGCGTAACCGAACATCAGCCCCTGGTCGCCGGCGCCGCCGGGATCCACGCCCTGGGCGATATCAGGTGACTGTTCATGAATCGACGACAGGACCGCACAGGTTTCGGAATCGAAGCCGAACTTCGCGCGCGTGTACCCCACGTCCTTGATGGTCTCGCGGACGATTTTGGGGAAGTCGACGTAGCAGCTCGTGGTGATTTCGCCGGCAATGATCGCGAGACCGGTCGTGACGAGCGTCTCGCAGGCCACGCGGCCGACGGGGTCCTGAGCGAGAATGGCATCCAGGATTGAATCTGAAATCTGGTCGGCGATCTTGTCGGGATGTCCTTCCGTCACCGACTCCGAGGTGAACAAGTAACGACCGTTACGGCTCATGTTCGAATCGAGCTCCTTGGTGCAGTCCGAATGGCTGTGTCAGAACCCATCAACTGTAGCATATCAGCCCCTATTTCCGCGGGTGAAACTTGTCGTAGACGGCCCGCAGCCGCGCCTCCAACACGTGCGTATAAATCTGCGTCGTCGATAAATCCGCGTGACCCAGCATCATCTGGATGGCGCGGAGATCGGCCCCGCGCTCGAGCAGGTGCGTGGCAAATGAGTGGCGCAGGACGTGAGGGCTGATTTCGCGCGACACGTCCGCTTTGATTCCGTACTCCTTCAGGATCTTCCAGAAGCCGACGCGGGACAATTGCCCGCCTCCCTTCGCATTGACGAACAGCCAGGCGGACTTGCGGGACTTGAGCAGCTTCGGGCGGGCTTCGGTAGCGTATCGCCGCACCCAATCGGCTGCGACATGCCCGAGCGGCACGATCCGCTGCTTGTCGCCCTTGCCGATGCAGGTCAGGTAACCACCATCGAGGTTGATGTCTCCCGCGCGTAGCGCCAGCAGCTCGGAGACGCGAAGTCCTGTCGCATAGAGCAATTCGATGAGGGCCTTGTCACGCATGCCGCGCGGGGTCGACGTGTCCGGCTGGGCGAGCAACCGATCCACTTCTTCCAGGTCGAGATATTTCGGGAGCGCCGGCCAGGCGCGAGGCGCGCGGAGGTCTTCGGCCGGATCCGTTCCAATGCGTTTCTCGAGTAGCAGGAATCGGTAGTAGCCGCGAACGCACGCGATGGCGCGCGCCGCCGACCTCGGCGACAGACCCGACGATATGAGCTGCCGCGCGAACGCCTCGAGCCCGCGGCGATCGAGGGCCTCGACGTCCTGTGACTTCTTATCAGCGAATTCGGCGAGCGCGGCAAGATCGCGCGCGTAACTCACCACCGTGTTCGGGGACATTCGGCGAACGTCACGAAGGTAGGCGAGATACGTATCGATGGTAGAAGACATCCGACTATCGCAGCTCCCGCTTGCGTCTCCACGCCCATTCCGCGCACAACGCGCCGGCAAAAGGCAGCAGCCACCACGGCGAGCGCATTGGATGTGTGGAAACGCGCACCGGGCGGCTGGGAAACCGTGCTGAAAGCCCGGCCACCAGGGCGCTTGCCTCTCCTGCCGGACGAACCTCCCCACCCGACGCTCGGGCTGCCAGCGCGAGACCGGCCGAGTCATCGTTGGTCGCGTGCGCGACATTCCTGTCGACGGTCAGCGTCGCATCCGCGGTGAGGTCACCAATCGCGATCGTGACGTCGAAGTCGCCCGTACTCGATGCCGTCCACTCACCTTCGTACGTGCCTGGTTCGGCAGCTGGCCAGAGTCGCAGCGGAACGGTCGTTTGCGGAAGGGCGGATGAAACGTGCGCAGACACCGGGGGCAATACGATCGTGGCCGATCGGGAAGTCAGCTCGGTCGCACGAAGGCGTGCGCGGACGTGCACGCGCTCTCCCGGATGGACGAGTGCGGGTTCGATCTCGACCTGCAGCCGCGGCGGCACTGACACGGCGGCTCCGATCAGCGTCCGCCGCCAGAAGCGCGCGAACGCGTCCTGGTCGCTCGCGCGCGAGCGCCAGGCGTCTATGGCGCCGAAGAATACGACTCGTCCTTCTCCACGTGGCGACGATACGACGACGGGATCCGATCCGGCGCGCGCGAGCACCGCGCTGCCAGGCGACAGCTGGCGGGCCACAAGCAACTCGGAGGCGCGCAGCGTCGGCGATCCGTCCACGTTGAGGGTGACAGGCTCGGCGAGCATGCGTTCCTCGACCCGGTCCACTCCGAGCAGTGTGCGGTACCCGCCGGCTGGCCGCCGATCGGGGATGAAAACAACAACGCCGCCACGTTCCTCAATGAACCAGCGCAGCACGTCGACCTCGGCTCGGGACAGGTGTTCGGGGCTGCCGACGATCGTCACCTCGTACGGTGCAAGCGATGACCGAGTCAGTCCTGCCGGCGGCCGTCCCGCTCGCGTGGCCACGCCGGTAGAGACGCGCTGTTGTGCGGAAACGGCGAACGCCGGTTCCCCCTCCAGGCTCCGCCTGACAAATGCGGCCGGCCACGATACGCTCGCGTCGTACGCGAGCACGCGAAGAGGTTCGCGGGCGGCGCGGACGCGCACATCGACTTCGTTGTCGCCGGGCGGTTCGCCCTCAAGTGGCCGCGCCGTCACTCGCAGGGTCACAGGGGACGAATCGGGCGGCAGATAGTCGAACACGGTCTGCCACCGTTCACCGTCCCCGGCCCACTGGTGCTCTCTCGACGCGACAACGATCCCGTCTTGCTCGAGGATGACCGCCGTTTTATGGCCGATCGTGCCGCGCGCATCGATCTCGGCGAACACCCGCGCGGACTGCCCCGGAAGCCTCGGGCCACCAGTCCACGCACGCCTGATGCGTACGTTCGGCCCCTCGTCTTGCGACACGTCGAGTGCCCAGAGCGGGACTCCGGGTAACGTCTCCGGCGGCCGATCGGTTGCAGTGACGATGGCGACTGGTGCGGCGCCTGTATTCACGGGGAACCCTTCGCCGGCGAGCTGCAGTTCGACATCTTGACGCTGGGAACTTCCTGTGACGTCGATAGGCAGTCGCGCCTGAGTCGTGCGGCCGATCGCGGGATCCCACATCGCAAGAAGCGCGATCGCGGTTGCCAGCTATCGAAGCCCGAGGCGAATCCGGTCGAACGGCATCCTCATTGCCTGGCCTCGATGGCAAGTGCGCCCGCGACGCGGTCAGTCGACGCCGTTGCTGCGTCCGTATCGACGCGTCCGCGCTGGGCCAGCGCGAGCACCGGCGGCACCGAACGGTACAGAGCCGCTCGCGCGGTCGGGACGTCACCGCGCAGCAGCGCATCGCGCGCGGCAACGATCTCGCGTGACCCGCGCTGCAGGTCGGCATTCGCCGGCGCGATTGTCAGTAGGCGCTCGGCCAGCGATCCCAGGCGATCCGCAAGCAACCCGTTCTGCGCCGGGTCGGAACCAAGCGACCGCGCGATCGCGAACTGCGCACGCAGGACGTCGCGTGCGGCTGTGACCAGCGGATCTGGGGAGGGAGGCGTCAGCGCACGCTGCCAGTCCGCGGCGCTCTTCATGTCACCGGAGAGCCGCCGTGAAGGATCGACCGTGGTTCGATCCGGCAGCGCGCGAAGCAGATAACGATTGTGTCCGAACGCGCGCTGGAGGGCGCGGGCCGCGTCTCGCGCGGCGGGCAGGGCCGTGCCAGTCGATGCCGCGCTGAGCGCCTGTTCCGCTCGCGCCATCAGCCGTGTGGCCAGCGTGATCTCGCGGCGCGCGCTGTTCTCGAATCGCCCTTCTGCGATCTCGGTCGAGGCCTCCGCCTCTTGTTCCTCGTCCTCGACTTCCCCGCCGAGAAGGAAGATGAAGTTCGCGCGCACCGACCGCTGTTCCGCGGCGATGCTCGCTGTAGCGTCCTGCACGGCCGCGCGCGTCATCGTGCGCTCGCGCGCGCGCAAGCGCTCGATCTTGAGCACAATCATCGCCTGGCTCAGGAGGTATCGCTCGCGGTCCGGCGGCATCTCGAACGCCGCCAGGGCGATCTCTCCTGGCCCGGCAACCTCGACAAAGTAGGTCTCCGATGAGGACGTGCCCGCCTCCTCCGGTCGCCGATCACGCGCAACGGCTCGATAAATCAGCGCGTCCCCGGGTTCCATCTTCAACGCTCCGAGGGCGAGGTCGGCTCGCGCGCGCCAGTCCGTGCCCGACGCACGGCTCATCGCGATCGGCAGCCTCCCTTCCCGGAATTCAAACTGCTCGCCCGTGCCCGACACCTTCGTGTATCGGATTTCAAGCGCGGCCAGGCCAAGATCGTCTGTTGCGGTCGCTTCGAGGGGAATGGTGTGCGAACCGTCCGGCACGCGCAGATCCTTCGCGGGCAGTGTTATGCGAACGTCAGGGGCACGATCCGGTTTCACCGTGATCGGGATCAGCTGCCGCTGGCTTTCGTTGCCCGTCGCGCCCACTGCCATGTAGCCGCTCTCAGTCAGCACCGATTCGGCGCTGAATCCCCCTCGAGCATTCCTGAGAGACAGGTCGACGCCGTTTATCCGAATGCGTGGCGACGAGGAGATCGCCACGGTGATCACCGCGCGACTGCCCGCGAGCGCTTCGACCGACCCGGGATTACGAAGTTGCAGAGGCGGAAGCGCCGTGTACGAAGGGGGCCGGATTTCGATCAGCACGTCGCCGGATTGCAACGACACCGCCGGTGTCGGCTCCGCTTCCGCGCCTGGACGCGATTCGCGATTGACACGCCGAAAAGGCATGAGTGAGACGGCAACCAGCAGCATCGCTGAAACCAGCAGCCACGCAGACGGCAGCGGCAGCGCCGCTGCCGGTCGCACGGACGTCGAGTCACTGAGGCGCGCCGCGTCGGCGAATACGCGCGCTCGCATGTACGGTGGCGTGCGCTCGGAGTTCCACAGCAGTTCTGCCGCGGTGACGATGACGTTGTGAAGCTGAGGATGAGCGGCTTCGAGTCGCGCCGCAGCGTACCCGGGCGTTCGACGGTGTCGACGCACTGCATAGAGCGCGACACTGAACAGCAAGAAGGCGGAAGCGGCGGCAAGGACAGTAAGCGGCATCCGCACATGAAGGGTCCGCGCCACGATAACGACAGCGGCCGCGGCCGCCGCCCCTGCCGCCCCGGCGCGGAACGCATCTGCTATGCGCAGCCGACGCATGGTTGCGTCGAGCAGTCGAGCAATCGCCTTGTCGTCCGCGGAGAGGTCACGCGGCGGTTGCATCAACGTGCCTCGGCGCAGTCGCGCGCGTGCGCCGCATCCAGGATTCGACCGCCAGCAAGACGAGCGCGATGCCCCACAGCCAGCGCGCGTCCGAGCGCTCGGCACGAGGCCAGGCGTTTGCGTCGATCGGCAACGGATCGCGCCGCCATCGTGCGAGGTCGGCATCGCTCACGGTCGCGATTTCCGCCTCGGGATCGACGATCGGGTGCGCGCGCGCGGCAAGCACCGCGTGGATGAGCGCGGCCGCGGCCACCGACCCCGCCGTCGCCGATGTTTCCAGCACCAGCACGCCACGTTGCTCGCCCGTGCGCGCCAGATACTCACGTGCGTCCCCTCGGCGCAGAGCGAGCACCACGTTGACCATCCACGGCGTTCGCAGCGGCTCGACGCTCGCGCTTACCTTTGATGAGCCCGGGAACACGATCCGCACCGGACGGTCCCGTTGAAGTAACGCACCCAGCGATGCTGCCGCTCGCACCGTCGCGGCGCCGGCACGCTCCTCGCCAGCGGACGTGACAAGGGTCAGCCCGACGTCGGCGCCGGCCGGGTCGCGCTTCCATGTCGTTTGCGTCGAACGAGCATCCACGCGAACGGCTGGTGTCCAGTGCTCGCCTTGCCATGACGTCGCAGCAGTTGTCGGGATTTCCCGCCTGTCGATTGGCTGTCCGGCGCGAACAAGGCGCACCCCGATGTCGGGCGGAATCGCCGCAAGCGCTGATTCCGGCAACGTCCCACGTTGAAAATCGGAAACGATGACGACTTCGCGTCGAGCCGGCGGAGCGGCGTCGAGCAGGCGTGCCGCCCGGGTGAGGCCATCCGGGATGTCGCCGGTCTCTACACGCACCGCGCGAAACGCCGACGACGATTCCGCGCCTGCCACGTCTGCGGCAAGCGCCGCCGGCTGCCGCCCTGCACCATCCACACGCCGCATGCTCTCGCTCGTGTCGATGACGATCGCTCGCGCAGTGCGACCGTTCCACGCGACGAGCCGCCACCTGGTCAGCAACAGCGGCTGCGCGGCGGCCAGTGCGGCGACCGCGATAATCGCCGCGCGAATGACCAGCAAGCCGGCGTCACTCGGCGTTCGCAGGCGCACTGCTGCAGCAACCGACGGGCGCACGAACCGCACGGATGGAAATGGCACGCGCGGAGCACGCTGCCGCGTCAAGAGATGAATGACGATCGGTCCCGCGATGAGCGCCAGGCCTGAGAGCGCTGCGGGAATCAGCCAGGCCATCAGCTCACCCGCCCTCCGCTGCGCCGGCACAAGTACGCGCGCAGCGCCGCATCCAGCGGCATGTCGGTTACCAGGCGCACGTAGTCAATCCCGTGCGTGGCACAGCGCGTCCGCCATCGCTCGAGGAACTCCGCCATCGCTTCACGATAGACCCGTCCGGTGATCGCAGCGTTCGTGAGCACGATACGGCCCGTTTCGAGATCGTCGAGCTCGACGTCTCCGCGGAACGGCAGTTCCATTTCCTCGGGCGACAGGACGTGAAAGACCACGACGTCGTGCCCGATATGCGCCGCACGCGCCAGGGCCCTCTCGACCTGGTCGTCTTCGTCGTACAAATCGGAAATGACTACCAGCAACCCTCGTCGTCGCAGCAGGTCGATCGTGCGCCCGAGCGCATGCGCGGCGCGCGTCTCCCCTTCGGCCTCCGTGCGCCTCAATGCCAGCAGCAGCGCGCGCAGGTGAGCCTGTCCGCCGCGGCTGGGAAGGTATTGGCGAATGGTGTCTGCGTAGCTGACGAGTCCGGCGGCGTCACCCTGCCGGACGACGAGGTGCGCCAGGGACGCCGCCACCAGTCGGGCGTATTCGAACTTCGTCACCCCTGCGCGCCCGGCAAATGCCATCGATCCGCTCGCGTCAACGGCGATCTGACACAGGAGGTTCGTGGTCTCGCGAAATTGCTTCGTGTAGAAGCGGTCGGTGCGCGCGAAGAGTTTCCAGTCGACGTATTTCAAATCGTCGCCCGGACGATAGTGACGATACTGGCTGAACTCCGCTGAGTAGCCGTGAAAGGGACTGCGATGGAGGCCCGAGATGGTGCCATCGACGACGAACCGGGCGACGAGCTCGAGATCGCCGATGGTCGCGAGCACCGCAGGATCGAACATCACCGATCGAGCAGGCGCCGCACGACCTCGTCGGCGTCGATCCCGTCCGCCTCCGCCTGGAAATTGACCAGCACGCGATGTCTCAACACCGGCAGCGCGATCGCGCGGATGTCAACGAAGTCCACCACGCTCCGCCCCTCGAGCAGCGCACGCGCCTTGGCACCGAGCAACAATGACTGGCCGGCCCGCGGCCCTGCGCCCCAGCGCACCCACTTGCGCACGAAGTCCGGCGCTTCCTCTCCTGCGGGCCGGGTCGCACGAACCAGGGTCGCGGCAAAGTCGACGACGTTGTCGGCGGCTGGCACGTCGCGGACGACAGCGTGCAGCCGTTCGATTTCGTCGCCGGTGGCAACCGCTTCGATCCTGGGATCGGCGGTCCCGGTGGTCGTCGACAAAATGCGGCGCTCCTCTTCCGCCGAGGGATAGTCGATCACCACGTTGAACATGAAGCGATCGAGTTGCGCCTCGGGCAGCGGATACGTGCCTTCCTGCTCGATGGGATTCTGCGTCGCGAGCACGAAGAGCGGTCGTTCGAGATCGTGACGCACACCGCTGACGGTGACCTGGTACTCCTGCATCGCCTCGAGGAGCGCGGCCTGTGTCTTCGGCGGCGTGCGGTTGATTTCGTCGGCGAGCAGGATGTTCGCGAAAATCGGACCGCGGATGAAGCGGATCACACGCTTCCCCGTCGTGCGATCCTCCTCGATCACTTCTGCGCCAAGGATGTCGGACGGCATCAGGTCGGGAGTGAACTGGATGCGGTTGAACCGGAGATCGACCGCCTCGGCGAGCTTCTTGATCAGCAGCGTCTTGGCAAGGCCGGGGACGCCACGCAGCAGGCAGTGCCCGCCGGCAAGGAACGCGATCAGGATCTCTCGGATGACGCGCTGCTGGCCGACCACCGCCTTGGCAAGCTCGCGCTCGAGCCGCGCGGCGAGCTCGGCCACGCGGTCTATGGAAGGTTCAATGCGCATCGATATTGCAGTGTACTACCGACCACGGATTAACACGGACGGACACGGATCCAAAACAATGAAGGTGAGATCGAGGAAAGTCTTTGTTCCGTGTTGTTCCGTGTGGCGATCCGTGGTCGTTTGACACTGCGCCTCGGTGGCGAGTAACGTACGCGGTTGCCTGTAACGCGAGCGTTCGCGTTCGGCGGAACGTGTCATGCCAACCCAGTCCAAGTGGCAGTCGCTCCCGACGGAGCAAATCAATCCCGCCAGCCTCGCGATAGACAAGACCCCGGTCCGCGACATCATCGACATGGTGGTCAACGAGGATCGCAAGGTCGTTGCCGCCGTTCATAAGGAGCGAGAGAAGATCGCGCACGGCATCGAGATCATCACCCAGGCCCTCCGGAAGGGCGGGCGCGTCATTTTCATTGGCGCGGGGACGAGCGGCCGGCTCGGCGTGGTGGAAGCCGCCGAGATGCCGCCAACGTTTGGAACCGACCTGCGCATCGTGCAGGCCATCATGGCGGGCGGCCAGGCGGCGGTGTTCCAGGCGAAGGAAGGCATCGAGGACAACTACGAGGAGGGCGGGCGCAGTCTCGGGCGACTGCGGCTGACGAACCGGGATGTCCTGATC
>JBKOZS010000115.1:0-4845 GCA_046726015.1 Acidobacteriota bacterium
GACATCAGCGGTGTGTGCAGGAGCCGTGAGACGTTCTGAATGACCTGGAACCCGACGAACGTTGCGAGCATGAACACGAAGAGCATCGACCAGAAATCAAGGGTTTCCATGGCGGCGAGTGTAGGTGCGCGGGGCTCACTAAATCAAGCATCGGCCTTCGCCGCGCATCTGCTACGGCGTTTGACACCGAGAGCGGGTGCGACCATATTCGTTGGTTCATATGGTCCGCCGAAGCGCCTCGCGCGAAGGTGGAAGACCCGCCTTACACGTCCACGATACAACCGTCGTGTCGGGACGGTGGCCGGCTGATGAAAAAACCGTGGCATGCCACGTCGGCCATGGCAGCCCGTTTACACTCGTCGCATGACAGAAGCTAGCCCTGCGGCGCGGGTGCTGGTCGTTGAAGACGATCCCAACATCCGCGAACTCGTCCTCCTGCACCTGAAGCTCGAAGGTCTTCATGCGATTTCGGCGGCCGATGGCAACGAGGGACTTCGGCTGGCGCGTAGCGAGCGCTTCGACCTGCTCGTGCTGGACCTGATGCTGCCGGGCCTCGACGGGGTGACGGTCTGCCGCGCGATCAGGCGCGAGTCGAACAACGGCGACGTACCAATCCTGATGCTGACCGCGCGGCGCGAAGAATCGGACAAGGTCCTCGGTCTCGAAAGCGGCGCCGACGACTATCTGACAAAGCCGTTCGGCGTGCGAGAACTCGTCGCGCGCGTACGCGCGCTGCTGCGCCGCAGGCGCACGCCACCGATCACGGCGGCAAGTCCGGCCGTCACCGTCGCGGGCGTCACGGTCGACCCCGCCCGTCGCACGGCGCGCATCGACGGGCGCGATGTCGATCTCACCGCGCACGAATTCGATCTGCTCTACGTGCTCGCAAGCAATCGCGGCATCGTGTTCAGCCGCGAGGCGCTCGTGCAGCGCGTGTGGGGCAACGACACGCACATCACGGTACGAAGTGTCGATACGCTCGTAAAACGGGTCCGCAAGAAGCTCGCGGACGAAGCCGCAGAGCCCCGGCTGATCCTGACGGTGTGGGGCACGGGGTACAAATTCGCCGATGTCTGAGCGCGTCTGGTACAGCAGCCTGTATTGGCGCATTGGCGTGGGCTTCGTTGCCCTGCTGGCGGCGCTGCTCGCCGCGCAGGGCGTGCTGTTCCTCTGGCTGACGAACGGGATCTGGGGCTCGGCCTACCGGACACCTTCACAACTGGCGGCCGCCGCGGCGCAGGACGTGCAGAACGAGCTGGCGCGGAATTCCGACGTGGTGCTGGACGCGTACCTGGCGCCGCGCTATCGCCGGCCGGTCCAGCCGTTCGCGGTCGTCCTGCGTGACGGCCGCGCCGGATCCAACCGCGGGGCAAATTCGCTGCCGCCGGGATTCATCGAAGAGGCCAAGGCGCGATTGAGGCGAGGCGCGCAGGCAGAACTGGAGTGGGAGCACCGCCGCGAGTCGGTGCGTCCGCGCCGCGCGGAGTACGCCTCGATCATGGAGGGAGAAATCGAAGTCGGCGTGGCCGCCGTACCGAGGAATCCTCCTCCCGCATTCATTGGCCTGCGCGAGATCGCGCCGACGCTCGCACTTGCCGGGCTGGCGTTGCTCGCGATTGGCGCCTCGGTTGCCGCGCTTCTCATCTTCCGGCCCGCGCATGCGCGATTGCGGCAACTGGAGGTGGCAACCGTGGCGTTGCGCGAAGGACGAACGGACGTTCGCGCCAATGAGGCCGGAGGCGACGAGGTCAGCGCGCTGTCGCGCGCGTTCAACCGCATGGCGCACGATCTCCAGGGGCGTGCCGCGGCCCTCGCCGCGTCGGACCGCGCCCGCCGACAACTGCTCGCGGACGTGTCGCATGAGCTCATGACCCCGCTTTCCGCGATTCGGGGTTACGTCGAGACGCTCGCGATGCCTGAGATCCGCATCGACGACCCCACCCGTCGCCGATACCTTGGCATCGTGGAAGAAGAAACCCACAAGCTCGAGGCCATCATTGGCGACCTGCTTGACGTTGCGCGCCTCGAAGGGGGCGGCGAGCGGCTGAAGACCGAAGCGGTCGAGATGCGGGAGTTGTTCGATCGCGTGACCGATCGGCACCGGCCGGTGCTGTGCGACCGCCAGCTGGCACTTGACGTCCGCATCGAAGAGGGCACGCCGCGCATCTCCGGAGATCGCGCTCGCCTGGAACAGGCGCTTCAAAACCTGGCCGCGAATGCGATCCGCCACACGCCGGACGGCGGTCGCATTACACTTCACGCGTCACTGGACGAAGAGCGCGTACGAATCAGAGTGATCGATACCGGCCCAGGCATACCACCGGAACACCTGGCGCACGTCTTCGATCGCTTCTACAAGGCGGACGCGTCGCGCGCGGGCACGCGGATTCCGTCCGGCAGCGGTCTCGGCCTCTCGATCGTGCAAGCCATCGTCAGTCGGCATGGCGGCGAGGTGCGGGCATCGAATGCGCCAGGGGGTGGCGCGATGTTCGAATTGTGGCTGCCAGCCGAAAGTCCCGCCGCGGTGCCTACACTGTCGCAACCCTGACGGCGGTGCGGCGCCGCTTCACCTAATGTCAAATGCCAAATGCCGAAATCGTGGAGCTGGGCATTCGGCATTCGGCATTCGGCATTCGGCATTCGGCATTCGTCATTCAGCATTGACATGCAGGCGGCGTATTTCAGCAGCCTGCTGCACTCCGCCGCTGACAGACAGGCTGACGTTGACGGTTTCAGTTTCTCCTGCGCGGATCTCGACGGACGTCGAGTACGGTTTGAAGCCGTCCTTCCGCACGTCGATCCGGTGACGGCCGGCCGGCAGTTGCACGAGCAACCGGCTGCCGCCTTCAGGGCTGTCCCACTTTTCACCGTCAATCGTGATGATGGCATCCGCCGGCTGGACGCGGACGGCGAGCGTTCCAAACCCTTCCGTCCCTCTCCGTTCGCCCCGCTGTTCAGGTAACGGCATGGTCCGGCCACCTTCGGGCCCGGGCTGATACGGAGGCGGACCAGGCGGCTGACCGTAACGGGACTGCGGGTCGCGCGATGTTGGCGGGACTACCGGCCGCGGTTCCTGAGTTTCACCCGCACCAAGCGGTTCGAGCGCCGCCTGGAACTTGTAACCCTCTCCTGGCCTGAACAGATTCTTCTGCCGATACGTGCGATACCCCTCGCGATAGACAGTGATCTCGTGCTCGCCCGGCGGCAGATCGAGCCGCTGGAAGATGCCATCGAAATTGTCGACCCGGCCGACGTAGTAGCCGTCGACGAAGACTTCGGCGTCGACCGGTTTGATCAGCAGGCGCGCGTCCGAGAAGGAGGGCCCGTACCAGTAACCGCCGTAGTACGGATAGGGATACGGGCCGAAACCCCACCCCGGGTAACCCCAACCGCCCCAGTAAAAGGGGGAGTAATAGAAGAAGGGGTTGTAATAGAAGCCGGCCCCAACCACCACTGAGAAGTGGCTGTGGTGGTACCCGTGCCGCTGGGCGAACGCTTCAGATGGCCACAGGGCCGGGACCGAGAGGCATAGACACGCGGCGCTCACGAGACGTTTGCGAATCACGACCAAACCTCCGGCGGCAGGCGGGACAGCACTCCGGCAAGCAACGAAAGTACCCAGCCGAGGTGCAGGAAATTTCGGCCCTGGCCTCCCGCCGCGTCCTCCGGCGAGCACAGCGGCTGTATGGCCCGGAGGACGACATAAATTTTTCTTCGTAATGACAGACCAATGCCTTTCCAGTTCCGTCCAATCCCCTGTAAGATGCGCGCACGGGCCGTCGCTCTACAAGCTGCCCTCGACCGCGACTCCTCCCGACGGTGGTTCGCAGCGACCGGAGTGACGGCCCTCCAATTTTTCGCTCGGCCGTGATCAGGCGAAAAGGTTCCCGCCGTAGCGCGAAGGCGGACCTCTGATCGCGACAAATCCCTTAACTTGGATACCCGGTTACCGCGACTTGTCCACCGTAGCGGCGGAGCCGCGAAGGTGGAAGGCGGACCCTCAGAGCGCTGCCCCCCGAGCCCCTACCGCTCACTCGCCGGCGGCGTAATCCCGTTCAATCGCAGGTACACAGTCATCACGCCATACTCGTCCTCGGTGTGCACCATCGTTCGGTACACCAGGCGCGCGCGTGTGGACAGGCCCGGCCCGTAGTAATTCGGCCCCTGCACACCCTGCACGAGCGTTGCGTCGGTCTGCTTCTTCAGGATCTCGGTCCCGAAATCGAACGCATCGCCGAGCGCCTTCAGCACGTCGGTCTTTGTAGTGGCATTCTGCGGAAGTGTCGGCGCCGTGACAGCGGTATCGAGGCGGCGCATGGTGCCCACGATTGCGCCCGCGACGTGCGTCAGCTGTTCGGCCCACGTGCGCAGCTCCGGCTTCGGCTTGAAACTGAATTTGTCATCAGGCATGGCCGCGGCGAGCTTCATTAACTTGGATTTCTGCGCTTCCCAGTCCTTCAGGATATCCCCCTGAAGCGAGACGTCCGAGGCCTGTGGGGGTTGCGTGCTCGCGGCCTGGATTGCGGGCGCTGGGACGAGCAACAATGCAAGGGCGAAGGCGATCATGCGTATCCTCCTCGGCGACAGGTTGTTAGCAACGCGCGAATTGTAGCAAGATGATCCCCGGGCCGCCCTTCATGAGACACGCGCTGCTCGTCGTTCTTGCTCTTGTCGTGGCGGCCGCGGGTGGCGCCGAAGAAACCCCTGCGCGCCCCGTGCGCATCACGGCCACAGTGCTCGATCACCAGGGGAAGCCGGTGACGGGCCTTGCGCTGAAGGACTTTTCACTCCTCGATCAGGGCGTCGCACAGTCACTCCAATCGGTTGAAGCACGCCAGCCGGAAC